>JAYUGL010000221.1:0-60011 GCA_043738385.1 Sterolibacteriaceae bacterium
GGGTCGAGTTTCACGTCGTAAGTAACAAAGCGTGTCGCGACTGGCGCATACATCGCATCTGCCATGGTGCGCTCGCCAAACAGGTAAGGGCCGCCGGAAGTGGTCAGACATTCGCGCCAGATCGCGGTGATCCGGTCGATATCGGCTTGGGCACGGGACCAGATCTTGAACCCCGGGAAATGACCTTTCAGGTTCATCGGCAGGGAGGCGCGCATGCTGGCAAAGCCTGAGTGCATCTCGCCGCATATCGAGCGGCAGTGCGCACGTGCTTCGCGCTCAGCCGGCAACAAGCCGGCCTTCGGTTTGGCTTCGGCGAGGTATTTGGCAATGGCCAGGGTGTCCCACACCTTGACACCATTGTGCGTCAGGCAAGGCACCAGAGTGGAAGACGATAGCAACAGGATTTCGGCGCGGGCGTCGGGATCATCCGGCGGCAGAATGCGTTCTTCAAAACGCAAGCCGGAGAATTTTGTCAGAAGCCACCCGCGCAACGACCACGATGAGTAGTTCTTGCTGCTAAGGAAACGCTTAACAAGCCATCGCGAAGCGCGACGACGAAATCAAATTGAGACGAAATGATGAGACGAACAGAAATATCATTGACTGGGAAGCTGTTGTGGGGCTAATCAAGCGAGATCTCTCTGCATTTCACTCACGCTGGACGCACCTCTCCTGCGAGGGGTCGTCCCCACATGCTGATGTTGATCATCGCCAGCATGGCAAAGGCCCGGTTGGCATTCTTCTCAAGGCCGCGAAAACGAACTTTGGCAAAGCCCCACAAACGCTTCAAGGTCAGAAACGGATGCTCGACCTTGGAACGTACCGCAGACTTTCTGCGATTGGTTTGCTTGTCGGCATCGGAGAGCGGCGAATTCCGGTAAGCGCGTCGGTTGGTAAAGTCCTTAGCCTTTGGCGCAAGCTCCCTGAGCCGTTCCCGTTGTTCTTTGCCTCGATAAGCGCTATCACCGTAGGAGCGGGTTTCATTCCCATGCAGCAAGTTCGGCACTTCGTGGCGATCATGGACATTGGCCGCGGTGACGCTGGCGCTGTGGATCAAGCCACTGGCGCTATCCACGCCGATGTGCAGCTTCATGCCGAAGTGCCACTGGTTGCCTTTCTTGGTTGGATGCATCTCCGGATCACGGGCCTTGTCTTTGTTCTTGACCGAGGGCGGTGCGGCGATCAGGGTCGCATCAACTATCGTGCCGTTCGAGAGCTTCATTCCATTGGCCTCCAGCAGCGCGCCAACCTTGGCGAACATGGCGGCTCCCAAGTCATGCGCTTCGAGCAGGTGGCGGAAGTTGAGCAGTGTCCCGGCATCGGCGATCCGCTCTTCGCCAAGATCGAAACCACAGAACTCACGGAACACCGCGACATCGTAGAGAGCATCTTCACAAGCCTCGTCAGCAAGGTTGAACCAGTTGGCGATGCAGTACATGCGCAGCATGCGTTCCAAGCCAATCCCACAGGGATTTCCTTCGGTCATCGGCGGGCGGCCATTCCCCGCCTTGGGGTAGTGCGGTTCAATCAGGGCACAGAACTCCGCCCAAGGCATCAAGGTTTCCATGCGCGCCAGAAACTCGGCTTTACGCGTCGCCCGACCGTGCTTCTCAAATCCCGATACCGCCAGTGTCGTTTGCTTCATTCTGTTTCCCCTTGCGTGAATGTCTCTTCGTCTGACACGACTCCGAAAAAATCGTTCACAGTAGGTGGGACTTATTCGGTGTTTCCTTAAGGGTGAGCGTGGCTTTGGTCATGGTCTCTTCCTTGCTGAAGCGAGCACTTTTCAAATGATCGAGGCATCGGCAGAGGGATGCCGTAACCCCATGCGATAATATGTTTCACAGCAAAGGATGTGCCAGGTCGCCACGAACCATGGCACGCATATTGCGGACGATAGCAATGTCGTCAGTTTTCGAGAATATTCCCCGAACCCATGATCTACCGAACCTATCAAACGTATGCGGATGCATTGGGTCCGATACGCGCACTCGCGCAGGCTACCAGCGACATATTTTTCCGCCCTTGGCCGGGCAACAAGATCGGCGAGGTTCTCTTGCCCCGATTCTCGGCTGCCTGCGAAGTACTTGCGCGCACCCGGCTGACCCATCGCCGACCCGCCTTCGGCATCGAGAGTGTCAAGGTCGGCGGTCGTGTGGTGCAGGTGACCGAAGAGGTGACGCATCACACCCCGTTTTGCGATCTGCTGCACTTCAGGAAGGATATCCAGACAAGGCAGCCCCCGGTGCTGATCGTGGCGCCGATGTCGGGCCACTTTGCCACATTGCTGCGCGGCACCGTGCGCACCATGTTGCGTGATCACGATGTCTACATCACCGACTGGCACAATGTCCGCGACGTTTCAATGATGGAAGGCCGCTTCGGCCTTGATGAATTAGTTGATCACATCATCCATTTTCTCGAACGGATCGGGGAACGCGCCCATCTCGTCGCCGTGTGTCAACCGGCGGTGCCGGCGCTGGTGGCGGCCACGGTCATGGCGGAAGACAACAATCCCAGCCAGCCGCACAGCATGACCCTGATGGCGGGGCCGGTCGACACCCGCGTCAACCCGACTAGCGTGAATGAGCTCGCGATGAGCCATCCGATCGAATGGTTCGAGCAGAACCTGATCGGCACCGTGCCACTGCGCTACAAGGGCGGCTTGCGCCGCGTTTATCCCGGTTTCATGCAGATCACCGGCTTTGTCAGCATGAATCTTGACCGGCATACCAATTCGTTTATGGATCTCTACCGAAATCTTGTCGACCAGCAGCTCGACAAGGCCGACGTCATCCGCACGTTCTACGAAGAATATTTCGCGATCATGGATCTGTCCGCCGACTTCTATCTGCAAACCGTGCGCACGGTATTCCAGGAACACCACCTGCCGTTGGGCAAGTTCGAATATCGTGGTCGGTGCATTGATCCGGGCGCCATTCAACGCACCGCTCTATTCACCGTCGAGGGCGAAAGGGATGATATTTGCGCAGTCGGCCAGACAAGTGCGGCGCAGGATCTATGCAAGGGCATCCGGCCCAGAATGAAACGCCACCACGTCCAGACCGGCGTCGGCCACTACGGCGTGTTCCAAGGGCGGCGCTGGGATGCGGAGATCTATCCGCTGCTGCACGACTTCATCCACCTCAGCGAATAAGAGCGCGCTGGCGTTCACCAGCAGGCGCTTGAACGCTTATTTGAACCGGGCCAGAAAACGCAGATCGTTTCCGACGCGGCGCAACTCGCGCATTTCAAGTTCGCGCTTGCCGGAAAGCGCAGTCAGTTCCGGCAGGTCGAACATGCCGCGCGCGGCATCGCCGAGCAGGATCGGCGCCTGGTAGATCAGCAGTTCGTCGACACAGCCTTCGCGCAGCAGCGAGCCGTTCAGCCTGAAGCCCGCCTCGACCAGCACTTCGTTGATGCCGCGCCGCCCCAGTTCGAGCAGCAGCGCCGGCAGGTCGACCTTGCCGCCCGCGCCGGGAATCACCACGGCTTCGGCGCCTCGCCGAGCCAATGCGGCAATCTTCGCATCGTCCTGCGCCGCCGCCGCGACCAGCAGGTTTCCGCCCTCAAACATCCTGGCCGTGAGCGGCAATTCGAGGCGGCTGTCGACCACCACCCGCAGCGGCTGGCGCGTGGTTGCCACATCGCGCACCGTCAGGCGCGGATCGTCGTCACGCACGCTGCCGATGCCGGTGAGGATGGCGCAACTGCGCGCACGCCAGGCATGGGCATCGCGCCGCGCATCGGCGCCGGTGATCCACTGCGATTTGCCATTGTTCAATGCCGTCTTGCCATCGAGGCTTGCCGCGACCTTGAGCCGCAGCCAAGGCCGGGCGCGCGTCATGCGCGAGACGAAACCGATATTGAGTTCGCGCGTCTCCGTTTCGAGCAGCCCGCTCGCCACATCGATCCCGGCGGCGCCCAGCGCGCGCAGTCCCTTTCCCGCCACCCGCGGATTCGGATCCTGCATCGCAGCCACAACCCGCGCCACGCCTGCGGTGCGCAAGGCATCGACGCAGGGTGGCGTGCGGCCGAAATGGGCGCACGGTTCGAGCGTGACATAGGCGGTGGCGCCGCGCGCCGAATCCCCCGCGACACGTAACGCATTCACCTCGGCATGCGCTTCTCCGGCCTTCGCGTGCCAGCCTTCGCCGACAACGCGCTCATCGCGCACCAGTACGCAGCCGACGCGGGGATTGGGTGTCGTAGTGAAAAGGCCGCGCTGCGCCAGTTGCAGGGCGCGCGCCATGAACGCGTGATCAATCGCCGAAAACATGTTTAGTCGCTAAATGGAAATGGAGCGGGCACGGCAGCATCATTATTTTTCCGTGCCCCAGCGTTCAGGTGGCTTTGCGCGGTGTCCGCGGCTTCTTCACCTCGCGGATGGCATCGGAAAATTCATCCACATCCTCGAAGTTGCGGTACACCGAAGCGAAGCGGATATAAGCGATCTTGTCGAGCTTCTTCAGTTCGCGCATCACCAGTTCGCCGATGCGGTCGGAGGCCACTTCGCGTTCACCCAGCGTGACGAGCTTTTCTTCAATGCGATCAATCGCGGCATCGATGCTCTCGGTAGTCACCGGACGCTTGCGCAGCGCCAGCATCAGGCTGCTTTCCAGCTTTTCACGGTCAAATGTGGCGCGGCTGCCATTCTTTTTCACCACCTGCGGCAGTTGCAACTCGACTCGTTCGTAGGTGGTGAAACGCTTGTCGCAGGCCAAACAACGGCGGCGGCGGCGCACCGTGTCACCGTCATCGTTCTCCCGGGTGTCAATGACCTGGGTGTTGGGGTCGTTGCAATAAGGGCACTTCATAACTTGCTCCGTGGGAGCAAGTTATGAAGTGCCCTTTGGACACAATAGAAACCTGCCCCCCAACCCCCTTCCCGAGGAAGGGGGCGACTACGACTAATCAGACCCGCCGCATAGCGGCGGGTAATCACTACGTCAGCCATACACCGGAAATTTCTTGCACAGTTCGGCCACCTTGCCGCGCGCCTTTTCCAGCACCGTCTCGTTGCCTGGCGCGTCGAGCACGTCGGCGATCAGGTGGGCGACCTGCTCGGCCTCGATCTCGGTGAAGCCGCGCGTGGTCATGGCCGGCGTACCGATGCGGATGCCGGAGGTGACGAAAGGCTTTTGCGGATCGTTGGGAATCGCATTTTTGTTGACCGTGATATGCGCGTGGCCCAGCGCCGCCTCGGCCTCTTTGCCAGTGATGCTTTTCGACTGAAGATCCACCAAAAACACGTGCGACTCGGTGCGGCCGGAAACAATGCGCAACCCGCGGCTGGCCAGCACCTTGGCCATGACGATAGCGTTCTCGATGACCTGTTCCTGATAGCGGCGAAACTCGGGCGTCATGGCTTCTTTCAACGCCACCGCCTTGGCCGCGATCACATGCATCAGCGGGCCGCCCTGCAAGCCGGGGAAGATGGCGGAGTTGATGGCCTTTTCGTGTTCGGCCTTCATCAGGATCAGTCCGCCGCGCGGGCCGCGCAGGGTCTTGTGCGTAGTGGTGGTGACGACATCGGCGTGGGGCACCGGATTGGGATAGAAACCCGCCGCGATCAGCCCGGCGTAGTGCGCCATATCCACCATGAATTTGGCGCCAACCGCTTTTGCCACCTTGGCGAAGCGTTCGAAGTCGATGCGCAAGGCGTAGGCGGAGGCGCCGGCAATGATCAGCTTGGGCTTGTGCGCGTGCGCCAGGCGCTCCATTTCGTCGTAGTCGATTTCTTCCTTGGCAGTGAGGCCATAGGGAATCACCTTGAACCACTTGCCGGACATGTTCACCGGCGAACCATGAGTCAGATGCCCGCCCATGGCCAGATTCATGCCGAGGATGGTGTCGCCCGGTTGCAGGAAGGCCAAGAACACCGCCTGGTTGGCCTGCGAACCGGAATTGGGCTGGACGTTGGCGGCATCGGCGCCGAACAGCTTTTTGGCGCGGTCGATGGCCAGTTGCTCCGCCACATCGACATGCTCGCAACCACCGTAATAACGCTTGCCGGGATAGCCTTCGGCGTATTTGTTGGTGAGCTGCGAACCCTGCGCTTCGAGTACCGCGCAGGAGACATAGTTTTCCGAAGCGATCAGCTCGATGTGGTCTTCCTGGCGGCGATTTTCAGCCTGGATCGCGGACCACAGGTCCGGGTCGGTTTTGGCAAGGGTATTTTGCTTGGAAAACATGGCGCGGTCCGTGGGTGGGGAAAGCGGCCCATTTTAGCACCGCACTACTCGACGGCCTGCTCCAGCGTGCATTGCAGGTGACTGCGGTCGGCCCACTCAAGCAGGCGCCAGCCTTGCGGCCCGACCTCGATCCAGTTGAGGGCGGCGTTCGGTACAGGGAAGTCGCGTGGGCCGCTCAGATCGCGGCCGGTGATGCGGCGATAGACGATGTCCAGCACGCCACCATGCGTCAGCAGCAGCAGGGTCTGCCCGGCGTGATGCGAGGCGACGCGCTCGACAGTCTGCGTCACGCGCGTTGCGAAGTTGCGCAGGCTTTCGCCATGATCGAAATCGTAATCGGGGTCGCGCGTCAGAAATCGGGCATGGGCTTCAGGATAATCGCGCGCCAGTTCAGTCGCCGTAAGTCCCTGGAACACGCCATAGTGGCGTTCACGCAGCCCTGGTTCAGGGTGCACGTTCAACGCCAGTCGCTCCGCCATCGCCATCGCCGTTTGCATCGTGCGCATCAGGTCGCTGCTGTAGAGGGCGGTGAAGGCATGCTGCGCCAATTCTCGCGCGGTCGCCTCGGCTTGCGCTCTGCCTGCGGCATTGAGATCCGTATCAAGCTGGCCCTGCAAGCGCCGTTCGAGATTCCAGTCGGTTTCGCCGTGGCGAACAATACAGATGCGGGTGGTGTTCATGATTTTTGGCAAGCTACAATGCCCGGAATTCTAACCGCCAGGCCTGAGGGGGAAACGTGAAGGTACTGCTGGGCTTGTCGCGTCTGATCGACGGCCTCAACGAACGTATCGGCAAACTCGCCTGCTGGCTGGTGCTGGCCGCAGTGTTGGTTAGCGCCGGCAACGCCGTGGTGCGCAAGGTCTTCGACACCAGTTCCAACGCCTTCCTCGAAGGCCAATGGTACATGTTCGCGACGCTGTTTCTGCTCAGTGGCGGCTACGCGCTGCTCAAGCAGGAACACGTGCGCATCGATGTCATCTACCTGCGCTTTTCGCGCCGCACGCAGGTGGGCATCGATATCTTCGGCACAATTCTGTTCCTGCTGCCGATGAGTTTGTTGATGTTGTATCTCTCCTGGCCTTACTTCACCAACGCCTTTATTTCCGGTGAAACCTCCGCCAATGCCGGCGGCCTGATCCAGTGGCCGGTCAAGATGATGATGCCGGTGGGCTTTACTTTGCTTGCACTGCAAGGGGTGTCAGAAATCATCAAACGCGTCGCCTGGCTCAAGGGTCTGGCCCCCGATCCGGGCGTCAAGGAACACGCCAAGCCCGCCGAACTCGAATTGGCTGAAGCGATCATCACGCAGCGCACAGCGGCAAAACAATGAGCGGGTTCCTGGTGGCCAATCTGGCGCCGATTATCTTCGGCTCGCTGATCGTCTTCCTGCTGCTCGGCTATCCGCTGGCCTTTGCGCTGGCCGCCAACGGCATCTTTTTCGCGCTGATCGGCATTGTGCTGGGCGTGCTGCCGCCGGAACTGTTGCAGGCCATGCCGGCGCGAGTGTTCGGCGTGATGAGCAACGAAACCCTGCTGGCGGTGCCTTTTTTCACTTTCATGGGGCTGATCCTCGAACGCTCCGGCATGGCCGAAGATCTGCTCGATACCATCGGCCAGTTGTTCGGTCCGGTGCGCGGCGGGCTGGCCTATGCCGTGATTTTGGTCGGCGCGATGCTGGCCGCGACCACCGGTGTCGTAGCCGCCTCGGTGATCTCGATGGGGCTGATCTCGCTGCCCATCATGCTGCGCTACGGCTACGACCGCCGTCTTGCGTCTGGCGTAATCGCGGCCGCCGGCACCCTGGCGCAAATCATCCCACCCTCGCTGGTGCTGATCATCATGGCCGACCAGCTCGGCAAGTCAGTCGGCGACATGTATCAGGGTGCGCTGATTCCCGGCCTGATGCTGACCGGCTTTTATGCCATCTACGTGTTTGGCATTTCACTGTTCAGGCCGCACTGGGTGCCAGCACTGCCGCCAGAGGCGCGCACGTTGCGCGGCCGCCAGTTGCTGTGGCGCATTGTTACCTCGCTGATCCCGCCGTTGCTGCTGATTTTTCTGGTGCTCGGCACCATCTTCCTCGGCATCGCCACGCCGACCGAAGGTGGCGCGATGGGCGCCACTGGAGCACTGGTCATGGCGCTGCTGCGTCGGCGACTATCCGTCACCCTGCTCAAACAGGCGATGGACGCCACTGCCAAGCTCACCACCTTTGTCATCTTCATCCTGGTCGGCGCACGTATCTTCAGCTTGACCTTCTACGGCGTGAACGGCCATGTCTGGGTCGAACATCTGCTGCAAAACCTGCCCGGTGGACAACTCGGGTTTCTGGTCGCGGTCAATCTGCTGATCTTTGTGCTGGCCTTCTTCCTCGATTTCTTCGAGCTGTCATTCATCGTTGTGCCGCTGCTGGCGCCGGTGGCTGAAAAGCTGGGCATCGACCTGATCTGGTTCGGCGTGCTGCTCGGTGTGAACATGCAAACCTCGTTCCTGCATCCGCCGTTCGGCTTCGCCCTGTTTTATCTGCGTTCGGTGGCCCCATCCGCAGTGCGCACCTCGGAAATCTACTGGGGCGCAGTTCCCTTCGTCCTGATCCAGATCGTGATGGTGGCGCTGGTGATCGCGTTCCCAAAACTGGTGACGGGAAATCTGGACCGGCCCGACGCCAGCAAGGCCGTGCTTCAGTACATGATGCCGGAGGAACGTCCCAACCAGGTCGAAGATGCCGATCCGACGCGCGCTTTCATGGAACGGATGATGCGGAGCGGTCGCTAGGACCGCATGCAACCGAGGAAAATCAGGATTCCTTGAGCAGCTGATCCACCAGTGCATGCAGCTTGGGAAAGTCGGGCTCGCCGAGGTACTGCTGGACGATGCGGCCCTGTTTGTCGATCAGGAAACTGGTCGGCGTCAGGCGCACGCCGCCGAAAGCTTGCGCGGCCTCGCCCTTGAGATCGAGCGCCACCGTGAACGGCAGGCTGTTGCGCGTGGCGTAGTTGAGCACGTAGTCGGGGCGATCGTAATCCATGGCGACCGCCACCATCGTGTAGCCGCGCGGCGCGAAGGTATTGTAGGTGTCCACCATCTTCGGCATTTCACTGACGCAAGTGGCGCAGGAGGTGGCCCAGAAATTCACCAGCACTACCTTGCCGCGCAGTTGCGCGAGTGAGAGCTTGTCGCCTTTAAGTGTGGCAACGGTGATATCAGGGGCGGCCGGCTTCTGTGAGAGAATCAGCCAGCCCGCAATAGCGATGACGATTGCGCCAATTCCCGCGACCCATTTTTTTTTCACGCTGGAGTGTCCTGCCATGATGAACTTGAAGATGCGCCCGATTTTCGGCTTTTTGCTGACGTTTGTCACCTTGTGCCTTGCCAGCAGCAGTTACGCACTGTCTCTACAGGATTTGAGCAATAAGGACGCTGTGGGGGGCTTGAAAGAAGCCCTGACGCAGGGTGCCGGCAAGGCGGTGGAAAGCCTCGGTCGCACCGATGGTTTTCTCGGCAATGCGAAGGTGAAAATTCCACTGCCACCAAGTGTGCAAAAAGCGCAAGGCATGATGCGCAGCCTGGGCATGGGCAAATATGCCGACGAGCTGGAAACCACCATGAACCGTGCGGCCGAAGCCGCGGTGCCGGAGGCGAAGACATTGCTGGTGAATTCCGTCAAGAAGATGTCGGTGGAAGACGCGAAAGGCATCCTGCAAGGTGGCAACGACGCTGGCACGCAGTATTTCCGCCGCACCACAGCGGAGTCGATGGCGCAGAAGTTCAAGCCCATTGTGCAAAAGGCGATGGGCAAGGTGAAGCTGGCGGAGAAGTATGACCAGTTTGCCGGCAAAGCCGCCAAACTGGGACTGGTCAAGGAACAGGATGCGCATCTGGATGAATACGTGACGCAAAAAGCGCTCGACGGTCTCTACCTGATGATTGCCGAAGAAGAAAAGGCCATCCGCCAGGATCCCGTGGGCGCCGCCGGCAGCATGGCCCGCAAAGTCTTTGGCATGCTGAAGTAACTCAGACAATAGCCGTGCATCTCAACGATCCGCAACGGGAGGCGGTGCGCTATCTCGACGGCCCGTTGCTGGTGCTGGCGGGCGCGGGCAGCGGCAAGACCCGCGTCATCACGGAAAAAATTTCCTGGCTGATCGAGGGCTGCGGCATGTCGGCCAGACATATCGCGGCGATCACCTTCACCAACAAGGCGGCGAAGGAAATGCAGGCGCGCGTGGCCGGATTGCTCGGCGGCTGTGCGGCGGAAGGTCTCACGGTCAGCACCTTTCACGCGCTGGGCGCGCGCATTCTGCGTCACGAGGCAAAGCTGATCGGGTTAAAACCCGGCTTTTCCATTCTTGATGCGTCGGACACGTTCGGCCTTTTTCAGGATCTGCTGAAGAGCACCGACAAAAGCCAGGTGCGGGCGGTGCAGAACCGCATCTCGCTATGGAAGAATGCGCTGCTGAATTCGGAGCAGGCGCTGGCTGCGGCGGTCGACCCGCTGGAAATCGCAGCAGCCCGCACTTACGCTGAATACGAACGCACCCTGCGCGCCTATCAAGCAGTGGACTTCGACGATTTGATTCGCCTGCCGGTCAAGCTGCTGGAGCAAGAGGCGGAGACCCTGGGGCGCTGGCAGGGGCGCATCCGGCATTTGTTGGTGGATGAATATCAGGACACCAACCGCTGCCAGTACACACTGATGAAGTTGTTGGCCGGGCCGCGCGCCGCGTTCACCGCAGTGGGCGATGACGATCAGGCAATCTATGCCTGGCGCGGTGCCGATGTGGAAAATATCAATCTGCTGCGCGAAGACTTCCCGCGACTTCATGTCGTCAAGTTGGAACAGAATTACCGCTCAACCACGCGCATTCTCAAGGCGGCCAACGCACTGATCGCCAACAACCCCAGGCTGATCGAAAAGCGGTTATGGTCAGACCTCGGCCACGGCGACGCAATCCACATCCAGATCTGCCGCGATAGCGCGCACGAGGCCGAGTGGGCGGTGGCACGACTGATGGCGCATCGTTTCGAACATCGCGGCAAGTGGTCCGACTATGCGATTCTGTATCGCGGCAATCACCAGGCGCGGGCTTTCGAGCAGCATTTGCGCGACCAGAATATTCCCTATGCGCTGTCCGGCGGACAGTCGTTTTTCGAGCGGGCCGAGATCAAGGACATCACCAGCTATCTGCGTCTGCTGGCTAATCCGGATGATGATCCGGCCTTCATCCGCGCTGTCACCACGCCCAAGCGCGGTATCGGCAGCGCCACCCTGGAAACCTTGGGCACCTACGCCGGGCAGCGCCACATCAGCCTGTTCACCGCCGCCTTCGAAGCTGGCGCCGAACAGCACGTCAACCCAAAGCAGCTGGCGGCGGTGCGCGAGTTCGGCCAATTCATCAATCGGCTGGAACTCCGCGCACCGCGCGAACCGGCGCGTCAGCTACTGGAGGACTTGCTGCTGGCCATCGGTTACGAGACCTGGCTGTTCGAAACGCTGGATCCGCGCGAAGCTGAATCCAAATGGAGCAACGTGCGCGACTTCGTCGAATGGCTGTCGCGCAAAGGCGAGGAAGACAACAAGAACCTGCTTGAACTGACCCAGACCGTGGCGCTCATCACCATGCTCGACAAGAATGATCGCGGCCTCGATGCGATGCAACTCTCCACGCTACATGCGGCAAAGGGATTGGAGTTCCGTCATGTGTTTCTGGTCGGCATCGAGGAGGGAATTCTGCCACACCGCGAATCGACCGACAGCAGCCGGCTGGAAGAAGAACGGCGCCTGATGTATGTCGGCATCACTCGCGCCCGGCACAGCCTGCACATTAGCCACAGCATGAAGCGCAAGACCGGCAAGGAATGGCGCGCGTGCGAACCCTCGCGCTTCATCGCCGAGATGGGCGACGATCTCAAACATGGCGGCGGTCAACTTGAGACGACGCCGGACAAGCAGGCCGGGCGGGCGAAGTTCGCGCAGTTCAAGGCGCTGCTGGGCAACACCTGAAACAAAACAGGGCAGCCAAAGCTGCCCTGCTAATTTCGTCACCCCTCTTCTTGTAGGAGGCTTGCCGGAACCACCCGAAGAGGTGGGAAGAGGGGCCGGGGGTGAAGTCGTCAACTTGCGCCAACGGCGCAAGCTTTCCGGAGCCTTACTTCGGCTCCGGAAAGCTTGCGCCGGATTTGTTGGTCATGTAGACAATCGCGCGGGTAAGTTCAGCATCCGTCGCGTCGCCAACACCGCCCTTGGGTGGCATGGCGTTCTTGCCCTTGATCGCCGATGCCAGCAGGCCCTTCAGGCCCAAGCTGATACGCGGCGCCCAGGCGCCCTTGTCGCCGACTTTCGGAGCGCCGACGGCGCCGGTGGAGTGGCATGCGGTGCAAGCCGACTGAAACAGTTGTTCGCCGGTGCGGGCTCCGGCCGCGGCCACCCCGACGGCGGCGATCTCAAGCTTGGCGACCGGCTGGATGCGGGCGTTCACCACTTCCGGATTCTCCGGCTTGGCGCCATGGCCGACGATGAAATAGGCGAGTGCGATGGCGAAGCCGACGAACATGAAACTGCCGACAACCAGTGGAATGAAATTCGGTTCTGAATGCTCAGAATGATCGGACATGTGGAATCTCCGTCGGACAAAAATTAAAAGTGCTGGATTATAGCCAATTCCCCCGCGCAACGACGTTGCTCAAAGGATTCCCGTGTTCCAGAGGAACCGGTACAATCGCCGCCAGCGCGCTCGTAGCTCAGCTGGATAGAGTACTGCCCTCCGAAGGCAGGGGTCGCCCGTTCGAATCGGGCCGGGCGCACCAAAAGTTCAAATATATCTAGAGGGAGAGTCTCTTGAGCATGATGCAAGAATTCCGCGAATTCGCGGTCAAGGGCAACGTGATGGACCTCGCGATTGGAGTGATCATCGGCGCTGCTTTCGGCAAGATTGTCGACTCGATGGTTAACGATCTGATCATGCCTGTTGTTGGCGCGGTTGTTGGCAACCTCGATTTTTCCAATATGTTCCTGGTCCTCGGCAAGAACCCGAATAACCTTGCCGTGCTGGCCGACCTCAAGAAGGCCGGGGTTCCGGTGTTGGCCTACGGCAGCTTCATCACGGTGGCGGTTAACTTCATCATTCTGGCGTTCATCATTTTCATGATGGTGAAACAGATCAACCGCCTCAAACGCTCCGAGCCCGTCGCGCCGCCGGCAACCCCGGAAGACGTGGCCCTGCTGCGTGAGATTCGCGATTCCCTGCGCAAGTAAGGTGCGGCAGGCGTGGCGTGACCAGTGCTGCGCGGAACGCCATGAAACCCTACAAAATTGTCATCATCATTGGCGGCGGCCTGCTGCTGTTGGCCGTCGCCACCATCGGCTTGATCGCCGCCACTGTTGATGCCAACATGCTCAAGCACGAACTGTCGCGCATTGTGATGGAAAAGAAACAGCGCAACCTCAGGATTGATGGCGAGGCGGCGCTGTCGTTTTTTCCCAGCATGGGCGTCAAGCTCGGCAGGGTTTCGCTGTCCGAACACGGCTCCGATGCAGGATTCGCCGCGTTTGATTCAGCGCGGGTTTCAATCCAGGTGATCCCGCTGCTGTCAAAAAGATTCGTGGTGGATCGAATCGAACTCGATGGCGTCAAAGCCACGCTGATCCGGCGCAAGGATGGCAGCCTCAATATCGCCGACCTGATGTCCAAGGAAAAGGACGACAGCGCGATGGTGAAGTTCGACATCGCCGGTGTCCGTATCGCCAACGCCCAACTGGACTGGCGCGACGAGAAGGCCGGGCAGCACCTGACGTTGTCCGATCTCGCGCTGACGACTGATCACTTGTCCAATGCCGCCAGCGGCAGCATGACCTTGTCCACCCGCATGCTGAGCGAAAAGCCGAAGATCAATGCCAGCCTCCAGCTCGCCACCCAGTACGACTACGACCTCGACGCTAAGCGCTATGGCTTGGCCAAGCTGGATGCCACGCTCAAGGGCAGGCAGGGCGCGGACGACTTCAACATTCACCTGGAGGCACCGAAGCTGGCATTGGGAAGCGGCAAGGCCGGCGGTGAGCGCATCAGCCTGAGTACCAGCCTTGTCGGCAGCGGTCGCAATGTGGCGGCAAAGTTGACGCTCTCGGGCTTCGAAGGCAGCACCCAGTTGATAAAAGCCGACAAGCTGGCGCTGGAGCTCGACGCCAGGGCGGGTGACACCAGTGTCAAGGGCGCGCTCGAGACACCGCTTAGCGCCAATCTGCAAACCCAGGTCATCGCGCTGCCAAAAATTACCGGCAGCGTTGACGTCGCCTCTCCCGCAATGCCGATGAAGCAGCTCAAGCTGCCCATTGCCGGGCGGTTGACCGCCAATCTCCTCAAACAGGACGCCAGCGGTGAAATCACCACGCAGTTCGACGAAAGCCACCTCCGCGCCAGCATCAAGGTGAGCAAGTTCTCGCCGTTGGGGCTGGGCTTCGATCTCGATATCGACCGACTCAATGTCGACAAATATCGGCCGCCGGCCGACAAGAGCGCCGCAACCGGCAAGACATCGGCCGCTGCGCCGACCAACGACCGCATCGATCTTTCCGCGCTGAAAGCGCTCAACCTGAACGGTTCGGTGCACATCGGCAGCCTGCAAGTGAACAACATCAAGGCCACCAATGTGCGGTTCAATCTCAAGGCCGCCGCCGGAAAACTTGATGTCGCGCCGCATACCGCCAGTCTTTATGACGGCACGGTGTCGGGCAGTCTGTCGGTCAATGCCGACGGCAATCGCATCGTGCTAAAGGAAAATCTCAGCGACGTTCGCATCAATCCGTTGATGAAAGACGCGGTGGGCAAGGACCTGATCGAAGGTCAGGGCAACATCACGCTGGACCTGAACACGCACGGCGAAACCGTCGCCGCGATGAAGAAGGCGCTGAGCGGTTCGGCACGACTCTTGTTGAAAGACGGCGCCATCAAGGGCATCGACCTGGCTAAGACGCTGCGCGATCTGAAAGCGAAGATATCGGCAAAACAGGACGCGGTGCAGCAGGCCAATACGGTAGACAAGACCGACTTCTCTGAGCTTTCGGCATCCTTCGCCATCGCCAACGGCGTCGCCCACAACGACGATCTGACCGCCAAGTCGCCTTTTCTGCGTCTCAGTGGCAACGGTGATATCGATGTCGGCAATGGCCAAATGAACTATCTCGCCAAAGCCACCGTGGTCTCGGCTGCGACCGGTCAGGGCGGCAAGGAACTGGAATCGCTCAAGGGGCTGACGGTGCCGGTGCGCGTGACCGGGCCGTTCACCAGCCTCTCGTACCACCTCGAATTCGGCGGCTTGTTGCAGGATGCGGCGAAGGCCAAAGTGGAAGAGAAAAAACAGGAAATTCAGCAGAAGTTGCAAGACGGCCTCAACGACAAGCTCAAAGGGCTGTTTGGGAAATGAGTCAGCATAGCAATGACCTCGGCCACTTGTTTGAGAACAACCGGGTTTGGGCCGATGCCATGCGCGCCAGCGACAGCGAGTTCTTCAGCAAGCTGGCCCACCTGCAAACGCCGGAATATTTGTGGATCGGCTGTTCCGACTCGCGCGTGTCGGCCAACGAAATCACCGGCCTCATGCCCGGCGAAGTCTTCGTCCATCGCAATGTCGGCAACGTGGTGGTGCACACCGATCTCAACTGCCTGTCGGTGATGCAGTTCGCCATCGATGTACTCAAGGTGCGTCACGTCATGGTGGTCGGCCATTATGGCTGCGGCGGCGTCAAGGCCGCGCTCGAAGAACAGCGACTGGGCCTGGTCGACAACTGGCTGCGTCATATTCAGGACGTGCGCGGCCGGCATCGCGAATTACTGGACAAGGCGCCGGTCGACTCCCGCGGCGACCGTTTGTGCGAGCTTAACGTAGTGGAACAGGTGATGAATGTCGCTCAGACCACCCTTGTGCGCGATGCTTGGGCGCGCGGTCAGGAGTTGACCATCCACGGCTGGATCTACGGTCTCTCCGACGGCCTGCTGCGCGACAGCGGCCTGGTCGCTTCTTCGGCGCAGGAACTCGAAGCCCGCTACGCCACCACGCTGAAAAAAATCTCCTGCGGCGGTTGTTGAACTGAGCATAGCTTCCGCCCTACTGCACGCGCCCGATGCCATATAAACACACAAAAGTCACCCACCTTGACGGGTTTATTTATGCCCGGATTCAAAATTCCTCAGCGACAACAAAAACGGCGGCGGCGTAGGTCTTCACTTTGGCAAGCCCATAGCGCCCAGCTGGGACATACAAACTGGTCTCAACTATTCCAAGGCAAGTGAAAATGGCTCGTCCTACAAACAGACCACTTTAGGTCTCGATGCCCTGTACATGTTTTCTCGTGACAAATTCAAGCCCTTCCTGCTTGGCGGACTTGGCATAGGACGAGACAGGGTCAGCGGCACGGTGGGTAGTGCTTCCAAAACCTCACCTTTCATCGATCTTGGCCTCGGTTTTCAATATGCGTTCGATGACCAGTGGTCTTCACAGGTTGACTTGCGCCGTATTCACAGCTATCTGCACGACAGCAACTTCGGTTTTAATCGGAGCAACAACACCTTGCTGAATGTTGGCTTGATCTACGCGTTCGACAAACCCGCAGCGCCACCTCCCCCGATCGCCGCACCGCTGCCGATGCAGGAGTCGGTGGCTGCACCCGCTCCTGCACCGGCGCCCAAGTATGAGAAATTCACGCTCTCGGCGACCGAATTGTTTGCCTTTGACAAAGCCGATCTGGCTCCGTCGCAGCCCAAGCTTGACGAAATAGCCCAAGCGCTGGTCAGCAACAACCAGATCAGCAACGTCACTGTCACTGGCTACACCGACCGCCTGGGTTCCGACAAGTACAACCTCAAGCTCTCGACGCGTCGCGCCGAAGCCGTCAAGGCCTACCTGGTCGGTAAAGGAGTTGACGCCAGCCGCGTTACCGCAGTGGGTAAGGGCGAGGCAAACCCCGTCGCAGAGTGCAAGACTGGCAAGCGGGGCGCTCTGATCAAGTGTCTGGAGCCCAATCGGCGCATTGAAGTTGAGCAGATTTCTTACGAAAGACGCGTCAAGTAATTTGCTGTTCGTTTCACAAGAGCCAGCATCCTTGATGCTGGTTTTTTTACTTGGCAGCGTGTTTTCGAATACCAATGAAATATGTGATGGTTTAAGGCAGTTCAACAGTTTCAACGTGAAAAAGGAGATTCACCATGGGATTGCTTGATTCAGTGCTTGGCGGACTAACCGGTCAGGGCGGCAACAGCGGCGCGCTGATGAATGTCGTCTCAGGAATATTGAATCAGAGTGGCGGCCTGACGGGACTATTGCAGCAGTTCCAGTCTGGCGGACTTGGGCATCTCGCGGAGTCGTGGATCGGTACAGGACAAAACCTGCCGATCACGGCTGATCAATTACAGGGTGTTCTGGGTTCGGAAAAAGTTCAGCAACTTGCTTCCAGTTTGGGTGTTCCACCAGATCAATTGTCCGGTCATCTTGCGCAGCTATTGCCTCCGGTGATTGACAAGCTGACACCGAACGGCAGCTTGCCCGATGCAGGGGCTACGCAGCAGGGCTTGGGGGGCTTGCTCAAAGGCTTGCTTGGCTAATCGTGCAGCACACGCCTTGCGTGCGAATTGGATAAATAAGTCGGTTCTGCCTGTCTCAGTTCCTTAGGCTGCGTAAAAATCACAGTATTGGCAACCCACTTTATTGGAAATGAAAATGAAAAAAATCATCTTGCTCTTGAGCCTGCTGTTCGCTTTTTGCGGCATCGTCAATGCTGCGGTCAATATCAACACCGCAACCAAAGAAGAGCTGGATAGCCTGAAAGGGATTGGCCCCGCCAAGGCGCAAGCCATCATCGACTACCGCACCAAAAATGGCCCGTTCAGCAGCGTGGATGATCTTGAAAAAGTCTCCGGTATTGGCCCAAAAACGTTGACCGAAATACGTAGCGATGTCAGCATCAGTGGTGCAAACGCCGCGATGTCAGCCAGGCCATCTACCCCGACACCGGCTCCTGCTGCTGCCAACAAGACCATCCCTGCACCGGTTGCCAAACCCGTTGAAACTGCAAAAACCCCGGCCCCTCAGCCCTTACCGCCAGCGGCCAAGGCGACTGCATCAATGCCCGCAGCTGTCACTGCACCGGCCAAAACGCCTTCTGTCTCTACCGCTGCCCCGACAGCCAAGTCAGCCGATGTGATGAAGACCCCAATCGCACCGCCAGCTGTTGCGCCAACAGTAAAGACGTCAGAGCCAGCAACGGCCGATGGCAAGAAAGTTGAAAAGAAGAGCAGCAAAGCCAAGGAAGAGAAAAAGGCTGACCAACCCGCTGATGATCAAGTGGCCGGCAAGAAGGAAAAGAAATCCAAGAAATCAGACAAGGCAGATGACAACAAGAAAGACAAGAAAGACAAGTAATTGGGCGTGACTGGCGAGTCACTGGTCTTTTTGGCCGTGAAACTTGGAACGCATTTACCTGGAAAACAAACTCAGTTCCAAAACCTGGTTTTGAACTGAGTTCCTGTTTTTGTTTCACCCGGAATCGCAATGCCGCTGGCTCTGGTCGGTCGAGGTGCTTATCCCAATAACCGATAGCGACAGCGGGCCTTTGATCATCGCCCGCGTCGTATCAAAATACGTGCGCAACTTGCGTCATATCGGGCCGTCGTTGCCTGTATATTCCGCCCTGATTTTGCCGAGGCTGGATCCTGCCTGCAACGTCACTGCCGCAGAACTGGAAACGACCTACGCGACCGCGGTTGCGCAAATTGCCCCTGGCGACTGCTGACCAATCTGTCTTCGGCAGTTGCCCAGAAACATGGGGAAAACCCTGATCTGATCGGCACTTCCGCCGCCGTCGTGGCGGCATAACATCTTCGCACGATGTTTGAGGTCAATGTCCGGCGATGATCGATGTCCCCGCACTTGTGGTGCGCGACGGCATTCTCGCGGTTGCTTGGTTGACTGCCGTCTATCTGGTTTTCATGCTATTGAGTCTTTCTCAACTGGCCCGGCAAAGCAGATTGCAGAGCGATATGTTGTCCGTTTTAGAATCGCCGGTATCGGAATACGTGCACGCCACCAAGGCGCCTGGCATTGAGCAACAACCCCTACGGGCGCAGGACGCCCGGGTAGCATCAACACTGCGCGTATCTCCTCGCTATGAAGTTGCCGTGAGTCTCGCGTTTCAGGGATTCGACGTGGCCAGTATTGCCCGTCGCTGCGACATCTCGGTGGCCGAAGCAAAATTGGTTGCAACACTCGCCCAGAGCTACCAAGGTCTGGAAATAACCGTGGAGGAACAGCATGGAAGACCGCCCAGGGCACGGGTCGCGGCTTGAGCGTCGGATCGATCCCGCGCTACGGCAGCGTCTAGTCAAACGCATCGGGCTGGCGGGGCTCGCCATCGCCGCGCTGCTGGGGGGCCTGGTGGTGATCGACAGGTATTACGTGCCGCCGCCGAGCAGCTTGCCACACGCTGTGGAAGTCGCGCTGACTCCGCTATCGCTCAAGCCGCCGGAAACGCCGTCTGCCGCTGCGCCGATCGTTGCCGCACCGCTACCGATAGTTCCCGCCGAACCGGAGCAGCCTTCATCGCCCGGCATCACTCATCTCGCCGGGCCACGTCCGACCGAGGCCGCAAAACCCACCGAGATGACCAAAACCGCAAAGCCGTCAAAGTCTGTGACGGCGGGAGTCGTTGCTCTTGCATCGCAGGCGAAACCTGCCACAAGCAAAGCGCCGATCGCGGAAAATGATCGGCCGTTACCTCGGTCGACCGCACGCCACACGACGCCATCCAAACCTCTAGGACGTGACAAGGGCGCGCAGAAGCAATACGTATTTCAGATGGGGATATTCAACGACGTCGCCAAAGCCCAGCATCTCAGCGAAAAACTTAAGGAAAGTGGCGTGTCGAGCCGGATCGAGGTGCGCGTGCAGGTCGGCCCGTTCAAGACCCGAAAGGAAGCGGAAACCGCCCGCAAGAAGCTGGTCGCACTGGGCATCAAACCCGGAACGCTGATGCCGGTCCGGAAGTGATGCGCTATGCTGTGAGTTGAATACCGACTCCCTGCCGCAGGGATCGCAACTTACAGGACTGAAAGACCCCCATGAGTAAAAAAACCATCTCCACGCCCGCCGCGCCAGCGGCCATTGGCCCCTATTCGCAAGCCGTGCAGGCCGGCAACACGTTCTATCTCTCCGGCCAGATCGGGCTTGATCCTGCCACCATGCTGATGGTCGAGGGCATCGACGCGCAGATCGTGCGCGTCTTCGACAACCTCAAGGCGGTTGCAGAGGCCGCTGGCGCTGCGCTCGGCGATGCAGTCAAGTTCAACATCTACCTGACCGATCTCGCCAACTTCGCCAAGGTCAATGAAATCATGGCGCGCTATGTCGCTCAACCTTATCCGGCGCGCGCCGCAGTGGGCGTCAAGGAATTGCCGCGCGGCGCGCTGGTCGAGGCGGACGCCATCCTCTTTGTCGGCTGACGGAAAAAAATCTGGCGGAATACCCGGCGTCGCCCCGGTGTTGGCGGGCAAGCTGGAAAAGCTCGGGCTGCGCTCCGACAACGATCTGATCCTGCATCTGCCGCTGCGCTATGAGGATGAGACCCGAATCACCGCCGCATGTGACGCACCAACAGACGTTGCCGCGCAGTTCGAGGTAGCGGTGGTGTCCAGCGAAATTGCGTTCCGCCCGCGCCGGCAACTGATATGTCGGGTTCACGACGAGAGCGGTGAACTGATCCTGCGCTTTCTCAATTTCTATCCGAGCCAGCAAAAAGTGCTGCAACCCGGCGCGCGCCTGCGCATATTCGGCGAAGTGCGCGGCGGCTTTTTCGGCACCGAACTGATTCATCCGCGCTTTCGCGTGATACGCGACGGCGAACCGCTGCCCGAGGCGCTGACACCGGTCTATCCGACCACTGCCGGCGTCGGCCAGGGTACGCTGCGCAAGCTGATCGCCGCGGCGCTGACGCGGGCTGATCTGAGCGACACTCTGCCTGACACGTTGCGCGCACCGTTGAAGCTCGCTGAATTCGCCGGCAGCGTGCGCACGCTGCACCATCCGCCGCCGGTCAGTGAAATCGATAACATCGAGACTTGCACGCAGCCCGCCTGGCAGCGCATCCGCTTTGACGAACTGCTGGCGCAGCAACTCTCGCTGCGCCGCGCCCACGCCGCGCGCCAGGTACGCGCGGCGCCAGTATTCCACGGCACCGGGGTATTGACCAAACGTTTGCTGGCAAGTCTGCCGTTCCGCCTCACCAAGGCGCAGCAACGTGTCTGGAAAGAAATCGCCGCCGATCTTGCGCTGGCGCATCCAATGCAGCGCCTGTTGCAAGGCGACGTGGGCAGCGGCAAGACAGTCGTCGCGGCGCTGGCGATGCTGCAAGCGGCGGAGAACGGCTTCCAGGCGGCGTTGATGGCGCCCACCGAAATTCTCGCCGAGCAGCACTATCGCAAGCTTGCCGGCTGGCTTGTGCCCCTTGGCATCAGGGTGGCCTGGATGGCAAGCCGTTTGAAGAAAAAGGACAAGGCTGAGATGGCGCAGCTGATCGCCAGTGGCGAAGCGCCGATCGTAGTCGGCACACACGCACTGATCGAAGACGATGTCACGTTCCATCGGCTCGGCCTCGCCATCGTCGACGAACAACACCGCTTCGGCGTACGCCAGCGCCTGGCGCTGAGGCAGAAAGGCGCCGGCTTGCGCCGGGCCGCCCCAAGCGCACCGCTCCCCCCCGTGGGGGGCAGCGAGCCGACCTTGCAAGCGTGGGGGGCCAATACTGTGCCGCATCAACTCACCATGTCGGCAACGCCGATACCGCGCACCCTGGCCATGAGTTACTACGCTGACCTCGACGTGTCGGCCATCGATGAGTTGCCACCAGGCCGTACGCCAGTGCTGACCAAGCTGGTATCCGAGGCGCGTCGCGACGAGGTAACCGGCCGCGTGCGCGACGCCTGCCGCGGCGGACGCCAGACCTACTGGGTCTGTCCGCTGATCGAGGAATCGGAAGCGCTGCAACTCAAGACCGCCGAGGAAACCTTCACGCACCTGACGCGCGACCTGCCCGACCTGCGCATCGGCCTGGTTCACGGCCGCCTGAAATCGGAAGAGAAAGCGCGCGTGATGGCCGCCTTCGTTGCGGGCGAGGTTCAGGTACTGGTCGCGACGACGGTCATCGAAGTCGGCGTAGATGTGCCCAATGCGACACTGATGGTAATCGAACATGCCGAGCGTTTCGGCCTCGCGCAATTGCATCAGTTGCGTGGCCGGGTCGGGCGTGGCGCACATGAGTCGGCCTGCATCCTGCTCTTCGCGCAACCGCTTTCGGAGAATGCGCGGCAACGACTTAAAGTCATTTTCGAAAACAGCGACGGCTTCGAAATCGCGCGCCAGGATCTGGCGCTGCGCGGTCCCGGCGAATTCATCGGCGCACGCCAGAGCGGCATGCCGCTATTGCGCTACGCCGATCTTGACGATACGACGCTGGTGGAACAAGCGCGCAGTACCGCCGAAGTCATGCTGCGCGACCATCCTGATCTGGCCGCAGCGCATTTGCGGCGCTGGTTGGGGTCCCGAGACGAAATGCTGAAGGCCTGAAAATTTCGCTGGACAAAATACAACGATATACTTATTCTTGTCGACATGAAAAAAACCTACAACCGTGCAATACCTGTCGCGTGGAAAGGCATGTCCAAAGTGTTCACTGCTCTCGGCGACGGGCATCGGCAGCGCATTCTGCTGCTGTTCGAGGCCGGCGAGCACCTGAACGTGGGGCAGATCGCCGATGTGTCGACGCTGACACGGTCCACCGTCTCGCACCATCTGAAAATCCTCCGTGAAGCCAATGTGCTGCTGACCGAGAAGATCGGCAAGGAAGTTTACTTCTGGATCAACAAGCCTTTTCTCGAATTGACTTTGGGTAATGTTCTTGCGTACATCAACGAGTCGGCTTGATCGATCTGTTTTTTTATCTCATATAACGACATGACTGCTTACTTGGTTACATTGGCGGAATTTACTGACTATAGCGCTCATCCGGAGAAGGAAGCCAATGAAAACTGTCGTCCGTAATGCTCTGCGTCTGATTTTGCGTCCGCTGGCGCGGGTGTTGTTTCGTCTGCGCGTAATCGGCGATCCGGCCGCATTCAGTGCCGACCGATTGCTGATTATCGCCAATCACGAGTCCTTCCTTGACGGCCTCTTGTTGGGCCTGTTTCTGCCAGTAGACCCGGTTTTCGTGGTGCACACCGGGGTGGTGCGCAATTTCTTCTTTCGCCTGCTCTTGTGGCAGATCGATTATCTGGCAGTGGATCCGACCAGCCCGATGGCGATGAAGAAGGTCATCCGACTGGTAGAGTCAGGCCGGCCGGTGGTGATTTTCCCGGAAGGACGGATTACGTTGACCGGCAACCTGATGAAAGTTTACGAAGGTCCGGCTTTCGTCGCAGCAAAAACCGGTGCGACCCTCGTGCCAGTGCGGCTGGACGGCCCTTCGCGCAGTTATTTTTCCCGCGTATCCGGCAAGTACCCGAAACGCCTGTTTCCAAAGATTACGCTCACGATCCTGCCGGCCGCTACGCTGCCCATGCCGCAAGCCGCAACGGGCAAGCTGCGTCGTCTCAAGGCTGGAGCAGCCATGCGCCGGCTGATGCAGGAAATGTTGTTCGCCTCGCATCCCAAACAAACCTTGTATTCAGCGTTGATCGATGCCGCGGAAATATTCGGCCGCAAACGGCGTCTGGTCGAAGACATGAAACAAATCGAATATTCCTACAACGACCTGCTAAAAATGACCTTGATGCTGGGCCGGCTGGCGGAGCGCGCTACCAGAGCAGGCGAGCGGGTCGGAATACTGCTGCCAAACGTGGCGCCCACGCTGGGCTTGATCTTCGGACTCACCGCCAGGACCAGAGCGCCCGCCATGCTGAATTACACCGCTGGCACCGATGGCATGCAGGCTGCATGCGTGGCGGCCGACATTCAAATCATCATTACCTCGCGTGCATTCCTGTTGCAAGGCAAGCTGACCGACAAGGTGGAAGCGATAAAAGGCGTCAGCCTCATTTACCTTGAAGACTTGATGGCGCAGGTCGGCCTGGGCGACAAGCTCTGGCTGATTTTCTACGCCCTCAGGTTTCCGCGCAGCTTCGAAAAGGCTACGACGCCGGAAGATACTGCCGTGGTGCTGTTTACCTCGGGTTCTGAAGGCAAGCCCAAGGGCGTGGTGCTTTCGCATCGCGCGCTGCTCGCCAACATCGCCCAGATACGCGCGGTGATCGACTTTTCGGTGGACGACAAGGTGCTCAACGCCCTGCCCATCTTTCACTCTTTCGGCCTCACGGCGGGTGCGTTGCTCCCGGTGCTGACCGGCGCCAACCTGTTTCTCTATCCGACGCCGCTGCATTACCGCGTCATCCCCGAATTGGCTTACGACCGGAGCTGTACGGTGCTATTCGGCACTAGCACGTTCCTCGGCAACTACGCCAAGTTCGCTCACCCCTATGATTTCTACCGCCTGCGTTATGTTATCGCCGGTGCGGAAAAACTTTCCGAGTCAGTGCGCAGCCAGTGGTTCGAGAAATTCGGCTTGTGTATTTTTGAAGGTTACGGCGCCACCGAAACGGCGCCAGTGCTCGCAGTCAATACGCCGATGGCCTACCGCACTGGTACGGTCGGCCAGTTGTTGCCGGGTGTGGAAGCCAAATTGGAAGCGGTCCCCGGCATTGACAACGGTGGCTTGCTGCATGTGCGTGGCCCCAACGTCGTGTCTGGCTACTATCGTTACGACAACCCGGGAGTGATCGAACCACCGACATCCGACATGGGCGTCGGCTGGTACAACACCGGCGACGTCGCAAGTTTCGATGACGATGGATTTATAAAGATCGTCGGCCGTGTCAAACGTTTCGCCAAGGTGGCTGGTGAAATGGTCTCCCTGAAAGTTGTGGAGAAAATGGCGGTCGCGGCATCGGCCGGTTTCGCCCACGCGGCCTCAAGCCAGGCTGATCCGCAGCGCGGCGAGAGCATCGTGTTGTTCACCACCGATGCCAACCTGTCGCGCGAACAGCTACAAGTGATCGCCAAAGACACAGGCTGGCCTGAGCTGGCTGTGCCACGCAAGATACTGCACATTGATTCGCTCCCCTTGCTCGGTAGCGGAAAACTCGACTACGTGACATTAAAAGCCTGGGCTGAGCAAGCATGAAAACCATGCCTGATCACCCTCAGCGCCGCCCTACGCATAAGCCCATCGGAAGCGGGTCATGAGCAGCCAATTCCAGTTGATGCGAAAACGCCGCTTCCGCCCCTTCTTTTTCACGCAATTTCTTGGCGCCTTCAACGACAACGTATTCAAGACGGCACTGATCACGCTCGTGACTTTCCGCGCCGGCCAACTCACCAACATCGATGGCAAGATATTGGCAACGCTGTTGCCAGGGCTGTTCATCTTGCCCTTCTTCCTGTTTTCCGCCACCAGCGGGCAATTGGCCGACAAGCTGGAGAAGTCTTCCATTGCGCGCGGCGTGAAGATTTTTGAAATCGGCGTGATGGTTATCGCGGCCTGGGGTTTCCTCACCAATAGCCTGTGGCTGCTGGTGACGGCGCTGTTCTGCATGGGCCTGCATTCGACGGTGTTCGGGCCGGTGAAGTACGCCTATCTGCCGCAGCATCTGAAACAGGAAGAGCTGATCGGTGGTAACGGCATGGTGGAAATGGGCAGCTTCGTCGCCATCCTGCTGGGCCAAGTCCTCGGCGCCTGGCTCGCCACTACCCCCAATGGCAGCGTCATCACGTCGATTGCCATCGTGACGCTCGCCATCTTGGGTTGGTGGGTGAGTCGCGGTATTCCCCTGTCACCCGCCGCCGACCCGACGCTCAAGATCAACTGGAACCCGATCACCGAAACCTGGAACAGCCTGCGTTTCGCCCATGGCAATCGCACCGTCTGGCTTTCCATGCTCGGCATTTCCTGGTTCTGGTTCTACGGTGCAACGTTGCTGGCCCAGTTTCCCAACTACGCCAAGGATGTACTGGGTGGCGACGAGACCGTGTTCATCTTGTTACTGACGATTTTTTCGCTGGGCATCGGCGTCGGATCGCTGCTGTGCGAAAAGCTGTCCGACGGCAGGGTGGAGATTGGCCTGGTGCCTTTTGGCGCCATCGGTCTGACTGTGTTTGGCGCCGATCTCTACTTCGCCAGCCCATCCACCGTGAGTGGCGCGCCCGTCGCCTTCACGACTTTTCTGCAAAATACCCATCACTGGCGATTGCTTGCCGACCTTATCCTGCTTGGCCTGTTCGGCGGTTTCTACATCGTGCCGATGTACGCGCTGATCCAGACCCGGAGCGAGAAAAGCCACCAGTCGCGCGTCATCGCCGCCAACAACATCCTCAATGCGCTGTTCATGGTGGTCTCGGCTGGCGTGTCGATGCTGCTATTCAAATTTGGGCTTTCCATACCGCAACTGTTTCTCGCCACCGCACTGTTCAACGCCATGGTCGCGATCTACATCTATTCGCTGGTACCGGAGTTCCTGATCCGCTTTATCGTCTGGCTGCTCATACATGGGGTGTACCGTTTGAAAAAGGAAGGCCTTATCCACATCCCCGCAGAAGGCGCGGCGCTGATTGCCTGCAATCATGTCAGCTATGTTGATGCCTTGGTGCTCGCCGCCGCCAGCCCGAGGCCGATCCGTTTCATCATGGATCACCGCATCTTCAAAATACCTGTTCTCAATTTCATTTTCCGTGAGGGCCGCACAATCCCCATCACGTCGGGTAAGGATGATCCGGCAACCCTTGAGCGCGCCTATGACGAGATTGCCAATGCACTGGCGGCAGGCGATCTGGTCTGCATCTTTCCCGAGGGCACGATCACGGACAGCGGCGAGATGAAGCCATTCAAAAGCGGTATCACGCGCATCATCAAGCGCTCACCGGTGCCGATTGTGCCGATAGCGCTGCGCGGGCTGTGGCACAGCTTTTTCTCGCGCAAGGACGGCGCTGCCATGACGCGACTTGAACGCTTCAAACCTTTTCGCCAAATTGAGTTGAACGTGGGGGCACCGATACGGCCGGAGCTATTCACATTGGATGCGTTACAAGATCAAATCGTCGCGCTGCGCGGCGAAATGAAATAGCCGCATTCAAATTTAGGGGGCCTTTCGGATGAACACAGATTTCATCGAACAATGCGCGCAATTCTAGTTCACGGAATGGGCCGCACACCTGCTTCAATGTTGATATTGGCGACACGTTTGCGAGTATTCGGCATACGCCCAAAGCTGTTCGCTTACTCGGCTGCGTCCGAAAAGTTCGATGCTTGTGCCCACAGATTGCAATCCTTCATCGAGAAGCATGCTGAAGGTGAGCAGTTCATTTTGGTGGGACACTCTCTTGGTACAGTCCTAACGCGCGCTGTGTTGCCGGAGCTCTTCCACAAACCATCGGCCTGCTTTTTTCTGGCACCGCCGACGCACGCATGCGCGGTCGCTCGTCGATGTGCTCCCCACCGCATATATCAACTGCTCACTGGCGAAATGGGCCAGCTCCTGGCCAGCCCGCAATTCATGAATCAATTGCCCGTGCCGGATGTGCCGACAAAAATCTACGCCGGAACCGGCGGGCCGCGCGGGCGCTATTCACCCTTCGGAGAAGCGCCAAATGACGGTGTGTTGGCGGTGAGCGAAACACACTTGCCGTCCATTCCGTTGCAAACGATTCCGGCACTGCATACATTCATCATGAACGCCAAGGTCGTTGCGCTGGATATTGGAAGACTTGCCAAATTACATCCATCGCTCCCTGCGTGGGCGAGATATTCATCTGTAGCTATCAGCAAAGAATTGCCGTCCACGATTGGGCGCCAGAGTCGTCCCCCGTCGACGGGTTAGTGTATTCTGGAATCAAAATGATGCCGCATGCGCGGCGCACTGGGGAGGCTGATTATGTGGTTCGCGGGAATGTTGGTGGGTATCGTCTTGGGCGCCGCTATCGGGCATGACATGTGGGCGCTTGGCGCGGCGGTTGGGGCGGGGCTGGGGTGGCTTTTGTCGATCAAAACTGGCGATCCCGATGCGAGGTTCAAGGAGATAGCTGATCGCATCAACAAGCTTTCGGCTGAACTCACAGATGTGAGGCGGCGACTTCATGCGATGGAAGGAAGTGGGCACGCCACGTCAGGTCAAGCATCGCTTCCCGAGAGCAATAAGACAGAAGCCACTGAAAGCGCATTCAGCGACCAAGATTTTTACGCCCTGCCCGAATCGGATGCACCCCCGGAAAGATCATTGCCGATCACAAGCGAGCCAGTCACCCCACCCGTCGTCGTGGCGACCCCCAGGGTTTTTACCGAGCGCCATGCCGCCGTGCGGGCAGAGTCTCGGCCCAATCCAATCATAAAATGGTTGCTCGGCGGCAACACGGTGGTTCGTGTTGGTGTCGTGATCCTGTTTTTCGGCGTGGCGTTTCTGCTCAAGTACGCTTATGAACACTCACATGTTCCAATTTCCGTTCGCCTGACTGGCGTTGCCATCGGCGCCGTCGCGCTGTTGGTGTTTGGTTGGCGCTTGCGTGAGCGCCGGGCCGGCTATGCACTGACGATTCAGGGTGGCGGCATTGGTGTGCTCTACCTGAACATCTTCGCCGCATTCCGTCTTTATGCCCTGATCCCGGCGACCCCGGCGTTTGCAATGCTGATTGCAATTGTCGGCATTTCGGCGCTGCTGGCGATTTTGCAGGACTCGCTTGCGCTGGCTGCATTTGGCGTTTCAGGGGGTTTTCTTGCGCCGTTGCTCACCTCAACCGGACAAGGCAGTCACGTGATGCTGTTCTCGTATTACCTGATCCTCAACCTCGGCATTCTCGCCATTTCCTGGCACAAAGCGTGGCGCGTGCTCAATCTGCTGGGTTTCGGATTTACCTTCGTGATTGGCGCAATCTGGGGTGCGAAATTTTATGGCCCGGAGTTCTTTGCGTCGACCGAGCCCTTCCTGGTGGTGTTTTTCCTGCTCTACGTGATGATCCCGATTCTGTTTGCACGCAGGCAATCCGAAGAGGCCAAGCCCTATGTCGACGCGACGCTGATGTTCGGCGTACCGTTGGTCGCTTTTGGTTTGCAATCGGGATTGGTGAAGAGTTTCGAATATGGTGCGGCCTGGAGCGCTTTTGCCGTTGCGGCCTTTTATATTCTGCTGGCGTCGGCGCTGTGGCGCGCTGCAGGCGCGAGACTGCGCTTGCTGAGCGAAGCGTTCCTCGCCCTCGGGATTGTCTTTGGTACGCTGTCCATTCCGCTGGCGTTCGATGGCCGCTTGACGTCCGCTGCGTGGGCGCTTGAAGGCGCCGCAATCGTGTGGATAGGCATGCGTCAGCAACGCGTGCTCGCGCGCAGCTTTGGCTTCGCGCTCCAGATTCTGGCCGGCATCGCGTTTCTGGGTGACGTGGACAAGGGCTATGGCACGACGCCGATACTCAATGGCTTCTTCCTCGGCTGCACCTTTATCGCCATCGGTGGATTGTTCTGCTCGGCCTATCTTGAGCGTCAGCGCGACCAATCTCAACCATGGGAGCAAGGCATTTCCGGCTTGTTGCTGGCGTGGGGCGCATTGTGGTGGGCGGCGGGTGGTCTGCACGAGATTGACCGTCACGTTCTCGCCGAGTTCCGCCTAACAGCGGCGCTGCTGTTGCTCGTGGTTTCCGCCGCAGTGTTCAGTTTGCTGTCCGGAGCTTTGTCATGGCGCCGTGCGCGCTGGCCAGCCTATGCCATTCTTCCCGTGGGAATCTTATTTACGGGCCAGGAGTTTCTACAGCAAACGCATCCCGCAGCGAACCTTGGATTTTTGGTTTGGCCAGCGACATTTATTCTTCATCTGTTTGTGTTGCGCCGGCAACAAGGAAGCGATGCCAAATTGCAATACTGGCTCCACGCCGCCGGGATATGGCTTTTTGCTTTCGTCGCATCTCGCGAGTTGGGTTGGCAAATCGACCAAGCGGTGGAAGGTAAGCCGGTATGGTCGCTGATCGCGTGGGCGATGATTCCGTGCGCACTGCTTGCGTTGGTGACTTCCAGCCGAGGCCGCAAAGCGTGGCCTGTTGCCGCGCACACGGAGTGTTATCTGCTGGCGGGTGCGGTGCCACTGGCGACATTTATGGGCGCATGGACGCTGTTTGCGAACTTCACCAGCAATGGCGATCCAGCGCCGCTGCCTTATGTGCCCTTGCTCAATCCTCTGGACCTGGCGCAGGGCTTGCTCTTCCTGAGCCTGGGCTACTGGATCATGACGATCCGCAAGCTGGGCCTGGGCGGGATTGGCAGTAAGACGATGCCGATCTACGCGTTGTTCGGTGCAGCGGCGTTCATCTGGATCAACGGAATATTGCTCAGGACACTTCATCACTGGGCCGCTGTGCCATTCGAGTTGGACACCATGCTCAGGTCTGTGCTGGTGCAGGCCGCCTTCTCGTTGTTGTGGACGTTGCTGGCGCTGGTCATCATGGTGACGGCGACAAGGCGCGCATGGCGAAAGTTATGGATTGCCGGCGCGGTGTTGATGGCCGTTGTGGTGGCCAAGCTGTTCCTGGTCGACTTGTCCGATGTCGGTGGCATCGAGCGCATCGTGTCATTCATCGGCGTCGGTATTTTGATGCTGGTGGTCGGCTATTTCTCCCCGGTACCGCCAAGTTCGATCACCAAGGAGCAACCTGATGCGCGCTAAATTCTTGTTGGTGTGCCTGCTGACAACGGCCGCGCTGGCCACGGAAAAACCTGCGGACTTCACGTATGGCATTGCCATTCAGGCGGACGGCAAGGACGCACTGTACCAACTTGGGCTGCCTGCCTCGGTTTACCGTGGCATAGCAAGTCGCGATCTCGCGGATGTGCGGGTGTTCAATGCGGCGGGCGAGGTGGTGCCTTATGCTTTTAGAGTTCGCGCCGCCACCGATGTAAAGAAGTCAGCGCCGATTTCACTGAAAATATTTCCGATCCTTGGCGATGAGAGCAAGGGTTTGAGTGGTCTATCGCTCAATGTTCAACGGACTACTGCCGGCACCGTGATCAAACTCGATGAAGGAGGTGGGGAGCGCTCACAGAAGTTGCTGGGCTATCTGGCGGACGCCAGCATGCTTGGCCAAGCACTTCATTCCATCGAGTTGGATGTAAATGCTGACGCCGACTATGCGGCAAAGGTTACGATAGAGGCAAGCGATGATCTGGCCGCGTGGACGACATTGGTGGCTGGCGCACCACTCGTGTCGCTTGCTCATGGAGGAGAGCGACTGCTACAGCGCCGCATTGAGTTTCCGGCGCGCAAGGCAAAGTATTTCAGGATCTCCTGGACAGGGTTGCCGCAAGGCGCGCAACTCGCCGGTGCCGTGGCTGAATATGGGGATACCAGAATCGACACCGCGCGGCAATGGGAAATGGTGGCCGGCCATTCAGTGGCCGACAAAGCGGGCGAGTATTCGTTTGATACGCAGGGACACTTTCCAACCGATCGGCTTCACCTCGATCTGCCAGAGGCCAATACCGTGGTGCAATTCAAACTCTTCACACGCAACCGTGTTCAGGATCCTTGGCGCGCCGTCACACGGGGACTTGCCTATCGACTGCGCCGCGATGGCGCCGAGATTGTCAGCCCGTCTTTAGCCATCGGTGTCGACACCGCTCGATACTGGCTGTTGCGAGTCGATCAGAGGGGCGGTGGACTCGGTGCGGGAGAGCCGCGCCTGAGCCTGGGTTGGCTGCCGCACGATCTTGTATTCGCTGCGCGTGGCGAAGGCCCCTTCACACTCGCATTTGGAAATCGCGATGCAAAAACTTCCGCCTATGCCATCGAATCGTTGGTACCGGGCTATCACAGCGATGCCGATATCGACGCCAGTGTCGCCACCATCCAGGTCGCGCCAAAGGCCGTCAATGCAATTCAGCCCGACAAGCCGACATTGCTGGGTGGAGAAAGTGTATTGGATGAGCGTATCGATCCCAAGAAATGGATACTGTGGGGCTGCCTCGCTGCTGGCGTTTTATTTCTGGGGTGGATGGCATGGCGGTTGCTGAAGCAGATGGATGCGCCTTCCGACTCAGCGTGAATTTATAGCTCAGCGGCCGATCGCTGATCGCTGAGCGGGGACGATGGAAACCGCACCCAGCGGCTAGAATAACGGCTTGCACCTACCGATCAATTGCCAGAAGAAAAACCCCGATGCTGACGAAGCTGAAGACACTATCCGAATCCAGCGGCGAGTTGCGTTATGGCGGCGGGCCCATCCCCGGCGTGTTGGGTGACTATGTGCCGGATGGCTTTCAGAAACAACTCCGCTTCCCGTTTGTCTGGATGGAGTAGATGGGGTCAAGCATTTCCGGCTGGACGCGACATTTGCCGGGGAACCGCCGCCTGGCGTCATGGCTGGCCGGCGAGGGCTCATTGACCGCGCGCATCAGACAGCGGTGTGGCGCATTTCAACTGCGTCGCGTTACGCAACACATTGGCGCGGCGCTGCCGGATGAGCGCTCGTCCGCGACCTTAAGCGACCGGCAAGGAGTCTTGGTGCGCGAAATTTTACTGATGAACGGCGACGAGGTACTGGTCTTCGCGCACAGCGTCGTTGCGCGCCGACATCTGATGGGCCCGTGGCGGGGTTTGCGCAGTCTCGGCGGGCGCCCGTTGGCGGATATGCTTTATGCTGATCGCCAGGTGTCGCGAGCCCCCTTGCGCTATTGCCAGCTCAGCGCTGTCGACCCGCTGTCGATAAGGCTGCACAAGGTATTACCCGATACGCCTTTGCCTCTCTGGGCGCGACGCTCGGTGTTCAAACGCCATGGCGCGCCGCTGCTGGTGACGGAAGTTTTTCTGCCCGCGATTTTTAACCTCAAGCCATGAATTTCATCGCCTTCAAGCAACGCCTCGATCTCTACGAACGCCTGATGCGGCTTGACAAGCCGATTGGCATTTTGCTGCTGCTGTGGCCAACGCTGTGGGCGCTGTGGATCGCGGGTTACGGGCAGCCGGCGTGGATGCTGGTGGCCGTGTTTGTGCTCGGCACAGTGCTGATGCGCTCGGCGGGTTGCGTCATCAACGACTATGCCGACCGCGAGTTTGATTCACTGGTGGAGCGCACCAAAGACCGTCCACTGGCAACCGGGCAGGTGTCGAAAAAAGAAGCGCTGCTGCTCGCCGCCGCTCTCGCGCTGTGTGCGTTTGCGCTGGTGTTGTTCTTGCCGCGCCTGGTCATCATGCTGTCGCTACCGGCCTTGTTGCTGGCGGCAAGCTACCCTTACACCAAACGCTTTCTCACCATTCCGCAAGCCTGGCTTGGCATCGCGTTCGGCTTCGGCATTCCCATGGCCTTCGCCGCGCAGTGGGACCGTGTGCCGCCGCTGGCGTGGCTGCTGTTGCTGGGCAACGTATTCTGGACCATCGCGTACGACACAGAATACGCCATGGTTGACCGCGATGATGACCTCCGGATTGGCATCAAGACCTCGGCCATCACCTTCGGCCGCTACGCTATCACCGCCGTGATGATCTGCTACGCCATGGCGCTGGCGATACTTGCCTATGTCGGCATGCAACTAGGTTTCGGCACGCGCTACTACATCGGCCTGATGGCCGCTGCCGGCATTGCCGGCTATCACTACACCCTGATCCGTGATCGCGACCGGCAACAATGCTTCAAGGCCTTCCTGCATAACAACTGGTTCGGCGCGGCGGTGTTTGCAGGACTCGTGGCGCAATACAACCTGGCGCCACTACCCTGACCATGAAATATCACGACCTGCGCGACTTCATCGCACAACTGGAGAAACTCGGCGAGCTGAAACGCATCGCGGTCGAGGTCGATCCGAAACTGGAAATGACCGAGATCTGCGACCGCGTGCTGAAAGCCGGCGGTCCGGCGATCCTGTTCGAGAAACCGAAGGGATTTGCAATGCCGGTGCTCGCCAACCTGTTCGGCACGCCACGTCGCGTGGCACTCGGCATGGGTAAAGAAAACGTTGCGGCGCTGCGCGAAGTCGGCAAGCTGCTGGCCTATCTCAAGGAACCCGAACCGCCCCGGGGCCTCAAGGATGCGTGGGACAAACTGCCGGTGTTGAAGCAGGTGATGAACATGGCGCCGAAACTGTTGTCTTCCGCGCCGTGCCAGGAAGTGGTGTGGGAAGGCAAGGACGTCGACCTTTCCCGCCTGCCGCTGCAAACCTGCTGGCCGGACGATGTGGCGCCGCTGATCACCTGGGGTCTGACGGTGACGCGCGGACCGCTGAAGACGCGGCAGAACCTGGGTATCTATCGCCAGCAGATCATCGCCCCGAACAAACTGATCATGCGCTGGCTCGCCCATCGCGGTGGCGCGCTCGACTTTCGCGACCACTGTGAAAAGAATCCCGGCCAACCCTTTCCGGTGGCGGTGGTAATCGGCTGCGACCCGGCCACCATCCTCGGCGCAGTGACGCCGGTGCCCGACACGCTTTCCGAGTATCAGTTCGCCGGCTTGCTACGTGGCGCCAAGACCGAATTAATCAAATGCATCGGTTCCGACCTGCAAGTGCCAGCTTCTGCCGAGATTGTCCTCGAGGGTGTGATCCATCCAGGCGAGACCGCACGTGAGGGCCCCTTCGGCGACCACACCGGCTACTACAACGAGGTCGCGGAGTTCCCGGTGTTCACCGTCGAGCGCATCACCATGCGGCGCGACCCGATCTATCACTCCACCTACACCGGCAAGCCGCCGGACGAACCGGCCATGCTGGGCATGGCGCTCAACGAAGTATTCGTGCCGCTGCTGCAAAAGCAATTCCCCGAGATCACCGACTTCTACCTGCCGCCCGAGGGTTGTTCCTACCGCATGGCGGTGGTGAGCATGAACAAACAGTACCCCGGCCACGCCAAGCGCGTAATGTTCGGCATCTGGAGCTTCCTGCGCCAGTTCATGTACACCAAGTTCATCATCGTCACCGACGACGACGTGAACATCCGCTCGTGGCCGGAAGTGGTGTGGGCGCTGACCACCCGTGTCGATGCGGCGCGCGATACGTTGATCGTGGAGAACACGCCGATCGATTACCTCGACTTTGCTTCGCCGGTGGCCGGACTGGGCAGCAAGATGGGCATCGACGCTACGAGCAAATGGCCGGGCGAAACTCAACGCGAATGGGGCCGGCCGATCGTGATGGATGCAGCGGTCAAGCGGAAGGTGGACGAGATGTGGGGAAGTCTCGGCTTGTAACCGACCCGATACTAGCGGGCAGACTTGCGGCTTTGGATGGGAATTTCAATATTCGCTGATTCAGCCATCGGCATGCTCGGTACGTTGACCTTTGCCTGATCCAGATACGCCTGCATGGCCGGCAAATTCTTTTTACTGACGACCGACGAGACCATCAGGATGATCCCGCAGATGGCATGCACACGAAAGCCGTCGTCATCGAAATCCTTGTGTACCCAAAGTTCCAGCAGGCCGATGAAATGCGCCATCAATGCATGGGTGAGCAGATTGACATTGGCCTCGCCATGGGTTTTGGTGATGCCCGGAATGGTCAGGACCGCCGTTTTCCAATAGGCGAATGTGCGCTCCATGAACTTCGGTCGGTGCTGGGAATGCGACACACCGAGCAAGACCTGATACAGCGGCCTGAGGAAGTTGGGATCGTTGACGAAAATCTCGACCGCAATTTCTGCCGCCTCAATGACGTGATAATTCGGATCCGTGGATTTAAAAACCAGACCCTTGGAAAAAAAGCGGTCCAGCGACCGCGACAAGAGGGCATAGAGCAATCCCTCTTTTGATCCAAACAAATTGAACGGCGTCACCGGACTTACTTCCGAAACCACGGCCAGGACGCGAACGGAAAAGTCGGTGCTGTGCGTTTTTCTGATCAGTCGCTCGGCTGCATTGAGAATCCTGGTGCGGCGTTCTCTCATCTGTTTTTCGCGCAATTGCATATTTTTCAATCCATACATCGGCCCTTGGGCCAAACTTCGATTAAAGGCTCAAATACTCCGGTCCAGATAAAGCGTTTTCATTCCACGTGTCAGCAGCACCGGCATCCAGTCTGCTTCCTTGTCGGCAAGCTTGATGTCGGGCAAGCGACGGACGATCTTTGGAATGAGGATGGAACCTTCCAGACGAGCAAGCATCGCGCCCATGCAGAAATGCGGTCCATAGCCAAAGGCGATGTGGCGCTGGCCCAAGTCTCGATCCAGCTTGAATGTGTCCGGATCATCGAAAACCGCGGGGTCGCGGTTTGCGCTCGCCAAAATCAGGAAGACACGTTGTCCCGCGCGCATCTGATGTTGTTCAAACTCCAGATCCTCGGCAAGGACCCGTGTCAGGGCTTTGCCGGGCCCGTCGAAACGCAGGCATTCCTCGATGGCGGCGTTGGCATTCACCTTGCCGTCGCGCAAGGCGGCGAACTGGTCGGGGTGGAGCAGCAGCTGGCGGATCGCGGTGGCAATCAGGTTGGCGGTGGTCTCGTGGCCGCCGAACAGGATCAACGTGCATGTGGCCAACACCTCCGCCTCGTTCAGCCGGTCGCCCTCGTCGCGGGCGCGAATGAGTTGGGTGATGAGGTTTTCCGCCGGCTCTTTTTCATAACGGCGAACCAGACCCTTGAAGTAATTCAGCAACTTGTCCATTCCGTCTGCGACGCCTTCGTAGCGCGTGGGATCGTCAAGACCACCGGAAACAAGCGGCGCGACTTTTCGGGTCCATTGTTCGAACTGCTGGCGATCCTCGGCCGGAACGCCCAGCAATTCCGCGATGATGATCGAAGGCAGTGGTGCGGCGACCTCCTCGATCAGATCAAACCGGCCATGCTCGGGCACCCGGTCAATCAACTGATCGGCCAATGCTTCGACATGGGCGCGCAGGGTCTCCACCGACCTCGCGGTGAACGCCTTGTTGACCAGATTGCGCAGGCGCATGTGGTCGGGCGCATCCTGGAACACCATCCAGCCCGCCAGCACATCAAACGCCTGGCGCATCAGCGGATCGGTATCGGGACCCGACAATTTGGCGCGGATGAACGGCGCGATCCGCTCCGATGAGAATCGCGGATCGCGCAGTGCAATGGTCACCTGGCGATAGCCGGTGATGACCCAGGAACGATAGCGCTCGTCCCAGAACACCGGCGACTCATCGCGCAGTGCACCAAAATAACCATGCGGATCCCGAATCGCTTCAGGCCCTACAAGGTCAATCGCGGTGATGGTTTTGGTCATGCCCTGCTCCCTCCGAATGCCTGCCAGTGATTTTTATTTTTTAGTTGTATCATGATATATTGTTATATCGTAATATCAATACCGGCACATCTGAACGAATCTCGGTGGGAATGGCGCACCGGCAATAAGAATCGTCAATGGAGAGCGCGCGTTGAACGTAAGAGACCTGATGGCCCAGGCCGTCCGCTACAACCGGGACAGGATCGCGGTGGTTCACGGCGAACGGCGGATGACTTTTGCCGAAGCTTGGGATCGCGGCGTCCGGCTGGCCAATGGGCTGCGCCAACTCGGACTGCGCAGTGGCGACCGGGTGGCCGTTTTGGAAGACAACTGCATCGAAGCCTCGGATCTGTTCCAGGCGGGCGCCATCGCCAATGTCGTGCGCGTTCCGCTCTATCCGCGCAACGGCCGGGAAGCGCATCTGCACATGATGAAGCACACCAACTGCCGCGTGCTGATCATCAGTCAGCATTACCTTGGCGAAGTGGAAGGGCTCAAGAACGAGTTGCCCGACCTCGAGCACATCCTGGTCCGCGATTCGAGTTATGAGCACTGGCTGGCCGGGCAAAGCAGCGAAATGCCCGCCATCGACATCAACCCCGATGACGTGTTCATCATCCGCCATACCGGCGGCACGACCGGACAAGCGAAAGCCGTGGCATACACGCACAAGGGCTGGCTCGCCGCCGGGCGCGACTGGTTCTACATTTTCCCGCAAGTGCTGCCTGGCGACGCCTGCCTGCACGCCGGCCCGATCTCGCATGGCTCCGGTTACCAGTACCTGCCGGTCTGGCTGGCCGGCGGCTGCAACGTGATGGTCGACCACTTCGATGTCGAGGACACGCTGGAGATCATCGAGAAGGAGCGCATCGGCTACACCCAGTGGGTGTCCACCATGTTGCGCGCGATCATCCAGCATCCGGCAAGCAAGTCCCGCGATTTGTCGAGCCTCAAATGCATACTCATCGGCGCGGCGCCGGTGCAGGACTCAACCATCCTCGCCGCGCGCAAACTGTTCGGTGACGTGCTTTATCAGGGATACGGGCAAACCGAAGTGTTGCCAATCGCTTTCATGGGTCCGCAGCAATGGTTCGCGGAAGTGGAAGGATCGCAACCGCTACGTGCCTGCGGCATGCCGCTGCCGTATGCGCAAATACAAATCTGGGACGAGAACAACCAGCCGCTGCCGGTTGGCGAGATCGGCGAAATCGTCGCCAAGACCGATGGGCAAATGAATTCCTTCTGGAACAATCCCCAGGCGACGGCCGAGCGTATCGTCGATGGCTGGATCAAGACCGGCGACATTGGCCGCATCGATCGCAACGGCTATGTCTATCTGATCGACCGCGGCGACGACATGATCATCTCGGGCGGCTACAACATTTATCCATCCGAACTGGAAAATGTCATCGCCGGCCATCCGCAGGTGGTGGAAGTCGCGGTAGTCGGCATACCTCACGAAAAATGGGGCGAAACGCCCTGTGCCATCTGCGTCGTCAGGGATGAGTCGGCGGTGAGCGAAGCCGACATCCAGCACATGGTCGGGACGGCGCTTGGCAGTTACAAGAAGCCGTCAGTCGTCCAGTTCCGGACTGCGGCCCTGCCGAAAAGCCCGGTCGGGAAAATCAAGCGCAAGGATCTGCGCGAGCCTTTCTGGCGCGGAATTGATCGCCGCATCTCTGGAAGTTGAACAAGGCAGTCAACACAAAAATCTGCCCCTTTGTCAAAACCAACAGGAGGATATTGAAATGCAACTCGGATATATGTTGATGCTGCCGAACCTGCACGAGACCATGTCGGATGCGGACATGCTCCGCAACGAAATGCGAATCGCCGAGATGGCGGAAGAAATCGGTTACGACGTCATCTGGTGCCCGGAACACCATTTCGACGCCTATTCCATGTCGCCCGACAACATGCAGATCCTCAGCTACCTTGCCGCCAAGACCAAAACCATCAAGCTCGGCAGCGCGGCAATCATCCTGCCGTGGTGGGACCAGCCGATCCGGATTGCCGAAAAGATCTCCACGCTGGATGCGATGTCCAACGGCCGCTATCTGTGCGGCTTCGGGCGCGGACTGGCGCGACGCGAATACAACGCGTTCGGCATTTCGATGGATGAGGCACGCACTCGCTTTGACGAGTCCGCTGCGATGATCATCAAGGCGCTCAAGACGGGGCACATGGAAGGCGACGGACCGCACTTCCCGCAAAAGCGCACGGCCATTCGTCCGGCGCCGAGCCAGGATTTGAGCGACCGGCTCTATTCCGTGGCCATGTCACCCGAATCAGCGAAGCAGATCGCGCTCAACGACACCAGGATGATGACCTTCGTCCAGTTCTCCATGGACAAGCATCTGCCCAATATCAAGATCTACCGCGACGAGTACACCAGGAACCACAACAAGACACCACCACCACCGCTGCTGATCGATTTTTCCTACTGCCACGAAGATGCCGGCAAGGCGGAACAAATGGCGCGCAAGTACCTGTCGACCAATTATCTTTCGATCCTTCAGCACTACGAATTCATGTCCGACCATCTGGCCGAAATCAAGGGTTACGAAGCCTACGGCGAAGCATCAAAATTCCTCAACTCGCTGGGCATGGAGGCCGCGGTTTCCGACTATGTCTCGCATCAGGCGTGGGGCACGCCGCAGCAGATCCTCGACAAGCTGGACAAGCGCAGGGCCGTGATCGGCAACTATGAATGGAACTCGATCGTCAGCTTCGCCGGCATGCCCTACGACGAGGTGGAAAAGAGCATGCGCCTGATTGGCAAGCACGTCCTGCCCGAGGTTAGAAACTGGTAGCCTGCCTCTCACCGCAGTCCACAACATGGAGCTTCAATGATAGGTCCGGCAGATGATTATCTGATCCACCAGACCGCCGAGCCGGTGCGCTATGTCGCCACCAGCGATCGACGGTTCTACGACCGGTATTTCTTCACCGGCCATGCCTGCAGCGAAGACTTGTTCTTCATGATCGGCATGGGCAGCTACCCGAACCTCGGCGTGGTCGACGCATTCGGTTCCGTTGCGATGGGCAACATGCAGTACACCACGCGCGCGTCACGCGAACTGGGCAACGACAGGATGAACACTATCGGCGTCGGCCCTTTCGGCGTCGAGGTGGTGGAAGGTTTGCGCAAACTGCGACTGTGCTGCGACGCTCCGGATCAGGCAGTCCGTTTCGACCTTGAATGGAACGGCGCCGTTCCGGCATTCGAGGAGCCGCCAATCCTGCAGCGGGTGATGGGACGCGTCATGGAGCAGGCCACCCGTCTGATTCAGACCGGTTATTGGACCGGCATGATCGAATGCGACGGCAAGCGGATTGAGCTTTCCCCGAAAACCGCCTGGGGTGCGCGTGACCGTTCATGGGGTGTACGTTCGATCGGTCTGGAACGGGAGCCGAAAGGCATCGTGCAGGCCAAGGGCCTGAACGCGGCGAGAACATCATTGTGGATATGGTCGCCGATGCAGTTTCGCGACTGCACCATCCACTTCAGTATCGCGGAGTATGCCTCGGGCGAGCGCGAGATTGAAACCGTGCGTCGCATTGCCGCGTTCAGCAATGGCGCTGGCGAGGAGGCGCATCTGAAAGGCGCCGAACACAATTTGAAATTCGATCTTGAGACACGCGAAATGCTCGCAGGATCGTCGATCAGTTTCCTCGAATCCGATGGCACAAGGCGCACCGTTCAACTGACACCGCTGCGTCGAGCCTATCTGCGCGCCGGCACCGGCTATGGTGGGCCGGACGAATGGCGGCACGGCAAGTACATGGGCGAGAACTGGGTCAACTCCGTGCGCTTTGATCTGACCGACATTGAAGTGACCACAAAGATCGGGCCGACCCACGTGCTCTGCCGCATGGAAATGGACAACGGCGACGTCGGCTACGGCACCTTCGAGACGCAGGTGTATGGCGCCTATCCTCGCTACGGATTCGATCGCTGATGGGGGCAGTAGCACCCACTGCCACGGACCAGTTGCACGAGGGATTACGTGCCTTCCTCATCGCGCAATATGGCGCTTCGGTGAAGTTATCCAACTTGCGCCGTCTTACCGGTGGGACTTCGCATGAAACCTGGGCGTTTGATCTCTGCACGAGCTCACATGCAAACGAAAACATTCGTCCGTTGATCCTGCGCCGGGATTTTTCAGATGACCGGCTGGATCTCGATCTCGCCACTGAGTTCGCGTTATTACAGTGCCTCTATGCCGCCGACGTCCCTGTCCCGGAGCCGATTTTCTGCGTGCACAAGAACTCCCCGATCACGACTCCGTTCATCATCAGTGAGCGTTTGTCCGGAGCCGACATTCGCAAGAAAATGGCGCAGAACAAGGTCGGCGCCAGGGAGCTTGGTTTAACCCTGACTGGGATCCAGGCGCGCATTCACGGTCTCGACTGGCAAAAAACACTCGGCGACGTCTTGCCATCACCGGTTCCAAATGCGGCAGTTTCCGAAGTGTTGCGCTGGAGCAGGATCGCGACCGAATATTCGAAGGAACCGCCGCCGCTGCTGTCCGCCGCGATTGACTGGCTGGACACGCATGCACCGGACGATTCGCCTTGTGCGCTGGTACATGGCGACTTCAAGGCCAACAATCTGGTTTTTGATCCAACGGGAAGAGTCGCTGTAATCGACTGGGAGCTGAGTCATATTGGCGATCCGCTTGAAGATCTCGCCTTCACGATGCTGTGGACCAGTCAATATGACCTGGTGGGCGGGATGCTGTCGGAGGAAGACTATATCGCCGCTTACGAGCGTGCGTCCGGATCACGTGTGGACCGTGAGCGGCTGTTTTTCTGGCGCTTGTTTGCACAGGTAAAAATCGCAGCGATTTTCCTGAAGGGATTGTGGACGCACGCAGGCAGTGCTTCCGCCCGTCCTTCGCTGATCATGCTGGGCCGCGCAATGCCCTGGATTGAACAGCGCATCGCCGACCTGTTGCGCATTGCCTTGAACGAACGGAATGCGGCATGAGTGTTGGCCCGTTTGAAACGCTCGCATCGGTACGCGACTTCCTGACCAGGGATGTGCTGCCCGCCGTTCCAAAGGAAATCGCGGGCGAGGTGCGGGCAGCGGTGAAGCTGCTTGAGGAGGTTGCCGACGAGTTGGACTGGCTGCCGGCTGTGCTGCGTGCCGAATGCGAAGAGATGCTGGCCCTCCAGGAGAAAACACGGGAAATTATGAACAGCGAAGTCGGCGATGAACTGCGACAGCAGATCATCGCGTCACCCGGCAGCATCCGCGAACAACTTGAACTGCATAGCAACATGGTCGAAGCCGTCACCGTGGTTGTGCTGAAGTTGCAAACACGGATCCGCGAGTTGTCCGCTGAAAATGACGGGTCAATCTTGCTGCGAGCTTTGCTCGATCAACACTACGAGATGCTGGGCCGGCACGCCGGGACGCGCCTGCGATGGCAATCGGTCTTTGACGGAAAGCAAAGGAATGAGCCATGAAGAAACTTCTCGGTGGAGGACATTATTTTGAAGGGGCGCGCTGGCACGACGGCTACTGGTACGTGTCGGATCTTTATGGGCCGCACGTACTGAAGGTCTCGACAGACGGCGTGTCCGAAATCGTCGCGACCGTTCCCGAGCAACCTTCAGGCATTGGCTGGCTGCCCAACGGTGACCTGTTGGTGGTGTCGATGAAAGACCGGCGCGTCATGCGGCAAACCGCCGCTGGCGCGCTGAGGGAGCATGCCAACATCACCGCATTGACGGGCAGCTACGCCAATGACATGGTGGTTGATGGTCTGGGCCGCGCCTATGTCAGCAACCTTGGTTTCGATCTGTTCACCGGCGCAGCGCCCAGACCGACCGCATTGGTTCGGGTGGACCCGGACGGAAAAGCAGTCATCGCTACCGATGACCTGTTGTTTCCCAATGGTCTGGTGGTAACGTCGGACAATAAAACCCTCATCGTCGCGGAAACCTTTGGTGCGCGGCTGTCGGCATTCACCATCGCGGCCGACGGTTCATTGCACGATCGTCGGATTTGGGCCCAAGGTGGTACCGCTCCGCCCTGGGATTCAGTGCACACCCTGGGACAAACCGATTTCGCGCCCGACGGTTGCGTATTGGACGCAGAAGGTTGCGTCTGGGCGGCAGATGCCCTCAACGGGCGCGTTACCCGCGTCGCGGAAGGCAAGGGGATTGTTGCGGAGATCAAGGCGCCCGATGGCATGGGCGTTTATTCCTGCGCGCTCGGCGGAAAAAATGGTCGGCAGCTTCTACTCTGTACTTCTCCGGATTTCGATGACACCAAGCGCAAGGCAAAGACGGAAGCGGTCCTTTATACGGTTGAAGTGGACGTACCGTACGCCGGGTTCGCTTGACTGAAGCATGCCCCTTGTCAAATTTATCGGCCATGACGGAACCGCGCATGAAGTCCATGTTGCCGCCGGCACGAGCATCATGCGGGCAGCCGTCGACAATGATGTGCGAGGCATTGTCGGCGAGTGCGGAGGCTCATGTGTCTGCGCGACTTGCCATTGCTACATCCATAAGAACTGGCTTTCCAGACTTGGCGAACCCAATGAGTCTGAATGGGGATTGCTTGAATGCGTAGGCGATTTCAAGCCCAACAGTCGACTCGGCTGCCAGGTGGTGATCACCGACGATTTCGATGGAATCGTTGCGACGCTTCCGCCATCGCAATACTGAACTAACTCGCCATCCAGCCACCGTCAATGGTCAGCGATGTGCCGGTCATGAATTTCGATTCGTCCGACGCGAGGAAGACCGCGCCCATGGCGATGTCGCTGACCTCGCCGATTCGTTTCATCGGACACAGGTTCTTCATCACATCCCAGGCGGAAGCCGCGTCGAATACGCCTTCGCGCACCCAGCCTGCCACCGTATCTTCCAGCATCGGGGTTTTGATGCAGCCGGGGAAAATTGTATTGACGCGGATGGGATGACCCTGGTTCGCCCACTCCACGGCCAGCACCTTCGACATGTGCGCGATGGCTGCTTTCGACACGCTGTAGGCGGACAGGTTGGATTGGCCAACCAGGGCGGCGACCGAAGAAATGTTGATGACCGATGCCCACGCGCCACGCTTGCCGGCCGCACTCAGCAGGGGCAGCATGATGCGGCAACCGGCCAGCGGTCCTTCGAGATTGACGGACAATACTCGTCGAACGTCCTCTGACGATTGCTGCTCCACCGAATTGACGATCTCCGTTCCAGCGTTGTGGACCAGGATATCCAGCCGGCCGTGCTCGCGTTTGATGCGGTCTGCCAGAGCGGCCCAGTCGGTTTCGCTGGTTACGTTGAGCGCTACTGCGGTGGCGCCGATGTTTTTGGCAACAGCGGATGCCCCATCGATATTCAGGTCACAGAGGTAGAGGGTTGCACCCTGTTCTGCCATCGCCTGCGCGATGCCAGCTCCGATGCCGCGCGCTGCGCCGGTGATGAGTCCGACCTTGTCGTTCAGTCTGCCAAGTGTTGCCATTTGTCTTTACTCCTTGCGTTAGCGTTCATCAATTTATTGTTGGGCATCCAGATCACTTGCTTGCCTAGATTTTTGAAAATGCCGCAACACTTTTTTGCATCTGTTTCAAATAGCGATCCTTGTTCTCCCGCATCCTCTCCGCCACGCCACCGCAGGCCAGGACAGCGGGTTGGCCCTGGATCAGGGTCGGCAGAAAAACGCACAGCGTCGCGCCGCCTTGGAACGGCGTGTGCTCGCCATAACCGTAGCCCCGCGTTCGCGCCAATTTCACCTGCTTGTGAATCTCGTTCACATCAGCGGATGCGGCTTTCCCGGCCGCGATATTCGCTCGTCTGATGAGGGTATCGACCGCCGGGTCTTTGAGTGCCGACATCAACAGCCAGCCGACCGGGGACACCGTCATCAAGCGCATGCTGCCTTCCTGCACATGAAAGCGTATGGAATGGGACGATTCAAGTGCCGCGACGTACTGAACATAGATGTCATTCGTTGTCGCCAGAACAACCGTCTCGTTGGTGGAATACTGAAGATCGCGCATGATCTCCAAGGCTTCACCGCGGCCGAACAGCGCTGCGGGAATCCATTCACCCAGCGATGTGACTTTCATGGTCGGGAAATAGACCCGCCGCACCCGGTCGTAATTCAGATAACCCATCGCAGTGAGCGTCTTCAATAACACCGTGGTGCTGGATTGCGGATAACCCAGCGACTCGCATATCGTCTTCAGCGACTGCGGTGTGCGCGCCGCGTTGAAATGGTCCAGCACTTCGATTGCCCGCACAGCGGACTTTACGGCCATCTCGGTCATCTGCTTGTTCGCCACAAATTCACATATGTGATAATACTTACCATGTAGAGGATATTACGGCCCGGTAAGCATTTTTTCCCGCATAGTGCAAAAAACAAGAATACCCAGGTCATACGGCCGGGCAAAAAAACGTTCTGAGCGAGGAGTACTGGCAATGAAATCGAGCCTGTTTTACGAACACCAACTTCCTCGCCCCTGGGGCGAAGGTGCCGAAGAAAAACTGTTCCACGACGCATTGACCCAGCTCGAGCTTGCCGACGGGCTCGGCTTCGACGGCATGTGGGCGGTGGAACACCACTTCCTCGAAGAGTATTCGCATTGCTCGGCGCCGGAAGTCTTCCTCGCCGCGGTAACGCAGCGTACCAAGAACATGCGCCTTGGCCATGGCATTTGCCTCGGGGCGCCTAACTACAATCATCCGGCGCGTGTCGCCGAGCGCCTCGCCACGCTCGACATCCTGTCGCGCGGCCGGCTCGAATGGGGCACCGGCGAATCCGCCTCGCTGATCGAGATGCATGGCTTCGGACTCAACCCCGAGGTCAAGACGGCGATGTGGCTGGAGGGCGTGGAGCAGACCGCCAACATGATGGCGATGACGCCCTATCCTGGCTTTGAGGGAAAGTACTTCTCGATGCCCACGCGCAACATCGTTCCCAAGCCGGTACAGGGCCCCAACCCGCCGATGTGGATGGCGTGCTCGCGGCGTGAAAGCATCCTGCGTGCGGCACGACACGGCATGGGCGCGCTGGTGTTCGGCTTTGTGAAGCCGGATCAGGCCAAGGCCTGGGTCGAGGATTATTACGCGGTGATCAAATCCGAAGAATGCGTCCCGCTGGGCCACACCGTGAATGCGAATTTCGCCACGCTGAACGGTATGATGGTGCATCAAAGCCACGATGAGGCGATCCGCCGCGGTTTGGATGGTTTCAAGTTCTTCGGCTATTGCCTGTCGCACTACGTCGTCTATGGCGAGCACTTTCCGGGTGTCACCAATCTCTGGGAAAACTTCCTCAAGGTCAAGGATTCAATCACCGACATCCCTGGTTCCGACAGCATCGGCACACCGGATGCGGTACGCAAGCATCTGAGAGGCTTTGCCGATGCTGGCGTCGACCAGATGATTTTCATCCAGCAGGCCGGCAACACAAAGCATGAACATATCTGCGAAGCGATTGAGTTGTTTGCCAGGGAAGTGATACCGGAACTTCACGAAGGCGAAGACAAGCGCCTGAAGCGCAAAGCCGAAGAGTTGGCGCCTTACATTGAAGCCGCGCTGGCGCGCAAAAAACGCATGCCGGCACTCAAGCCTGCGCAGGTCAAGGGTGTGGAAAGCATTGGCCTCGCCCTCGAACGCAAAGCCGGCCAGGACTACGCCAAACAAGGTGGGACCTATGCCGACCCGACCCGTGGCGGCGCGATTCCGATGGCCAAGCGGGAATTGTTCAAATAACGATTTGCGTGGCGACGGACATGGCGCAAAAACCGGCCTTTGAAGGCAACCAATATCGGACACGCGACGACCTGCTTGCATGGCTGGAGCAAAGCCGTGAAGCGCCGATCGAACCCGATCTTCCGGTTGTCGATGCACACCACCATCTATGGAATGACGATCATCGTCGCTACCAGATTCCGGATCTGGTCGACGACATCGGCACGATGAATGTCATCGGCAGCGTGTTCATCGAATGCGGCGCCACCTACGACACCACGATCGATTACAGCGAGGGCGCCGTCATTCCGGCCGCGGTTTACAAGCAACCCGTTTCCGAGATCCACTTCGTCGGGGACGAGGTTGCCAGTCATGCTGGCGCCGAGCGCCACGGTCTGTGCAAGGCGATTGTCGGTTTTGGCAATCTGCTGGTGGGCGAAACCGCCGCTCGCGACATGCTCGAAACATTCATCGAAGCCGGCGCGGGCCGTTTCCGCGGCATCCGCCAATCGGCGGCGTGGGATCCGGCGATCGGCGCCATGGCATGGCGTACGCCGCCGCCCGGATTTTATCTGGACGACAGGTTCCGCTCAGGTTTCAATGCGTTGAAAACCCTCGGCTTGAGCTTCGACGCCTGGCTCTACTATTCGCAGCTGTACGATGTGATCCTGTTGGCGCGACGTTTTCCCGACGTGACTATCATCCTTGATCATTTCGGCGGCATGGTCGGCATTCTGGAATACGCCGCATGGCCAAAGGAGCGTTTCCGCCAATGGCGCGCCTACATGCGTGAGTTGGCGCAATGTCCCAACGTCGTTGTCAAGATGGGTGGTCTGGGCATGCCGATGGTCGGACTTGGAACGCATCTTCTGGAAAAACCGGCTGACTCAACGCAACTTGCCACGGCATGGAAACCCTACGTTGATGTGTCGGTGGAAGCGTTCGGCACAAATCGCTGCATGATCGGCAGCAACTTCCCGGTGGACCGGCAAACCGCGCATTACACTACTGTGTGGAACGCCTACAAGATCGCGACAAAAAACTATTCGAAAGACGAACGGCGAGACCTGTTCAGCGGCACCGCGAGCCGGGTCTACAAGCTGAAAAAATAAGCTGAGGGTTCAGCCGACCCCCGCAGTTGTGGGCGTTCGTCGTGGCAGGAGAGAGAGATGGCAGTTGTTCTGGACAGGACCGCGCAGGTGCTCGCCGTTGCGGCGACCGGCGACTATGGCAGCAACCAGATCCGCTTCATGCAGGCAGCCGGCACCCATGTCGTCGGCGCTGTTGTGCTCGGGCGTGGCGGCGAAACCATGCTCGACCTGCCGGTGTTCGATACGGTGATGGAGGCGGTTCAAGCCACGGGCGCGAACGCCGCGATCATCTATGCGCCGGCGCTCGGCGTTCGCTCGGCGGTGGTGGAATGCGCCGACGCCGGATTGCGACTGGCGGTTGCCGCCGCCGAATTCGTGCCGACGCACGATGCTTTGTATGCCGCCGCCCATGCGCGCGAACGCGGCATGGTGCTGGTCGGCCCCAACACAATGGGCATGGCGACGCCGGGCCAAGCGATGCTGGGCGCCGTCACCCCCAGTTTCACCAAGCCCGGCAGGATCGGCATGATCGGCCGCAGCGGCACCTTGATGCTGGTGATCGCGCGTCTGTTGTCGCAGTCGGGGATCGGACAAAGTACGCTGGTCCATGTCGGCGGCGATACGATCGCCGGAACAAATCCGGATGAATGGCTGACACGGTTCGACGCCGATGCCGACACCTCGGCCATCGTCTTCCTCGGCGAGATCGGCGGCGCCAAGGAATTCGCGCTGGCGGAACGGATCAGCGCGAGCAAAAAACCAGTGGCGGCAATGATCGTGGGGCGCCATGCGCCGGCCGAAAAGCGCATGGGACACGCCGGCGCGCTGATCGGTAGCGACCGCGAAACCGCCGCGGCCAAGCAGGCTGCATTGAAAGAAGCCGGAGCGATCATCTGCAATTCGCCCGTGGCAGTCGTCGAATTCGCAATGGCTTATCAATAGTCTGACCCTTGAAGAGGAAACAACAATGAACGATCTCGTCTTGTCCGAAAAGCGCGGCAACGTGCAGTGGCTGACCATCAACCGCCTTGAGCGGCGCAATGCGCTGAACCCTGACGTCATGGATGGCTTGCGCGAGGGCATCATCGCCGCCCGCGACAACGCCGACATCCGCGCCATCGTCATCACCGGCGTCGGCGACAAGGCGTTCTGCGCCGGCGCCGACCTGCAGACCAACGCGACCACGTTCTCATTCGATTGCGCCGATCCGCGTCTGCCCTTCGCCAAGCTGACCCGTGTCGTGTTCGGCGTGGACATTCCCATCATCGCCCGCGTCAATGGTGCATGCATGGCAGGTGGCATGGGCGTGCTGGGCTTGTGCGATCTGGCGGTGGCGAGCGACAACGCCAAGTTCGGCATGCCCGAAGTCAAGGTCGGCCTGTTTCCGATGATGATCCTGACCACGCTGAAGCGCATCATCCCGCCGCGCCAGATGAACGAACTGTGCATGACCGGCGAAGCCATCAGCGCGGCGGAAGCCTTGCAGATGGGCCTGCTCAACTACGTCGTGCCGCAGGCGGAACTCGACACCAAGCTCGACTGGCTGCTCAACCGCATCGTCGACAAATCACCGACCGCGATCCGCCGCGGCAAATACGCGATGCGTGCAGTGGAAGACATGACCATCGAGCAGACCATCGCCTTCACCGAAAGCCAGGTTCCGCTCGCCGCCTCGACGCAGGATTTCGCCGAAGGCATCGCCGCCTTCAACGAGAAGCGTTCGCCGGTGTGGACTAATCGCTGATCCGTCGCAGAACCCAATGACCACAGGCAACACGAGATGCTGGTAATCGAAGCCGAAGCCAAAGCAATGCTGGCGCGCCGCGGCATTTCGACGCCGCAGCCGAGCCGCATCTATGTCGGCGACGAACCGGTCGATCCGCCATCAACCGCGGTGGCGGTGAAAGCCCAGACCCTGTCGGGCAAGCGTGCCCAGGCGGGATTGATCGAGCTGACCAGTGGTGACAAAGCCGCCACAGCGGTTGGCCGGGTGCGCGATGCGATGGTCCGCCTCGGCCAGACGCCGGTGGTGCTGGTGGAAGCGCAGGCAGATATCGACGCCGAGTATTACCTGGCGTGGCGCATCGACGATCTGCAACACAAATACGTGATGATGTTTTCGATTGCCGGTGGATCGGATATCGAGGAACGCGGCGACACCCTCCAGCAGTATTTCCATTCACCGCTGAAAGAGTTGCAGCCCTATCATCTGGCGCCGACATTGGCGGCCGCTGGCGTGCCATCGGGCAACATCGGCGCGGTGGCGCGCTTCGCCGTCTCCCTGTTCGAGGCATTCCGCGACGAGGATGCAGTGCTGCTCGAAATCAATCCGCTGGTCGTGACCAAGAAAGGTCGGGTCATGGCGGTGGATGCAAAATTGATCCTCGATGACAGCGCGGAAAAACGGCATCTGGACTGGGCAATGCTCATTTCCGCTTCGCTGCAGGCGCAGGAAAAGTCGGCGCTGGAAAAGACTGCGGCCGAGGCCGGCCTGACCTTCGTCGAACTCGATGGCCCGGTGGCGGTGTATTCCGCCGGTGCGGGCATGGGCATGTGCCTGCTCGACATGCTTGCGGATGCCGGTATGTCGGCGGCGAATTTCAGCGACGCCTCGGGTGGCAGCAGCAAGGAAACATTCGCCCGCGTCGGGCAAGTGGTGTTCGAGCTGGCCAAACAGCCCAAGGTCAAGGCGATCGTGATTTTCTTCGTGCTGTCGGCGACATCGCTCAAAAGCGTCGTCGACGGAATTCTTCATCTGATCGACACTGCCCCGCCGCCCAAACCGCTGGTGGTGGGACTGATCGCGGCCGGCGCGGCGGAACGCGAACTGACCCTCAAGGATGCGCAAGCTTTGATCCGCGGGCGGGGTTTTCAATGTGTCGCCGATTTGTCGGATGCGGTCGACGCGGTGCGCGGTTTTGTGACAGGCAAGGAATGAAAAAGGACATGGCTAGAAAAACCATTCGAATCGGCGGCGGCGCGGCCTTCTGGGGTGACAGCAACGCTGCGCTCAAGCAGCTCATCGTTGGTCCGAAGCTCGACTATCTGATGCTGGAATATCTGGCCGAGATCACCATGGCCTTGCTGGCGCGCACCCGGCAGAAATCGGAAGAGGCGGGTTACGTGCCGGATTTTGTCAGCGCCGTGGGCGCGCATCTGCAGGAGATCAAGGCGCAGGGCATCAAGGTCATCACCAATGCCGGCGGCATGAACCCGGCCGCCTGCGCCCGCGCCTTGCGCAAGGTCGCCGAAGAAAAAGGAATCTCACTGCGCATCGCGATCGTCGAAGGCGACGATCTGGTCGTCCGTGCGGACGAGTTTCGCAACAAGGGCATCGGCGACTGGCGCACAAATGCGCCGCTGCCGCCGGCCGATAAACTGCTCAGCATGAACGCGTATCTCGGTGCGACACCGATCGCCGACGCATTGGCTGCCGGCGCCGAAGTCGTGATCACCGGCCGCTCGGTGGACAGCGCACTGGTGCTGGGCCCGCTGATGCGTGAGTTTGACTGGAAGGCCGGCGACTTCGATCTGCTCGCCGCAGGCAGCCTGTGCGGCCACCTGATCGAGTGCGGGCCGCAGATGACCGGCGGCAATTTCACCGACTGGGACACCATTTCCGGCTGGGACAATATCGGCTATCCGATCGCCGATTGCAGCGCCGATGGCACCTTCGTCGTTACCAAGCCCGAAGGTACCGGCGGTCTGGTGTCGCCGCAGACGGTGGGCGAACAACTGCTGTACGAGATTGACGATCCGGCCAGCTATCTGTTGCCCGACGTCATCGTGGACCTGCGCAGCGTGACCCTGACACAAGCCGGCGCCGACCGCGTGCTGGTGCAGGGCGTGCGTGGTCGGCCACCAACCGACGTTTACAAGACGACCGTCACCTGCGCAGGCGGCTATCGCTCGACCGCCGTGTTCATGATCGGCGGCATCGATGCCACCGCCAAGGCGCGCAAGACCGCAGAGGCCATCGTGGCCAAATGCCGCTGGCTTTTTCGCGAGACCAATATTGCTGACTTCGATGAAGTCAGCATCGAAGTGTTGGGATCGGAATCCATCTACGGCGCGCACGGTCGTGCCGGCGCCACGCGCGAAGTGATGGTGAAGATCGCGGTCAAGCATGCGAGCAAGGGTGCGCTCGAGTTGTTCACCAAGGAGATCGCGCCGGCCTCGATCGGCATGGCGCCGGGCATCACCGGTTTTTACGCCGGCCGTCCGACGGTCACGCCGGTGATTGCGGGCAGCAGTGTGCTGATTCCCAAGAGCGATGTGCCGGTGCGGGTTGCGCTCGATGATCGTGAGATTTTTTTCGGGCCCGTTCCTTCCACCGCACCATCAGCCAAGGCGCTGGCATTGCCTGTAATTGTCGAGTCCGATCCCGGTAAAGACAGTGTCACCGTGCCGCTGGTGGCGATCGCCCATGCGCGCAGCGGCGACAAGGGCGACGATGGGCTGATCGCGGTACTGGCGCGCAAGCCGGAATACCTGCCCTACATCGCCCGCGCTGTATCCGCTGCAACGGTGGCCGAACAGTTCAAGCATTTCCTGCGTGGAAATGTCGTCCGTCACGATGTGCCGGGTACGCATGCTTTCATCTTTGAGCTGCGCAATGCACTGGGCGGCGGCGGTCTGGCATCGCTACGCATCGATCCGCAGGGCAAAACCTTCGGCCAGATTCTGCTCGAAGCACCGGTGGCGGTGCCTGAAGCATTGGCAGCGCGCGACAAGTTGACGCGATGCGCCGCGACATGACGAACAAAGCAATACTCACGCAGGAGGCAAGATAAAAATGGCATTGCGCATGACACCGGAACTGCAGCAGATCAAGGATGCCGTGGAGGACATCTGCAATCGCTACGACGACAAGTATTGGCTCACCCTTGACCGCGAGCATCGCTTCCCCGACGAATTTCGCACCGCGATGGCGCAGGCCGGCTGGCTCGGCATCACCATGCCGGAGCAATACGGCGGCTCGGGGCTCGGCATTACCGAGGCCGCCCTGATGATGCAGACGGTGGGAAATTCGGCCGGTGTGTTTGCCGCCTGTTCGTCGATACATGTCAATGTTTTTGCGCCACACTCCATCGTGGTCCACGGCACCGAAGAGCAAAAAAAGCGCATGCTGCCACCGCTCATTGCCGGCACCGACAAAACCTGCTTTGCTGTTACGGAACCCGATGCCGGGTTGGATACGACGCATATCACAACGAGAGCCGTCAAAAAAGGCGGCCGCTATGTCATCAACGGCCAGAAGGTGTGGACGACCACGGCGCAATCAGCGAACAAGATCATGCTGATCACGCGTACCACACCGATTGAGGAATGCGCCCGGCCGACCGACGGTATGACCCTGTTCTACACCGACCTCAACCGCGACTACATCCAGGTCACCGAAATCGAAAAAATGGGGCGCGCCGCGGTCGATTCGAATTCAGTGTTCATCGAGGACTTGCCGGTGCCGGAAAACGACCGTGTCGGCGCGGAAGGCGCGGGATTCAAGATCCTGCTCGATAGCATCAATCCGGAGCGTATCCTGGTCGCGGCCGAAGCCGTCGGCATCGGCCGCCGCGCGTTGGGCAAGGCGGTTGCCTATGCCGGCGAACGGCACGTTTTTGGCCGTCCGATCGGGAAAAACCAGGCTATCCAGCATCCCTTGGCCGAAAGCTGGATGGAACTCGAAGCCGCCGACCTGATGGTATGGGAAGCGGCGCGCCAGCACGACGCCGGTGAGCCCTGCGGCGCCTACGCCAATGCCTCCAAGTATCTCGCGGCGGAAGCCGCCTTCACCGCCTGCGACCGTGCCGTGCGTGTGCATGGCGGCATGGGCTATGCCAAGGAGTTCCACGTCGAGCGCTATTTCCGCGAGTGCCTGCTGCCGCGCATGGGGCCGGTCACGCGCGAACTGATGCTGTGCTACATCGCCGAAAGAGTGCTGGGCCTGCCGAAGTCGTATTGAACCGCGCCACACAAGAGGAGAACAAAATGCCACCCGTCAAAACACTGCCCGGCATGCCGGCGCTGCCCAAGCTGGCCGACTACGCGGAAAAGTATCGCGACATCTTCACCTTCGAGCGCAGCGAAAGTGGCGTGCTGCTGGTGAAGTGGCACGAAAACGGCGACACCGCGCCGTGGACCCTGGTGATGCATCGCTCCATTCCCGAGATGCTGAAGGAGGCCGGGCGCGATGTGGAAAACGAAGTGTTCATCCTCGGCGGCACCGGTGATGATTTTTTCAAACACCAGAAGATTCCGCCGCTGCCGCTCAATACCGATATCGCGGCCCTCGCCGGCTTCACCAACCAGCCCGCGCAGGAGGAAATCTGCAACGACCCCGACAGCCTGTTCTGGCTGTCCTATGAGCACATCTATTACGACGGCTGCCGCATGGTCGAATCCATCGTCAACGACATCGAGGTGCCGACCATCGGCGTGCTCAACGGCGCCGGCATCCACACCGAAATCGCGTTGCTGTGCGACATCACGTTGATGGCGGAGGAAGCGACCATCGCTGATCCGCACATGAATCTCAACTGGGCCGCGGGCGACGGCATCCAGGTCGCGTTCCGCATGGCGATGGGCTACAAGCGCTCCAACTATGCCTTGCTGACCGGCCAGGAGATCGATGCCCAGACGGCGCTGGACTGGGGCATGGTCAACGAGGTGATGCCCAGGGACAAGATCTACGCCCGCGCCCGCGAACTTGGCGAAAGCTTCGCTACCCGCAACCGCATCCTGCGTCGCGTCAACACGCAGATCCTGCGCGGGCCGCTCAAGAAGATGGTGCAGGAGGTGCGCGGCTCGCTCGGCGCGGAAATGTTTGCCACCATGGCCGCGCACAACCAGCATTACGGCAAGTGGCCCGGCAAGCCGGACAAGGCCTAGGAATCGGCGCATGGTCTGGATCAATTTCGTGCAGGCGGATGGCGCAACGCAGCGCGTGAATGCGTGCGGCGGCCTGTCGCTGATGGAAGCCGCGGTCGGCCACGGCATCGAAGGCGTCGAGGCGGCGTGCGGCGGATCGCGCTCCTGCGGAACCTGCCATGTCTATATCGACGATGCGTGGCTGGATGCGGTGGGCGCGCCGGGCAAGGACGAAAACGATCTGCTTGCCGAATCCGGCGTGCAACGACCCAATTCGCGGCTGTCGTGCCAGATCAGCGTTTCCGAAATCCTTGACGAAATGAGAGTCACGGTTCCACTAGCACCCGCTTAGAATGTTCCGTCAATTCATTCAGCGAAAAACCAGGAGGTCTCCATGCAAACCGCCGCCGTCTTTGAACACCCCGAACATGTTTCGCCGGATCGCATCATTGACTTCGATGTTTACCAGCCCATGCACGACGGCCTCGGCTTCCATGAGTCGTGGAAAGCGCTACAGGATTCGGGGCTGCCCGATGTGTTGTGGACCCCGCAGAACGGCGGCCACTGGCTGGTCATCCGCGGCAAGCTGATCAACCAGGTGCTGGCCGACTACGCCAACTTTTCCAGCCACACCATTCTCGTACCCAAGGAGACTGCGGGGGTCGCTTATCGCGTGATCCCGATCTCGCTCGACCCGCCGGAGCACCGCCCCTTCCGCAACCTGCTCAACGACGATCTGTCGCCGAAGCGCATCCGCTCCATCGAAGATTCGATTCGTGAAATCGCGGTGGACCTGATCGAAGCGTTCCGCGCCAAGGGCCAGTGCAATTTCGTCACCGAGTTCGCCGAACAACTGCCGATCCGCGTGTTCATGAAAATGGTGAACCTGCCGTTGTCGGATGTGCCGAAACTGAAATACCTGGTCGACCAGTTCACCCGCCCCGACGGCAAGCTGACCTATGCCGAGGTCACCCAACTGTTCCTCGACTATCTCGAGCCGATGATCAACGAGCGGCGCGACAAGGACGGCGCCGACATGATCACCCGCATGCTCCACAGCAAGATCGGTGATCGCTTCATGACGGATGCGGAAGCCGCCAATCTGTGCATCCAGGTGTTGGTGGGTGGACTGGATACGGTGATCAACTTTCTCAGTTTCGTCATGGTATTCCTCGCTCGCAGTCCGGAAACGCGTCAAGTTCTGGAAAAATCCCCAGACCGCATACCGTCCGCCATCAATGAGCTGTTGCGGCGTTTCCCCCTGATCACGGTGGGTCGCGAAATCACCCACGACATGGATTTCGAAGGCGTCCATATGAAGCAGGGCGAGATGATCATGCTGCCGACGATATTGCACGGGCTGGACGAACAGGAAAACGCGGATTCAATGTCGGTCGATTTCGACCGCACGTCGATCCGCCATTCGACCTTCGGCAGCGGCCCGCATACCTGCCCCGGCGCATTCCTGGCGCGCAGCGAGGTGCGCATCATGCTGGAAGAATGGCTCTCCCGCATTCCGGATTTCGCTATCGCGCCGGGCTGCGACGTTGGCTATACCGGCGGCATTGTTGCCGCCGTCAAACCCTTTTCACTGGCGTGGGATGCTTCGACCACGCGCGCATAAGTAGCATTTCGGATCAACCAAATAAAACAACGGAGGCAAAAATGACAGGACGTTTGCAAGGCAAGGTTGCAGTGATTACGGGTGCGGGCTCGGGCATGGGCGCTGCGATGGTCGAACGTTTCTGTCGCGAGGGCGCCAGGGTGGTTGCCGCCGACATCTCCGGCAAGCAGAACGCGGTCGCCAAACCCATGGGTGATGCGTGTCTTCCGCTACAGGTGGATACCGCAAAAAGCGAAGACATCCGGCGCATGCTCGATACTGCGGTCTCGCACTTCGGCCGACTCGATATTCTGGTCAACAACGCCGCCATTGCGGGAGAACTGGGCAAGACCGGCGACTACAGCGAGGAGGAATTCGACAAGGTATGGGCAGTCAACGGTCGCGGACCATTCCTCGGCATGCGCTATGCGATTCCCATATTCTTGAAGAACGGCGGCGGCGTCATCGTGAATACCGTGTCCATCGGCGCCCTGGTCGCATTCCCGACCATGCCGGCCTATTGCGCGGCGAAGGGCGCCGTGCTGATGCTGACCAAGACCGCCGCGGTCGAATATGCGGCACAAAATATTCGCATCAACGCGATTTGTCCGGGCACGGTAGAGACCGGTTTGAGCATGGGCATGCCCAAGGAATACATCACCATGGCATTGCAGGGAATGCCCATGGGCCGTATTGGCAAGCCCTCGGAAATCGCGGATATCGCGCTCTTCCTCGCCAGCGACGAGTCATCCTTCATGACGGGCGCGGCGGTGGTCGCCGATGGTGGATACATCGCTTAGCAGTTGCCCTGAACATGAGTTCAATCCCGATATCGTCGGCGGAGTACGCCACAATGTCCAATCAACAGGAGTCATGCCATGGCCTTTACCTTGATCAATGCCCGCCCCAGCCCCTTCGGCCGCAAGGTCGCCATCGCCCTGATCGAAAAGGGGATCGATTACAAGGTCCAGTATGACGTGCCATGGGGCGACCAGACCTGCACGCCGGAATACAGCCCGCTTGAGCAGTTGCCAATCCTGGTCGAGGAAGATGGCAACTGTATCTACGACTCGGTCTATATCCTCGAATGGCTCGAACGGCGCTTTCCCAAACCGGCGCTGCTGCCGACCGACACCGACGCCCTGCTCGAAGCCAAGTTGCGTCAACTGCTCGGCGAACGGCTGATGGAAGTGTTTCAATCCATCATCATGGAAAACCATCGTCCAGAGCCCAGCGCCCCCTGGATCGGCCGGCAGGAGCGCAAGGTCAAGGGCGTGCTGACCGAGTTGGATCGCATGGTGGCGCACCGCGTCATCGCCGATGACCAGCCCATCGATCTTGGCGACATCGCGATCGCCACCACGCTCCTGCTTTGCGAGTTCCTCGTTCCCGCCGGATATTGCCCCAACATCGACATCCTGCGCTGGCGCGGACGTTACCCGAACCTGACGCGCTACGTGGATGCCCTGGCAGCACGGCCTTCATTCGTCGCGACCGTACCTCAAGAAATGGATGTCAACCTGTCGGCAACCATGAACTAACGGTTGGCTTCCGAACTCTTTCCCTGAATGCCCGCAATGGGACTTGAGAAATTTCCGCCAACGGGCATCGATTCATAAAACACAAGGAGAAGAGAAATGGCAGGCAGACTTGCAGGAAAGGTAGCAGTCATCACCGGTGCGGGTTCCGGCATTGGCGCCGCATCGGCTGAACTGTTTTGCCGCGAAGGCGCGAAGGTCGTCGCCGTGGATATTTCCGGCAAGCAGGAAGAGGTGGCCAAGCGTATTGGTGCAAGTTGCCTGCCTTTCCACGCCGACGTTTCCAAAAGCAAGGACGTGCAGGCCATGCTGGCCAAGGCGGTTTCAACTTTCGGCCGTCTCGACATTCTCTACAACAACGCCTCGATCCAGGGCGAGTTGAGCGTGTCCGGCGAATATTCCGAAGAAGGGTTTGACGAGGTATGGGCGGTCAACGGGAAGTCTGCATTTCTGGGAATTCGCTACGCCATCCCCATCATGCTCAAACAAGGTGGTGGATCCATCATCAGCACTTCATCCATGGCGGCCGTCGTTGCATTCAACAAGGAGATCGCTTATTGCGGCGCGAAAGCAGCGGTCTGCATGATGACCAAGGTTGCCGCAGTGGAGTATGCGGCCAAAAAAATTCGGGTCAATGCGATTCTGCCGGGCGCGATCAAGACCGGCATGACCGCAGCGCTGGATGAGACGCTGATGGCAATCGTCAATCAGGCGACACCCATGGGGCGCATGGCCGAAGCCTCCGAAGTGGCGAATCTCGCCCTCTTTCTTGGCAGCGATGAGTCGTCGTTCATCACTGGTTCATGCATCCTGATTGACGGCGGCTATACGTCGATTTAGCGTTCACAGCTGAAACAATCGCGGTGCTGAGCCCTTTGGTTGCAAGGCACCTCGTGTTCCTTTATGCATAGTGAGTTGTCGAAGCGGCCGCTAACGTCCAGATAACCTGAGGACGTATCACGCCCACCATTCACACCAACCGGAGGAGTATCGACATGTCCGAAATCGACCAGGATTTTTTGCTGCAAGAGGCAAGGATCAGGCAGGTCCTGATCCGCTACGCCACGGTGATTGACGAGCGAAAGCCGGCGGGGCTGGCCGACGTGTTTACGCCTGAGGGAGTTGCTGAGTACCGCGGACTCGGCAGCTTCCATGGCAGAAAGGCGATCATCGATGTGGTTGAGAGCTTCCTGGGTTCCATTGGTCGGACCCAGCACATGGTGACCAATTTCCGGATCACCCTGAATGGCGGCGAGGCCGGCGCCAAGTGCTATCTTCAGGCCACCCATGCCGGTAGCGGCGTCCATGAAGGCAAGACGATGACCGTTTGGGGTGAATACACAGACAAGCTGAAGCTGTGCCCCGAGGGCTGGCGTATCACGCATCGCGAACTGGTCGCCTTCCATGTGGCGGGCGATATTGGCGTTGCCTATAAGGGCAAGAGCTATTCGGCAGGCGTCGTGGTCTGATCACCAGAAAATTTATTACCAACACCAGAGGAGGGCTCAGATGGCCAACGATCAACTCAAGGAGTATCTCGGCACCGATACCAAGGTGAACGAGTTGAAGGCAGTGCCGGATGTGGTGATGGAGACGTTGAATGTGCATCTCGAGCTCTACCGCACGGATCCGGAAGCGGCCCATTGGTGGGATCCGATCGTGATCGGTGCCCCCGGTGGTCCGGTCAAGACCCTGATGCTGACCTATACCGGCCGGAAATCGGGGAAGACCCTGCAGACCGCCCTGCAATATTTTGAACTCGACGGCAAGATCGCGGT
>JAYUGL010000222.1:0-4328 GCA_043738385.1 Sterolibacteriaceae bacterium
CCAGATCATCATCACGTCGCTGCTCTATCGGCGGCCCCGCAATCTGTCCACGGCCGCAGCCTCCATCGTTGATCGGGCGATGACTGTGCTGCAGCCCGCCCCGATCAAAAGCCCAGCCATGAAGAAGAGGGCACCGCCAAAAAAGGCAGTGCCTAAAGGACGATGAATCGTGCTTGAGGTTGCGCAAGCGTAATTCGTATAACCCGGCGACTCTGGAGATGAAGATATCTCCATCTCCCGGGGCGGTGATCCGAAAGTGATGCAGAATATGCATGACCTGTTCGATCCCTCCTGCACCAACCCCTTGAAGGAGAAACACCTGTGACTTCCCTGTTCGACCCCATCCGGGTCGGTGACATTTCGCTGGCCAATCGTATCGTCATGGCGCCATTGACGCGCAACCGGGCCGTTGGCGGCATCCCTACCGCGACGATGGCGGAGCACTACCGTCAGCGCGCGAGTGCCGGGCTGATCGTTACCGAAGCCAGCCATATCAGCCCGATGGCGCAGGGTTACCTCGATACGCCGGGCATCTATTCGGCCGAGCAGGTCGAGGCATGGCGTCGTATCACCGACGGCGTGCATGCCGTGGGCGGCAAGATCGTGATCCAGTTGTGGCATGTCGGGCGCATTTCGCATTCATCGCTGCTGCCCAACGGCGTTGCGCCGGTCTCATCCACCAGCAAACCCGCGCGGACAAAGACCTTTACACGCGACGGTTTTGTACCAGTGTCCACCCCGCGCGCCTTGCGTGACGATGAGCTGCCGTGCGTGATCGCGGAATATCGCCATGCCGCGCGCTGTGCTCTGCAGGCAGGTTTTGACGGCGTCGAAGTCCATTCCGCCAACACCTATCTGCTGGAGCAGTTCCTGCGCGACAGCATCAACGACCGCAGCGGTCCCTATGGCGGCAGCATCCCCAACCGTGCGCGGCTACTCATTGAAGTCATGCAGGCAGTATGTGAGGAAGTCGGTGCCGCGCGTACGGGTGTACGCATCAGCCCGATGACCAGCTTCGGCAACAGCAGTGAGCTGGACAGCAATCCGCAAGCGCTCTATGGCTACGTGGTGGAACAATTGGCGCCGATGGGTCTCGCCTATGTTCATGTGATCGAAGGCGAAACCGGTGGCCCGCGACAACCGGAAGGCGCTCCCGAATTCGATTACGCAGCCTTGCACAAACGCTTCCCGGGTGCCTGGCTCGTCAACAACAGCTACACCCGCACCACGGGCATGGAAGCAGTCGCCTCCGGCAAGGCCGACCTGGTGGCGTTCGGCCGCCCCTTCATCAGCAATCCCGATCTGGTGCGCAGGCTCAAAGACAACGCGCCATTCAACGAACTGCGGGCCGACAAGCTCTACGGCGGCGACGGCGAGGGGTACACCGACTATCCGGCGCTGGCGGGCTGAGCTCCGCCGTCTCATCTGTTTGTGGCCGGGCAGGCGCACCTCTGTCATGTTCTGCTCTCGCCACCAAGACTACCGGTCGGTAGCTTCTCGTAGCCCTAAAGTAATTTAGCAGGCATACTAAGAATATTAATAAAACGAGGAGACTTACCCAATGGCTATCCGTGAAGGTCGCTCATTCTGTCGCATCTGTCTCGGTCACTGCGGCATGCAGTTGAAGATCGACGACGAGACCAACAAGATCGTCGACATCCGCGGCGACAAGGACAATCCGCTGTCACAGGGTTATGCCTGCTTCAAGGGCTTGCAGGCGGAAGAGGCGCACCACGGCGAGAGCCGGCTGCTGCACCCGCTGAAGCGCCAGCCCGACGGCAGCTTCAAGCAGATTCCCGTCGAGCAGGCGCTCGACGAAGTTGCCGCCAAACTTGCCGAGATCATGCAGCGCGACGGCCCCGATGCAGTCGGCGTCTACTTCGGCAACGGCGCCCAATACAACGCCACTGCCTTTACCACGCAGGCCAGTTTCCTCAACGCCATCGGTTCGCGCTCCAACTTCACCGCGTTCACGATCGATCAATCCGCCAAGGTACTTGCATTCGAGCGCCTGGGTGGCTGGGCTGGCGGTAACCTGCAACTGGCGCAGGCCGACGTGATTCTTCTGCTCGGCACCAACCCGTTGCTTTCTCACGGCCTGCTCGGCATGCTCCATTCACAGCCGACCAACCGACTCAATGCGGAGCGTGCCCGCGGCCTCAAGGTCATCGTCATCGATCCGCGCAAGACCGAGACCGCCACCCACGCCGACGTGCTTATCCAGCCGCTGCCCGGCAACGACGCATTCATTCTCGCCAGCCTGATTCGCATGGTGTTGAAAGAAGGCTGGGAGGACAAAACGTTCTGCGAACGCTACGTCGGTGCAGCTTCAATGACGGCATTGCGCCAAGCCGTCGAGCCCTTCACCGAAGCCGTCGTCGAAGCCCGTGCCAAGCTCCAACCCGGCGACCTGCGCCGCGTTGCCGAACTCTTCGCCCGCGATTCGACGCAGGGCCGTGTTTACACCGGCACCGGCCCCAGCATGGCGCCGCACTCCAACCTCATGCAGCATCTGGCCGATACCCTCAACGTCATCTGCGGTCGCTTTCTGCGTGCCGGCGACAAGGTGCTGGGCCTCGACATGATGGTGCCATCCGAGCCTTTCCGTGCCGAAGTGATTCCGCCGCCGCGTACTTCATGGAAGGTGCCGCCCAGCCGTATCCGCGGTGTCGGCATGATCATCGGCGAAAGGCCGACCGGCACGTTGCCCGACGAAATTCTCACCCCCGGTCCCGGCCAGGTGAAATGCCTGATCTCCTGTGGCGGCAACCTCGCCAACCTGATGCCCGATCAGCAAAAGATGCAGCGCGCCTTCGATGCGCTGGAGTTCAAGGTTGCGGTGGAACCCTACATGACCAACACGGCGAAGTTATGCGACTACATCTTCCCGCCGCTGTTGCAATACGAACGTTCCGACCTGCCGGTCAGCGCCTACGGTTTTGCCTTCTTCCCCGAGCCATGGGTGCAGTACGCCCCCGCCTTGCTCAAGCCACCCAAGGATTCAGAGGTGATCGAGGAGTGGTACTTCTTCTGGTCCCTGGCCAAGCGCCTGGGCAAGACCATGGTCTTCTCCGGCAATACGCTGGACATGGACAAGGGGCCGACCAACGACCAGCTTCTCGCCATGCGTACCCAGCATCCTCTGGCGTCACTGGAGGAAATAAAAAAGTATCCATCGGGCAAGATCTATTACGAAGCCCAGACTACCGTGCTGCCAACACGGCCAGAAGCTACGGCAACCTTCGACGTGGTGCCGGAAGACGTGGCAGCGGAAATCCGTGCACTCGCGGCAGAGCTCGGCGCCACCAAGCGGCCAAATGGCGAACAGCAGTTCACACATCTGCTCTCGTCACGACGGATGCGCGATTTCTACAACACTGTCGGCATGTTCCTGCCGACCACGCGCAAGCGCAATCCCTACAATCCTGCCTTTCTGAATCCCGAGGATCTGGCGGCGTACGGGCTGAATAGCGGCGACCGGATCAAGATCACGTCCGATCACGCATCCATTTCGGCGATTGTTCAGGCCGATCCGGGACTGCGCCGCGGCGTCGTGTCGATGGCGCATGCGTGGGGGCCATTGCCCGGCGAGACCAGGGACACCGCGACGCACGGGGCATCGACCAACATGCTCATTTCCATCGATCGCGACGTCGAACCGCTGAATTCAATGCCGCGCATGTCGGCGATTCCGGTCAACATTGCGCGAGCGAGCGACTGAACCGCAGCTGGCTAAAACACAAAGGGCTTAGTAGTCGCTAAGCCTTTTGTTGGTTGCGGGTGGTCGCGTTTGCTCCCAGAATCACTTCAAATTAGGCAATGTCGAATTCTTCTTGGATGAGTCTTTAACGAAATCTGACTTTGCAAAGATACAAACGACTCGTATTAAAGCAATAGATTAACGCTGATCTAGGCAATAAAAGGAATCAAAGAGACAAGTCGTCCCTTGGATCAACATCGAAAACATGGGGGGAGAGATTCAAACCAATTGCGTCAGATCGTGCAAACGACGACCCGGGACATCCTCTTCGAGATCGACCCCTTCAGCCCCTCCGGCATAGACTCGATATCGGAATTTTGGGCCGGTTACCGTACCACCGGGGATGATGAAAATTCCATACACCACGTCGCCCGCGTATATCAAGCTTGCGATTTCGTGAGCAGCACGCTCACTTGGTTGGCCGATCCATTTATTGCTAGAGCCGTCAATCTGACATATCGCTGCGCTCACTAACGGCGCGCGTCAAGGTAGTTGTCGCCTGAGTCATGCAGCCAATGGTTGATTATGGTTGCCCGCCAAATGCGTCTTTATGATGGAGTCGCGTTCG
>JAYUGL010000223.1:0-4326 GCA_043738385.1 Sterolibacteriaceae bacterium
GCCACCGTGATGGGCCGCGCCGTGCAGCAGGATTACGAATACCGATCCCACTATTTCTTTTTTACTTCACCGATTTCCAAGCTCGATTATCTCGGCGGGCGCTTCATTGGTGCCTTCCTGGTGGTGCTGGCGATTTTTGCCTCGATCGGTCTGGGTGCCTGGCTGGCCACGCTGTTGCCGGGTATGGACGCGGAACGCCTCGGACCGAATCGCCTTGCCGCTTACTTGTGGCCCTATGTGCTGTTACTGCTGCCCAACGCGCTGCTGATCGGCAGCCTGTTTTTCGCCATCGCCGCACTGACGCGCAAGATGTTGCCGGTGTATGTCGGCAGTGTGCTGTGTCTGATCGGATACCTGATTGCGCTGCAGCTGCTGCGCGATCTCGACAATAAAACCATCGCTTCATTGATCGATCCCTTTGGCAGTGTGGCGATCGGCCGCATTTCCGAATACTGGACGGTGGCTGATCGCAACACACGGCTGATTCCACTGGAAGGTGTGCTGCTGTGGAACCGGTTGCTGTGGTTGGGCATCGCCGTCGTTGTTATCGTCAGCTGCTATCTGCGCTTTTCTTTCGCGCGCTTCGCCGCCGAGGGCAACGCGGCGAACACGCCGAAGCGGCTGGAGCCTGATGCGGCAACCGGCCTGGAAGCCGCACCAGTGCTAGTCACTGGACCATTCGTGCCCGCCCGGGTTAGCGGTTTGACACTATTGCCCAAGCTCATCTGGCTCAATCTGCGCGAGACCGTCAAGAACATTTATTTTGGAGTACTCGTGTTCGCCGGCTTGCTGTTTCTCGGGCTGGCCTCGACCACCTTGGGTAGCTTTTATGGCACCACTACCTGGCCGGTGACATACCAGATGACCGGTTTGCTCGGCGGCAGCTTCAGCCTGTTCATGCTCATCATCATCACCTTCTATGCGGGTGAGCTGATGTGGCGCGAACGCGATAACCGCCTGGACCAGATTGTCGATGCCGCACCGTCACCGACCTGGTTGCCGCTGAGCGCCAAACTGCTGGCGCTGATGCTGGTGCCAGTCCTGCTGCAAGCGTTGCTGATGCTGTGCGGAATCGTCATCCAGACATTCAAAGGTTATTACCATTTTGAGCTTGGCCTGTATGTGAAAGAATTATTTGTTCTGCAGTTGCCGGAATACTGGCTGATCTGCGCGCTGGCGATTGCCGTGCACAGCGTGGTCAACCAGAAATATCTCGGTCACTTCATCATGATCGTGTACTACATCGCGATCAGTTTTTCCGGCTTGCTCGGTTTTGAGCACAACCTTTACAAGTTCGGCTCGATTCCGCCGGTAACTTACTCCGACATGAATGGCTATGGCCACTTTCTGCCGCGTGCGTTTGTTTTCATGTCGTACTGGACGGCAGGTGCTGTCCTGCTGCTGATCGCGGCGTACCTGATGTGGACCCGCGGCACCGTCAGTGGCTGGCGCGAGCGGCTCAGCGTGGCGCGGGGCCGCATCAGCGGCGGTGTTGCACTGGCAGCTACCGCGTCCGCGATTTGCTTCGTGGCACTCGGCGGTTATATTTTCTACAACACCAATGTGCTCAATGAATACCTGACCACGGCGGCCGGGCAGAAGCAGCAGGTGGAGTACGAAAAACAATACAAGGCTTTCGCCAAAACACCGCAGCCGCGCATCATCGCCGTCAACGTCGACACGCAGTTGTTCCCGTCCGAGCAACGGGTGCGCATGGCCGGCACTTATCGGCTGAAGAATAAAAACGAGGTTCCGGTCAGCGAGGTGTGGCTGAATTTTTTGCAGGCCGACAAGTTGATTTACCACAAGCTGGAATTCGCCACCCCGGCGGAACTGGCGCAACACAATCAAAAAATGGGCGTGCGCCAATACCGCTTGAAGACGCCGCTGGCGCCGGGCGAGGAAACGACGCTGTCGTTTGACATTGAATTGCCGACGCATGGTTTCGCCAATTCTGGCTCGAATACCCAAGTGGTTTACAACGGCAGTTTCATCAATAGCAGCAGCGTCTTGCCGTTGATCGGCTATCAGGAACGCGCCGAGCTGGAGCGTGATCAGGATCGCAAGAAGTACGGCTTGGCGCCGAAAGAACGCATGCGTGACCGCGACGATCCGGAAGGGTTGAAAAACAACTACATCACCAACGATGCCGACTGGATCGATTTCGAAACCACGGTCAGTACCGAGGAAGACCAGATCGCGATCGCGCCAGGCTATTTGCAGAAGGAATGGAAGGAGGGCGGCCGTCACTACTTCAGCTACAAGATGGATGTGCCGATCCTGAATTTCTTCGCCTTCCAGTCGGCGCGATATGCGGTTAAAAAAGACCAGTGGCGCGATGTCGCCATCGAGGTCTATTACCAACCCGGCCATGAATACAACGTTGCGCGCATGATTGCCGCCGTCAAGGCGTCGCTGGCGTATTACAGCGATGCATTCGGCCCCTATCAGCACAAGCAATTCCGCATCATCGAGTTCCCGCGTTACGCCAGCTTCGCCCAGGCGTTCCCGAACACCATCCCGTATTCGGAAGGCATCGGCTTCATCGCCCGCGTGCGCGAAGGCGACGACAAGGATATCGATTACCCCTACTACATCACTGCGCACGAAGCCGCGCATCAATGGTGGGCGCATCAGGTGATTGGTGGCAATGTGCAGGGTGGAACGCTGCTGTCTGAAACGCTGGCACAGTATTCAGCGCTGATGGTGATGAAGCGCAAGTACGGCGAGGCCAAGATGCAGAAATTTCTCAGCTATGAAATGGATCGCTATCTCACGGGTCGCGCTTTCGAGCAGAAAAAAGAAGTGCCGCTGGGCCGCGTCGAGAACCAGCAATACATCCATTACAACAAGGGCAGTGTGGTGATGTATGCGCTGCAGGATTACATCGGCGAAGACAAGCTGAATCGCGCCATCAAGGCGTTTCGCGACGAGACCGCGTTCAAGGGCCCACCATATCCGAACGCGACCATGCTGATCAAGCACATCCGCGCCGTCACGCCGCCCGAGCTGCAATCCGTGATCGACGATATGTTCGAGAACATCATCCTCTACGATAACCGCACCACCAAGGCGAGCTACAAGGAATTGCCCGGCGGCAAATATGAAGTAACGATGAACATCACCGCCAAGAAACGTCGCGCCGACAAACTCGGCAAGGAAGAGGATGTGGCTTTGACCGACTGGATCGATGTCGGCGTGCTGGATGAAAAAGGCGTGCCGATCTTCCTTGAAAAGCGCAAGTTCGAAAAAGAAGAAAACGAAATCGTGGTGGTGGTCGACAAGAAGCCGGCAAAGGCGGGGATTGATCCGCTCAACAAGCTGATCGACCGGCGACCGAAGGATAATGCGGTGGCGGTGGAGAAAGGGGAGTAATCCTCACATCGCTGAAGCCCCGCGCCAATGTTGCAGAACGCCATTTGGCGCGGTGTTTGGGGCATAAATAAATGTTGCCGCGAATAGCCTCCAGTCATTGCGTTGAAAAAAATGGCATCTGCATCGTTACCAAAAGCACTTCGCGCGGGTTAGTTTCATCGCGCCATCATTGGTCACCAGTGTCGCGCCTTCGATGATTGCTTGTGCGGCGAGCATCCGATCAAATGGGTCGCGATGTTCGAAGGCGAAGCCGCCCGCCTTGACGGCATGCTGAAAGGAAACAGCAAGGTGCAGAAATCCGTCGGCGACGACGAGCTGGTTGAAATCCTTGACCGCGCGCTCGGCGCCGGACAATTTGCCGATGCGATGTTTGGTGGCGATTTCCCAGGCGCTCGCGGCACTGACCAGAACGGTATTGGTTTCATCAGCGATTGCCTTGGCCGCGCGTTTTGAAAGGCGCGGATCATCTTTCCACCACCACCACCACAGCAGCGCGTGCGTGTCGAGCAGAAGTTTCAACGCGATTCCCATGCGTCAAGTTCGGCATCGGGAAGCGGGTCGAAAAATGCATCGTCGACAATGGCTTTCACGCGCCCACGCTGGCGCTTCGGCGCAACAGGCGCGAGCGGCACCATGCGTGCATACGGCTTGCCCGCTTTGGCCAGAATGATTTCTTGCCCGGCGTGTGCTTGTTCAAGCAATTTTGAGAAATGCGTTTTTGCGTCGTGTACGTTAATGAGCATGGGTTAAACCCTTCAGATCGAAGGAGGCAATTGTGACTTAGTCCATTGACTTAGTCAATTAAGAGCGCCATTCGTCAGAGCAATAAAAAGGGGCACCCGAAGGTGCCCCAATCAAAGCAAGGTTTATGCGACGTGACTAATGATTGTATGCCGTCTCGCCGTGTGAAGTGATGTCCAGACCTTCACGTTCCTCGTCCTCTGGAACCCT
>JAYUGL010000224.1:0-4324 GCA_043738385.1 Sterolibacteriaceae bacterium
CCAGATAATGGGATTTACTTTCCAGAACGGGACCACAAACAGGACTACTGTAAAGCCCACGACCGAAACAATCTGGCATATCCGCATGAGCTTCACGCCTGTACGGAAACCATAGCCGAGAATAGTGAATATATAGAAGCCGACCACCAAGCCTCCGTACTCATTCATCATTGGAAGCCATGCGGATTGCATTACCGGATCCAGCACTGCGCTGATCAATACTAGACGCGCCGCAGAAACAGGACGTGACCGATACGCAAAAAATGCCATCAAAAGGATATAGGCAACGATAGCCAGCGCAACTACTCCGACCCAATAACTCGCACCCAAGTGGTAAAGCTTTGCGCTGCCCAATATGAGAATCGGCAGACCAAACAAGGCGCGGACTTTGGCTTGAGTCTTGATGCTGGCCCCCAAGTCCCTTGGAGAAGGGAGTTGCGCTAATAATGTCATGATTGATCCCCGCCTCTGGTTACTTGGTGCACCTTGATTGCCTCAAGAAAATAGATTCGTAGTTAGTATATGTATCGGGGCAACGCGCATTAATCAGTCTCAGAGACTGGGTCACCAAAGGCCAGACGAATTTGCTCTCGTTCGTCCTTGCATGCAAAAAACTTGGTGAGCAGCAGCGGATCGAAATGCCGCCCAGATTCGGCCGACATGTGATCGGTAGCCTCTTCAACGGTCCAGGCCGCTTTGTAATGACGCTTGGAAGTCAGAGCATCATAGACGTCGGCAATTGCGACGACTCTGGCTTCGATCGGAATTTGCTCCCCCGCCAGGGCGCTGGGATAGCCGCTCCCATCAAATTTTTCGTGGTGACTTCTGGCGACGGAGGCAGCCATTTGCAGGTAACGTGATGGGCTTCCTTCCAGCATGGCGTGCCCTATCTCTGCATGTGTGCGCATGACTGTCATTTCTTCGTCAGTCAAACGGCGCCGAGCCTGAAGAATTTCATCCGGAATCGCGATCTTTCCGACATCATGTAGCGGCGCAGCCAATTCAAGGATATCCAGACTATCTGCATTCCATTGACATTCGCGTGCCAGCAGCACCGAATATTTCGCCATTCTGACCAGATGCAGGCCGGTAAAGCTGTCGCGTTGTTCGGCGACGCGGGCGAGCCGCAAAAGTGTTTCCATTTCGCTGACCCGCATTTCCCGGGTCACCCGGTCCACGCGATCTTCGAGATTCTCGGTGTACTCGTGATTGAGCAATTGCTGTCGCCGCAGGCTCAAAAGATTCTTGCACCGGGCTGCGCATTCAAATGGATCTAGTGGCCGCTTAAGAAAATCGGTGGCGCCCGCCTCCAACGCCCGGTACTTTATTTCGCGGTCATCGACGATTGTTATGCATATGATCGGTACTTCGGCCATATGGCTGATCGCCCGAAGCCGCCGTATGGTTTCGATGCCGTCAATCGATGGCATCCTGTAGTCGGTCAGCACGAGGTCCACTTGATGTGTTTCAGCATAGGTGATCGCGTCGAAAGGTTCTTCAAAAGCAATCACTTGTGCGTCCGGAGCAACACCGGCGAGTATTTCCGAGATGATCAGCCTTCCCGTTGACTGATCATCAATGACAACGATGGTCAATGCGCTGGAGGACATTGGCGGCAATTCGAAATTGGCTGATTGATGATGATATTCGCGGACCGGCTTCAATACTCTGCTTCCAGTGCCGTATTGCTCAGTTGAGCGATGCTGGTCATGCGGCCGACTTAAAATAGTTCCTCCACCCTCTCCTTCAGGGAGTTTCAGACCATCGACGGCATTGCCTCGCACAGAAGGCCTATCGCGCCGTGACTCGCTTGAGTGCCACAAAAGTGCGTTTCCACCCAATTTTCTCATCGCTAACTCCCCAGAATCTTTCCGCTGATCAACGCCGATACTGCCTGTGATTTCAAGATAACCGCGCATCAATGACGCGATCTTGTGTCTGTGTCTCTTTGTATGCCATCTCTGCCTTTAACTTTCGCCAAATACAGCGCCTTGTCGGCTTTCTCGAAAAGCTCCGCCGGGCTCATCCTTTCTTCACCGGAATAGGTCACCAAACCCTGGCTGATGGTGACGTTGATTCGAGTTTCGCCGACGGGCATCGGTTCGCTTCGAATCACGTCATGAATTCGTTCGGCCACAGAGGCGGCAACCACTTCATCGCAACTCGACATTACGATCAGGAATTCCTCCCCACCTATGCGACCCACCGCATCGTAGTTTCTCACGGCACGACGCAATCGCCTGCCAACTTCTTCAAGTATTGAATCGCCTGCCAAGTGCCCGTGCCGGTCATTTACATTTTTAAAATGATCCAGATCGGCAACAATGACCGAAATTGGAAGCCGCTCGCGAAAGCACCGTTCCAATTCGCGATCGAGGGTACTCAAAATGGAATTTCGATTCCAAAGACCCGTCAGTTGGTCCACCGTCGCCAAGCGGCGAAGCTGTTTGCTCTCCTCAATCAGATCAAGCAATTCACGCTCTTGCGAACCAGCATTCAAAATTTCGTTGCAAATTGCCAGAAAATCGCCAAACAGCGATGCACGCTCGTCGGTCCAGATGTGAGGTTCACGATCCCCTAAAAAAACCTCCAGCGTCGCCTTTTCATCGTCGGCGATTAGTTGTGCGTGCGCCACGAATCGAATTCCGGGATCCCGTGAAACCAGAGGGTTGGCCTTCAACGCAGGAAAAACAAAGGTATCCGGAATCAGTACCGCAGTGTGTTGGCCGAACCGCCGATGAGGCGTTCCCCCCTCACGCTCAATGAGTTCTCCGATTGTTCGCATCCAATGCGGTTCACCCGGCAAAAGGACGACGCAAACATCCACATCGAATAAATGACTGCCCATACGCGCCAATTGTTCGAGCGGTGTGGTCGGATAGCGTAAGCCGCGCGGCGACGCAAGCATCACGCCCGGCTCCAATCCGTAGCTGAGTTTAGCGGCTTCGATCACGTCTATTCCTGAAGATTTGGGACTTTCAGTATCAAACGTCGCACTGGCGCTTGTCAAACAAATTGTTGGCATTTTCTATGAAAACGTCAGAAATTCACGGATTGTCGGTTTGTTGAGTGACTTGAACTGGAGTTTAGTGATTCCGGGCCAAAATCAGCCAATGTCCCATTACGGCCAGAAAAAGGTTTTCTTTAGTTCAATCTCGAAAACTTCACTACATTCTGTACGGACTTGATCGAAGGCGTTTGCGTGGCATGCGACCACGACGGCTTACATCATTCCCGGCATCCTCGGCAGCCATAGCGATAACCCCGCAGATAGGTCACCGCAACCATAAACAGCAGCATTGTGACAAGCATGCCCCATGGGCTACAGGTACGAGGCAAAACAATTCGAATGCGCTGGCGGGATTCACACACAACCGGCCTTTGGCTGGTTCTTGTTTTTTGTACCGCACCTTTCAGCCGGCCAGATCTTCCATGCGTAGACGAATCACGTTTCGCTTTACCACCGGCAACACTTCGATTTTGGCAATCGCCGCATCGACGTTCTTTTCCCGGGTCACATGGGTCAATATGATGATGTCGGTCTGATCTTCGCCTTCGCCCGGTTCGCGCTGGATCATGGCGTCGATGGAAATCTGCTGGTCGGCCAAGATACGGGTAATGTCGGCGAGCACCCCCGGCTTGTCCTCCACCCGCAGCCGCAAGTAGTAGCCGGTTTCCACTTCAGACAACGGCAGGATCGGCGTGTTGTGCAACGCGTCTGGCTGAAACGCCAGATGCGGCACGCGATGGGCCGAGTCAGCCGTGTGCATGCGGGTCACGTCGACCAGATCGGCGATCACCGCGCTGGCCGTCGGTTCTGCACCAGCACCCTTGCCGTAGTAGAGCGTGGATCCAACGGCGTCGCCCTGCACCAGCACGGCGTTCATCGCGCCTTCGACATTGGCGATCAGGCGGCGGGCGGGAATCAGTGTGGGGTGCACACGCAGTTCAATGCCATTTTCCTTGCGCTTGGTGATGCCCAGCAGCTTGATGCGATAGCCGAGTTGTTCGGCATACTTGATGTCTTCGGCTTCGAGCTTGCTGATGCCTTCGACATGGGCTTTGTCGAACTGCATCGGGATGCCGAAGGCGATGGCGGAAAGAATGGTGATTTTGTGGGCGGCATCCACGCCTTCAATATCGAAGGTCGGGTCGGCTTCGGCGTAGCCCAGGCGTTGCGCCTCCTTGAGCACCACGTCAAAGGGCAGTCCCTTGTCGCGCATCTCGGAGAGGATGAAATTGGTGGTGCCGTTGATGATGCCGGCAATCCATTCGATGCGGTTGGCCGTCAGCCCTTCGCGCAGCGCCTTGATGATGGGAATAC
>JAYUGL010000225.1:0-11777 GCA_043738385.1 Sterolibacteriaceae bacterium
CGTGGCCCAGGCTTCTTCGTTGATCTCGGCTTTGAGCGTGGTCTTGAGCGCACTGTAAGGGTCGTTGGCGCCGAGGAAGTAGGCGTGGCGGACGAAGAAGCTTTCTTCGTTGTAGTCGGTGTCGATGAACCAGCAGGCGATGCCGTCGGCGCCGTCGCTGACGACTTCGCCGGTCTGGGGTTTGAAGACGTCCACGCCATTCACTTTCACGCGCAGCTTGCCGTCGGGTTCGGGCAGCAGGGTGATGTCGGGCTCGCCGAAGATGACGAAGAGGTTGCCTTTGCCGGTGTTCTTCAAGTCCTCAGCCATGTGCAGGTCGGCGTTCATGCGCGCCTTGAGCACAGGGATGCGGCCCAACTTGCTGAACTCGGTGGCATGGCTTCATAGTTGAAGGCGCAGGCGATCAGTACATCGAAGCCGGCATCGCCACACTCGCGCGCAGCTTCGACCAGGTCGCTGCGCTGTACGGTGCCGAACTCCGGGCCGATGAAAATGCCGGCGCGCTTTTCAATATCGCCTTCCAGATAGCGGCCTTCGGCGCAGACCGCGCCCTCTCCCGGCCATGGGGTGAGCGCGGTGAAGGTGATGCGGTCTTCCTTGTGCGCCTGCTGCACGCCGGCGGTCTTGAGGTTTTCCAGAATCATCTGCGGGAAGGACTGCTTGGCGCCGTATTCGGCACCCTCTTCTTTCAGCGTGTCGATCAGTTCATCGTCTTCATCCACACCGAGCATGCGGTGAGGGCTCAAGCTCTCTACGGTGAAGGGGCCGGCGACACGGACGCACTTCTTGTTTTCGTAGGGCTTGTCATAAAGATATTCAAACTCGGCTTTGGAGGCGATTGAGGCATCGATTTCCTTCTGCCGGGCTATGCGGGCCTGCCACCAGTCGGCGTGCAGTTTCTTCGCGGTGTCCGGCCATTTGGCATCGGCCTCGCGCGGGATTTCCCACTCCTGCCATGACTTCTTGAGTGCGGAGTTTAGCGATTCGCGCAAGGGCTCAAGCTTCTTCTGCCACTGGCCCCAGATGACATCGATCTCCGCGTTGTTGGCGATGGACTTGAGCGTGATGTGCGGCACGCGCTCATAGACGAAGCCATGGCGGATGTTCCCCTGGACGGGCTGCGAACTCGGCGCGGTGCGGGTGACTTCGGCTTCCTTGATCTGGCCTTCGCGGGAATCGGCCAGTAGGTAAAACGGATAACGCGCGCCCATGATGCGAGCGCGAGCTAGTGCCAGGGCCACGCGCGATGTATCAATCGTTATCCAGCGGCGGCCCCATTGCTCGGCGACGGTGGCGGTGGTGCCAGAACCACAGGTCGGGTCGAGCACTAGGTCACCAGGGTCGGTGGTCATCAGGAGACAGCGTTTGACAACATGCGTATTGGTCTGCACCACATAATTCTTGTCGTCAGCCCCGACGGTATCTTGCCATGGACTTGTCATTGCCGAAACTGGATAGTCTTCTCTGAAAAGACGGTAGTTCAGGAATTTTCCCTTCGGTTGAAGTCGATTCAGACAGTCGAGTACCTGCATTCCCTGTGGAGAAGTTCCGTAGCCGTTTTTGGGGTAGTCATAGGTCTTACCCCGAAAGCCATAGCTAAATTTTCCACTGGCCATTTCACCTGAAGGCTCCAATGATTTGAGCCGGAATATTTGCGCACTATCAGGCAAACCAAGGTGCGTAAGGGCCTGTTCCTCGTTCATGCGATGCTCTTGACCGTCTTTGTCAAGAAACCACACCCAATCTTGATCTCCACGCACATCCTTTTCTGTGAAGAGCCTTCGATACTTGGTAGATTTCTTGTTCTTCCCGTACCACAATAAAAAGTCGTCCATCTGCTCGATGAACGTGGTTCCGAAAGGCATAGTTTTCTTTCGGAATGGAATAACCGCGATGAAGTTCTCCTCGCCAAAAACCTCGTCCATCAAGGATCGAAGTCGATGCATGTTTTCATCACTGATTTGGACAAAAAATGAACCTGAATCAGATAGCAAATCGCGCATAACCGTAAATCGGTCACGGAGATAGGTGAGGTAGCTGTGGATACCGTCTCGCCAGGTGTCGCGGAAGGCTTTTACCTGCTCCGGCTCTCTACTTATTTTTTCACCTGAGTCCGTGGTAGACCCGGCCTTATCAGTGGTGCTCCACTGAAAGTTGCTGTTGAATTTGATGCCATAGGGCGGGTCGAAATAAATGCACTGCACCTTGCCGCGAAGGCCCTCGCGCTCGGCGAGGCTGGCCATCACCTGCAATGAGTCGCCGAGGATCATGCGGTTCGACCAGTTCTGGTCGTGCTGGTAGAACTCGGTCTTGTCCGCGCCTTTGGGGATGCCGTTGAAGTCGGCGAACAGGTCGGCCGTGGCGTATTTGCCAAATGCGCCGGCTGCATGCTCACTCTCTTTGGTTTCGCGCAGCAGGTCGTCGATCAGCGCCTTGGGGTGGACTTTTTCCTGGATGTAGAGCGGCGGGGCGTGGACGACGAGGTCGCTCCAGTCCTGCTCGTCCTTGCCGCGCCAGACGAACTGCGGGTCGAGATCGGTATTGCGCGGGTAACGAATCTGCTTGGGGTTCTGCTGTTCCTTGTCCAGCACGGACTGGTATTCGGCCGTGGGAATGTTCTTGCGCTTGGCCTCGTCGTGGTTGAGGGACGCAACTGTCTTCGCGGTTTTGAGGGTGGGGGTCTTGGCCATCTGTTTATCCTGTTATCTCAGCCCAATTGTCGTATCAGCGATACGACAATCTTTTCGTCGGGGCGCACCTCGGTAAACTGCACCAGTTTCATCCTTTGGCTGACGGGTTTGGCGGCTTCGTGACGGGTTGCGACCATGGCGCTGTGTTGTGTCGCACCGCAGTCGGCGTGAGCCGTTTGAGCCCTTTGCGAGCCCTTTGTTCGTCGTTCGCTGTCTCATTGCTTGATGTCTTCATGGTATCTGTAAGGTACGTTTTCAGCAGATGGAATGCAGATCAGAGGAAGCCGATGGGGCGCTTGGGTTTGGCCTTGCGTTCCTGATCGTCCGTAATCAGTTGCTTGATGGCATCAAAGATCGCAGAGAACTGCTCGTCGTATTTCATTTCCATCGCCTCGATCTTGCGGGCGAGGTCGCGATTCGAGTCCATCAGGCGCCGCAACTGCACGAAGGTGCGCATGATGGCGATATTCACCTCCACCGCGCGAGGCGAGCGCAGGACGCTTGAGAGCATGGCGACACCCTGCTCCGTGAAGGCGTAGGGCACAGCACTAAGCTTGCGCCGCGATGCGGTCACAAATTGTGATCGCTTGGGGCTTGCCTTGGAGGATGAGGTCACAGATTGTGACCTCATCCGTTCCCACTCCTCGGCAGTGAGCTGAAACATGAAATCCTCCGGGAACCGGTCCAGGTTTCTTTTCACTGCCTGGTTTAGAACTTTTGTACCTACACCATAGAGTTCTGCCAGGTCCGCATCCAGCAGGACTTTTTCGCCACGGATGGCCAGTACGAGCGGGGCAAGGTTTTCGGGTTTGGGAGTGATTTTGGTCATTGAGGATCAGTCCTTTGCGGCAACAGCGTGGTTGATCATCTTGTCGAACTCCGCTCCGACCTTTTTAGCGAAGTCGACCTCGATCTGGTAGACCTCGGTGAACTCCGCGAAGGCCCAGCGGCCGTAGGTGCCAAGATGGTTGACGCCGGGCACCCAGTAGGTGTCCATGGTGGATTTCTTTTCTACTGCGTCCTCGCGCCGGTAGCCCTTGATCTCGACGATGAGATTGAGCAAGTCTTCGTCGCCATGCCCATCATCCACGCGCACGATGAAATCAGGCAGGTACTTGCGCATTTCAGAGCCGTAGCGATACGGTACCTCGAGGCCGAGGTTGTGGTTTTTCACATAGGCGCGGATTTTGGGGTGAGATTCGGCGACACGGCAAAATTCGCCCTCCCAGTCGCTGTCGAGAATCACCCAGTTGACGTGGCAGGACTTGGAACTGCTCTCCCAGCGGTCGGCCCGCGAGGTGTTGAAGCGGACGTGTTTGGTCGAGCCAGTGGGGTTGTAGGCATCGAGCAGCGCCTTGATCGGGCGCTCGCCGAGGAACTGCCGGGTAATCGCGGCGGTGATCTTGTTGCAGGCCATGTCGGCCAGTTCCTGATACATCAGCAAGGCGGGATAGGTGTCGCCCTTACAGACCAGGCAGGTGTCGAGCCATTGCTTGGTGATGCGCTTGAGCTGGCCGAAAAGGTGGAGCTTGGGCGGCTCACCGGGGTCGCGCCATTTTGTGTACAGCAACCGCTGGGTGAGATTGAAAAGTACCGTGGATGGACGGACATCTTTCAAGTGCTTAACGCTGAAGTCTTCTGACTTCCCGATAAGCCCGGAATTTGTTGTGATGGTTGGTCCGACGCGATCAGGGCTGAGTTCAAGAATAGACTCGGCGTTGAAGTCGGCTTCCAGGCGTTCTTCCGGTAACTCGACGCGATAGCCTTCGACACGGGGAAAGCGGATTTCGAGCGCGTCGCGCTCCGGGCGCACGGCTTTGACCTGTACCGTTTCGCGCGGCGGCTGCGGCGGGGCGACGACCGGCTTGGCGGTGAAGTCGAAGGGGATGCCGAACACGTCAGCGTACTCGACGTTAAAAAGCCCATCCTCGTTTAGTTCGTACGACTGGCGCCGCAGCGCGCGCCCGATGACCTGTTCGCACAAAAGCTGGGTACCGAAAGCACGGATGCCGAGGACATGGGTGACGGTATTGGCATCCCAGCCTTCGGTGAGCATCGATACCGAAACGACGCATCGAATGGCGCCGCCCAAAGTGCCGGGCTTGCCGACAGTGTTCATGACCTCGCGCAGCAGCTCCTGATCGGTGATGTTGTCGCCGGCACGGGCATCGCCACTGCGCTCGACGATCTCGCGGCGAAAGCGCTCGATTTCGTCAGCAGCCATCCCGCGAAAATTGTCATCGAGCGCATCGCCGGCTTCGAGCTGCTCGCTGTCGATGAGCAGCGTGTTTGGGCGCGGCAGGGGATTGCCGGTGGTCTCGTCAAAATTTTGGAATAAGTGGAGGCGTCCGTTGTTCAGTGTTGAAGTGCCATCATCATTCTTACGCTGGAAGCCGGAGACGAAGTCATAGACCAGCTTGGAAATGGCGGTGTTCTGGCAGACAATAATGAAGCACGGCGGCACCTTGATGCCGTGTTCTTCCCAGAGATTGAAGGTTTTCTCATAGTGGCCATAAAGGGCTTGCAGCGCGGTTTGTAGAAGAAGGGGGAGTTTGAGTGGATCAAGATTGCCTGCTACGTTACGGCCAGCTCTAGGGAGCCTGGGGGTCGCCTTTTTCAGGTTCTCCCAGAGGTCGCGATACGTTGGCATTTCCTCTCCGGGTGTATTTTGCGCCACCGGACCGCGCGGGAGTTTGACGATGCCACATTCAATGGCGTCCATCAGCGAGAAGTCGCTCATCGTCCAAGGGAATAGCGTGCCCTCGGCGTAGCCTGAGCCGCTCAAAAAGAACGGGGTGGCAGACAGATCCATGACGCGGGTCACGCCCAGTTTGCGGTTCACGGCTTCAAGGCCGGAAATCCACAGACGGGCGGCCTCGCGGTTTTTCTCGGCTTCCTTCTTGTCGTCTCCTTTCAGATCCTCATCGTCGGCGTCTTTCGGCTTTTCGCGGTAGCAGTGGTGGGCTTCGTCGTTGATGACGAGGATGTTCTTCATGCCCATCAAGTCGGGCATCACGCGCTGGAGCATCTGGCCTTCCGTTTCGAGCGTATTGAGTGCTTCGCCAGTGCGTCCCTGGAGCAGTTGCCGACCGCCCTTGGCCAGTTCGATGCGTTCGCGCATCTTGAAGGCGTGGTAATTGGTGATGACGATTTTGGCCCGGCTCATGTCGTCGAGCATGTCGCTTGGCAACAGCTCGCGGTCTTTGTAGTAGCTGTCCGGATCGTTGGGTTGCAAGACGCGTAGGCGGTCCTTGATGGTGAGACCGGGGGCGCAGATCAGAAAGCCGCGCGTGAAATTTTTGCTGGTCGGGCGGCGCACTGCGTTGATGGTCTGCCAGGCGATGAGCATGGCCATCACTGTCGTCTTGCCGGCGCCAGTGGCGAGTTTCAGGGCCAGCCGCATCAACTCGGGATTGGCGTCATTGTTCGCGGCAGCGAGATGGTCGAGAACTCGCTTGCCGTGCTTGGATAGTGGTGCAACCTCAGTCAACCAGATTGCGGTTTCCACTGCTTCCACTTGACAGAAGAACGGGCGAACCCCGCTGAACTTGTGGTGACGCCAGTGTTGCAGCAGGCGGGCCGTTTCCGGTGTGACCTGCCACTGATTGGGATTGGGCAGGGATCGCCAGGATTCCACATGACCGCGTACTTCATTGATGATCGAGGTCGGGTCGTACTGCTGCTCTTTGGTTGACAGCCCAAGGCCATCATCGAAAACGAATCCTTTCTGCGTGGCGGCGCTCTTGCGCTTTTTCGGCTTGGGAATCGGCGTGATGAACTGCGCGCGGCGACGGGTTTCGAGAAGCTTCTGCGTGGGTTGTCCAGTCTCATCAAGCTCCCAATGCCGCAACGGGCATTCGTAGGGAGAATTGAGAATCGGATGGTCAAAGAAAGGGTTAGACATGGTTCATATACGGCACTAATCCTGCGGATGTCCGGTAATGTACTGGAACGTTCGGCATAGTCCAACTGAATTCTTGCGAACACGTTGATTAAGCTAACGAGGCCGCAATACGTTGCTGAAAGCGAATCGACAGGCCAAGGTAATGGCCGTTTTTAGTGATGTTTACAATCCGGCATGGATGTCCGGTGCCACTGGGCTCAGAGTGATTTGACTTGCGTCATTTAGGCAATCACCAGGCCATCGGTCAGCGGCAGACTGGCGGTGTACGCCTCAAACAAAGGTCACCGAGACATGCCCGGCAGTTTTCGAGCGGCTTGCAGCCTTTACCACGATCTCCACATTGCGGCCAAGTCTGGTCAGACACTCGATCATCTTGGTTTCGGAGATGCCGCGAAACTGGCCGCGCAGCATGTTCGAAAGTTTCGGCTGCGAGATGCCCAGCAAGTCGGCTGCCTGCGTTTGCGTCAATTGCCGCTGGCTGACGATTTCACCGATCTTGGTCGCAAGCTGCGCCTTGACCAGCATCTCATCAGCGTCATCGAAACCGAGATCGGCATAGACGTTGGTGCTTCCGCGTTCAACTTGTTTCATGGTTCAACTTCTTCATTCAGACAGCGGCAAGCAGTCGCCTTACGCAACAGGCAAGCGTTATCGACACACGCGATGTGAACGTTCAAAGGCCAAACCACCGCGCCCGCCGACTCGCGCCGAACTGCTCCTTGTCGGCGCGCAGTGCGTCCGACGGCGCGTTGTAGATACCGGTGGGTTTGGGGCCCGAGAAGACGTCCACATCCACCCGGCCAACGCGGTCGACACCAAAATCTATGTAGCAGGAGCCGAGGCCGGCATTGAGGCCGGTCTCTCCGCCATTCAGCGCACGTGCAATCAGCGAAATCGCAACAGCGCGCGCCGCACCTTCGGCAAAGACGCCCGCCTTTGGCGCGCCGGTGGCGGCGATGTCGCCGATGGCGTACACGCCGGAGAAGCGTGTCTCCAGCGTCCGCGGATTCACCGGCACCCAGCCATTCTCGGACAAGCCGCACGCTTCAACGACCGCAGGGGCGCGGTGCTTCGGCACGCCAAGGAACAGGTCGTAGGGCAGCTCGCTTCCGTCGTCCAGCGAGGCAGTGCGACGGCCAGGATCGAGTGATTTCACGCCCTGGTTCAGAATCAACTTGATATTGCGCTCGGCAAAGGCGGCGATCAAAGCCGTGGACGTATCCGGCGATGGCGGTACAGGATTCGACAAAGGCAGTACCAGAGTAATTTCGCATTGATTGCGAACGCCCCTGATGGTGAGGTAGTCGTCCAAAAGAAGCGCGCATCCGCTGGGGGCAGGCGGGCACTTGTAGGGCGCAGCAGCAACGCCGATGATGGCGTGGCCTTTGCTGAAGCCCGGCAATATTCCGCGCAGGTGCTCCGCTCCCGCCGAGGAATAGAACTCGTTGCCTCCGGCGACGAGGCCCGGCGTGGCATCGCAGTCGTAGTCGGCACCCAGTGCGACCACCAGATAGTCGCAGTCGTGAGTGCCTGCGCTGGTGGTGACGCGCTTTGTCTCCGGGTCAATGGCGGTGACGGTCTGCTGCAGGAACCGAACGCCGGGTTTGGCGAAGTTGCGGTAAGGCATGCGTATTGCGGGCAGCGTGGTTTGCCCGAACATGAGGTCGAGCTTGGAGTAGCCGAAGGTGAATGCGTCGCTCTTGTCGATCAGGGTCACCTCCACCTTGTCGCCCAGTGATTCGGACAACAGCGTGCTCAACTCCAGACCGCCGAAGCCGGCACCCAACACAGTGATGCGTGTTTTCATTGGTTTCTCCAAAAGACGAGTTCAGCTTTCATCGACGATCTGCCCTGCCAGCCGACTGGCCAATTGCAGCAACTCCTGATTGTTTTCGAGCCCATCCAGGAAACGTTTTGGAATTCCGGAAAGCCCTGTTTGCGCGCCGGCCAGCGCGCCGGTGAGGATCGCTCGCGCCTGGTTTTGCCCGCCACCGTTCACCGCGTGCAGTACCGCGGATTCGAAGTCGTCCGGGAAACGCGCCGCCAGATAGTAGGCGGCAGGGAACTGGTGATAGATGGCACAGGGCATGCCATACACCAGCGACACTTTCCATGCGGGTTCGATGCGGATGCCGGGGTCGACAGCCGCAAGGGCGATGAACGATTGCGTGAGCAGCGCGTCGGGTGAGGGGAAATTTTTGGCCGTCGGCGCTTCCGCCTGTCCCGGTTTTGGTGCCTGCATGTTGCCACTGGTGACGGTGTGAAACGGCAACTCGCCGCTCTTTACCCGCGCCATCAGCTTGCCCGACAGCGCGCCGTCGAAGGCATTGCCCTCGACCAGCATGCCGAGCGCGGCACCGTAAGCGACGGTCATCGCCACGACGGTGCCGTCGGTCTGGGTCAGCACCGTGTTGCGGGTGACGGCGGCGGCAAGTTGCGCCGGCCGCAATGCATAGCGGATGGCGATGGCGAGGATGCGCTCGGCGGCTTCGGTGGTATCGGCATTGCCGCCGACTTGTCCCCACGGCAGGCCACTAACGACGCGTTTGCGCCAGGCTTCGCGGATCGACTGGCTGGTGTAGCCGCCGGGGCCGTTCATCGGCGTGCCGTCGATCAGGGGAAAGAAATCACTATCCATGCGGCGGCAGAAATCCGCCTCGTCGTAACCGCCGCATTCCACCAGCGAGGTCAGCGTCAGTTGCAGCAACACGCCGGCCTGCGAGAGTTGTCCAGCCTTCAAGCCGGCGTGGTAGTGACCGGGTTTCGGCGTGGTGTAGTCGCTGATCCAGTCGCCGTAAGCGGCGCGGAGTTCGTCGAGGTTGTAGTACCAGTGCGGGCCGAGCGCCAGGGCATCACCGATGAAGGCGCCCATCACGGCGCCAGCGGCGCGATCCTGGATCGAGAGTGCAGGCATGCCGGCCTTAGTGGGCGAGGTAGCCGCCGTCCACCACCAGATCGGTCCCCGTGACATAGGTGGAGTCGTCGGAAGCCAGGTACAGACAGGCGTTGGCGACGTCTTCGGCCTTGCCGAAGCGGCCGCCCGGAATCCGCACCGCGAGGTAGCTTTGCAGATTGCCGAGCACCTTGGCGTCAGCACCCACGGCGGCCTTGGTGTGGATGGGCGTCTCGATGAAGCCGGGGCAGATGCAATTGACGCGGATGCCGTAACCGGCGGTGGCGCAATGGATCGCCACCGAACGCGTCAGCATGCGAACGCCGCCCTTGCTGGCGTTGTAAGCCGGCAGTATCGAGGCGCCGATCAAGCCCTCGATGGAAGCGAGGTTGATGATCGAGCCGCCGCCATGCAGCTTCATGTGCTTGACCGCGCACTGGGAGCCGAGGAAAACGCTCTCCAGGTTGACCGCGAGGGTTTTGCGGAAGCCCTCCAGGGTTTCTTCCTCGATGTCGTGGAGAAAGGCGATGCCGGCGTTGTTGACCAGCACGTGCAACCCACCCTGGCTGCTCACCGTTTTGGCGATGACCGCATCCCACTGCTCGGGCGAGGTAACGTCGTGGGCCATGAAGGAAACCGGCTTGCCGGCGGCGCCGAGGCGTTTGGTTTCGGTCTCACCCTGGGCAACGTCCACATCGGTCATGACGACCCTGGCTCCGGCGTCGAGAAATTTTTCCACGGTCGCTAGCCCAATGCCGCTCGCACCACCCGTTACCAGTGCCACCTTGCCTGCCAGTCTTCCCGCCATGACTTCCCCCTTTGTGTTTGTCCGGCCATCATGCCATACGCGGCAAAAATCCTGCTGGCCGGTATAACGAGGTTATCATTGGCGCGTTACAGCGATCTGTCCAACCACCCCAACCCACAGGAGAACATAACAATGAGCACATCCCTCTATGACATTCCGGTCAACAAAATCGACGGTAGCGCCGCCACCCTGAAGGAACACAAGGGTGAAGTGCTGCTGGTGGTCAATGTCGCGTCCAAGTGCGGATTGACGCCGCAGTACGACGGTCTGGAAAAGCTGCAGGAGAAATACAGCGGCAAGAAATTTTCTGTCCTCGGCTTTCCCGCCAACGACTTTGGCGCCCAGGAGCCGGGCAGCGACCCCGATATCCAGCAGTTCTGCTCCACCACCTATGGCGTCAAGTTCCCGCTCTACAGCAAGATTCCCGTTACCGGTCCGGACAAGCATCCGCTGTACAAGCATCTGATCGCCGAGAAGCCGGAAACGGAAAATCGCGAAGGCATGGAAACCATGCTGCGCGGCTACAAGATGGAGCCGACCTCGAAACCGGAAGTAGTGTGGAACTTCGAAAAGTTCCTCATCAACCGCCAGGGCCAGGTAGTGCGTCGTTTTGCGCCGGATACGGCGCCGGATGCAGCGAATCTCGTTGAAGCCATCGAGGCGGAACTGGCCAAGGCTTGAAGCAATGACGGCCTCGTAAGTTGATCTGAAACTTTTTCAGACATTGAGGCAGCGGCGGATGTGGCGCGCAGCAAGCGTCATCTCCGCCGTTTTTATTGGCGGCTGCATCCACCTGCCGCAGACCTCGACGACCTACAACGCGGAGTGCGAAATCGATGAGCGTCACATGACGCTTGAGGGCCGCCAGGTGGCGGAGATTGCAGGATGCAGCAATGAAGGTTGTGTGGGTTTGCTGGTCACGGCCGGCGTGGTGTCGGCGGCGACTGCGGTGGTTTCCGGCAGCGTTGTGGTGGCCGGGAATGTTGTTTACTGGCTGGAGAAGAAAGGCCGTGCCTGACTCAGAAAGGGAATGACATTACTTCTGGAGCATTTCGATGGCTGCGTCGATCAGGTGACGCGAGATGCTGATCTTGTCGGGCAGCAGGGGCAGGGCATCAAGGGGAAACCAGCCCGCCTCTGAGATCTCCACCGGGTCAGGCGTCAGCGTTCCGCCGGCGTAGTCGGCAAAGAACGCCAGCATCAGGGAATTGGGGAACGGCCAGGGTTGGCTGCGGAAATAGCGCAGGTTGGTGATCTCGATTCCGACTTCCTCGCGCACTTCGCGCGCCACGCATTGCTCCAGTGTTTCTCCGGCTTCGACAAAGCCGGCCAGGGCGCTGTACATCCCCGGTGGAAAGTGGGGGCTGCGCGCCAGCAGGAGTTGCCCATCGCGTATCACCAGCACCATGATCGCCGGCGAGAGCCTCGGGTAGACAAGGAGATTGCAGGCGTCGCAGGCCATGGCGAACTCCCCGCTCTTCG
>JAYUGL010000226.1:0-4273 GCA_043738385.1 Sterolibacteriaceae bacterium
TCGGCGGCTTTGATGCCGAGAAAGGAACCGGTCAGGTTGATCGCAATGACCTTGTCCCAGTCGTTGAGCGTGTACTCGGAAAGAGTGCCGAAGTTGACAATGCCAGCGTTGTTGACCAGTACGTTGAGCCCGCCGAACTTGTCCTTGGCGAGCTTGACTGCTGCTTCCCAATCTGGGAGCTTGGTCACGTCGAGATGAATATAGACGGCGTTGGCGCCAAGCTCCTTCGCCAGCGCCTGACCTTCGCCATCAAGTAGGTCGCCGATGACGACCTTGCCGCCCTCGGCAACGATCATCCGGGCGTGGGACGCCCCCATGCCACGCGCGCCACCCGATACGAGAGCGATTTTTCCGTCAAGCCTGCCCATTATTTCTTCTCCTCTGCATTGTTATGTGGAATTCAGAAACAGGATTCTTGAACGTCGCGTACGCTGTACATGCCCACGAATTTCAAATCTGACCCACCTGTTTTCTTACTCCAATATTTTTTTGTGGGCCCGCTCTCGGCGCTTTAACTCTTGTGGAATACGCCGCAGCTCACCCGCCATTCACACCGCATCACGATACACACCAGCCAGCGCACTTGTCAATATAAAAATGAACGTTGAACCATTAATCACTTGATTGCCAAGTGAGCGTCCTTCGAACAAGCCTCGCCTTCTGGCAAGTGGTTAATCCTGATAGACGGTGAGAGATAAAAATGGAGAAGTTGCCGAAGCAGGGAAGCACAGCGGAGCAGGCTCCCAACTGGTTCGGCCCTTGGCGAGAATGGCACCACCACTGAAACCAGCCGACTGCGCATGTAACAATTGGAACGTTACCAAAGGGCAAGCTCCGCCGGCCGTAAAGCGACTGCCAGCATCGGACTCTCGACCCTGTGTTTCTTAGCCGAATCGAGACATCAGTTCCCGCATGGTTTCGCCGATCCGGCCACGCAGCACCAGATCGGCAATTCCATCGAGCGGGGTCGGCTCGGCATTGAGAATCACCAGTGAAGCGCCCGACTGCCTGGCCAAACGTGGAAAAGATGCCGCCGGCTCCACCACCAGCGAAGAACCGATGGCAATGAAAAGGTCAGCGGCCTGCGTTACCTCTGCGGCGCGCTGCATTTCCGCCACGGGCATGGCCTGTCCGAATGAGATGGTCCGCGTCTTGAGTGGACCGCCGCAAGTGTTGCAGTCCGGCGCCTCTTCGCCACAATCCCGGCGCGCGAGTATTTCCGGCGTTGGCCATTCCCTGCCGCAATGCTGACAAGCAACGAAACGGTTGCTGCCATGCAGTTCGATGACCGCGCTGCTGCCCGCATCCTGGTGCAAGCCGTCCACGTTCTGGGTAATGATCGCCGCCACATGACCGCGCCGCTGTAGTTCAGCAATAGCTTGGTGTCCAAGATTCGGCCACGCCTGCGCGCATTCGCAAAACATGTGCGCGGTGAGCTTCCAACCACGCACACGCTGACTGCGGTCGGCCATGAAATCCGCATACATCACCGGCGTCTCTTTCGACCAGATGCCATTGGGGCCGCGAAAGTCCGGAATGCCGCTTTCGGTGCTAATGCCTGCGCCGGTGAACACCACGGCCGCGCGCGCGGCGCGCACCAAGTCGGCGAATGCCTCCACGTCATTCATGGAAAGATCATAGCACCGCCTACCAAGACACCCAGTAAGCGCGCGCGCGTTTAGGCGCAGTAGGCGCGGTGTAAGAAGTCCTGTCAATTCGATGCCACGGATTCAACGGCCGTTTCGAGAGGCAGTAAATACTGGCCGCCATGCCCGCGAGATTGGACTCGATCCGCATTATGTCAATGTAGAGGCCCTCCGGCGGTAGAAAAGGAAAAGTCTCGTGATGCCACATCCAGACCGTAGCTAAACTTTCTGGGACCGTTTTCTTATTGCTCGCATCTTCAGCGGGGCTTGGAACAGCGGATTAACAGGCGCGAGTTTAAATTCGAAGGCCCGCCTCTTGCTGTTAGGCCGAAGAAGGAAAAGCGGAAAAGGTATCGGCTTCACGACGGACTCGTGCTTATGGGAAAATGTGCTGCTGCTTTTTCACCGATTTCGCCCTACCGAGTGAGCGCCAACAATGATGAGCTTGATCGCGTGTTTACTCGCCGACAACGTCGGCCAAAGAATTCAGCGCATAGAAAATCCCGATCTCATCAGGCGGCGCGGCCCAGACGGCCTCCCAGTTCGTTTGCGACGCTGTCGATAACATTCAGCGCTTGATCCATCTCGTCGCGGCTGATGATCAGCGCCGGCGCCAGACGGACGACGGTGCTGTGCGTGTCCTTGCTCAGCACGCCATGGCGCAGCAGGTGCATGCAGAAACTCCGGGCGTCGACCAACTGAGGGTTGAGTTCGATGCCGGCGAACAGGCCGCATCCACGCACTTCCCGTATCGCCGGACTCTTCATGGCTTTGAGCCGTGCCAGCAGATGGACGCCGAGTTCCATCGAATGCGCGACCAGTGCTTCATCCTCCAGCAGCGCCAGGGCTTCGAGCGCCACGGCCGCCGCCAGCGGATTGCCGCCGAAGGTGCTGCCGTGATCGCCGGGGGAAAACACCCGCATCACGCGGTCATCTGCGAGGAAGGCGGAGACGGGCAGCAGTCCGCCGCCCAGTGCCTTGCCAAGGATGACGCCATCCGGCCGCACGCCCTCGTGTTCGCAGGCCAGCAAACGGCCGGTGCGGCCCAATCCGGTTTGCACCTCGTCGGCGATCAGTAGCACGTCATGGCGGCGACAGATTCTGGCGCAGGCGCCGAGATAGCCAGCGGGCGGCAGGACGATGCCGCCTTCGCCCTGTATTGGTTCCACCAGGAAGGCTGCGGTATTGGGCGTGATCGCAGCCTCCAGCGCCGCCGCGTCGCCGTAGGGAATGGTTTTTAAACCGGGCGGAAAGGGGCCAAAGCCGTCACGGTACTGCGCTTCGCTGGAAAGGCCAACGATGGCGATCGAACGGCCGTGGAAGTTGCCCTCGCAGGCGATGATCTCGGCTTGCCCTTCGGCGATACCCTTCACTTTGTGGCCCCACTTACGTGCGGCCTTGAGGGCTGTTTCCACCGCTTCGAGGCCGGTGTTGACCGGTAGCGCACGCTCGTAACCGGTGAGTTCGGTGAGCCGCTTCAGGAACAGCGGCAGGCGGTCGGTGTGGAAGGCGCGCGAGGTGACCGCGAGACGCTTGGCCTGACTCGTCAGCGCTGCCACCAAACGCGGGTGAGCGTGGCCAAATGACAACGCGGAATAGGCGGACATCATGTCGAGATAGCGGTGGCCATCCACATCCCACACCCAGCAGCCTACGCCCCGCGTCAACACCACCGGCAGGGGCGCGTAGTTGCGAGCGCCATAGTGGTTTTCCCAAACCATCAATTGTTCCGCCCCGGGCAGGCAAAGCGCTTCAAGCAAATCCACAACAAGGCGTCCCGTGCAATGTCCTACATCACGGCCCGGATCGTATTCGGCGATTTCGATGGCGGCGCAGTCCGCATGGCGAGCCAGCCCGCGCAGGCTTTGACGCAACTGCTCGGCGTCGAGACCCCCCGTCACCGGGGTCGCCACGGCGGGAGCCTGCGACGGATCGATGGCGTCGAGATCGATACTGATGCCGAAGCTCGCCCCGTCGTGCCGCACCAGCGCCAAAGCGTCGGCCATCACTGCCGGGAGGCCACGCGAGTGAATTTCGCTCATCGGAAAGATGCGCACACCCAGCGCTTTCAGCAAACGCAACTCATCGTCCTCCCAACTGCGGGCGCCGACCACAGCGACCCGTTGCGGATCAAGCAGCGGGCCGGCAATCGCCTCCAGCCCCGCCACACTGTCACCCAGTAGTGCCGCCAGCGGCATCCCGTGTGGATTCCCCGACGGGCTGGTGGCGGGCGTGTGTGCATCGAGGTGGGCATCGATCCACACCAGGCCGAGCGGTTTCTTCATCGCGCGGGCCACGCCACGCCACGTCCCCGCGGCCATGGCGTGATCGCCGCCGAGGACGACCGGTAGTTTGCCGGCGACCACCGCCGCCGCTGTCGCATCCGCCAGCCTGTTACACAAATCCATCAACGCCGACCAGCGTTTTTCACGCCCCGGGACGAGCGTCGTCTGCCACTTCGCGCATAGACCTGCGCGCAACGGGGCGGCGCCGATCCCCAATGCTGCAAGCGCGGCGGGTCCGGCTTCGGCACCGGGGCCGGGCGCGCCGAGGGCGCTGGCAACACCGATCAAGCACAGTTCGGCAAGCGTGTCCTTAGTGGCTGACATGGTTGACCTCCATCACGG
>JAYUGL010000227.1:0-11739 GCA_043738385.1 Sterolibacteriaceae bacterium
CCACCCGGCGCTGATGCGGTGGTCATGCAGGAGATGTGTCACGTTGACGGTGAATCGGTGGTCTTCAGCCAGGCACCGAAGCGCGGCGCAAACATCCGCCGTGCCGGTGAAGATATTCGCAGCGGCGTACAAGTGCTTTCAGCCGGAACACGCATGAGTCCTCAGGCCATGGGACTGGCGGCCTCAGTCGGGATTGCCGCGTTGCCGGTATTTCGCCGTTTGCGGGTGGCATTGTTTTCTACCGGAAATGAGTTGGCGATGCCGGGTGAGCCGCTGAAGCCCGGCGGAATATACAACTCCAACCGGTTTCAATTGCTGGGTTTGCTACAACAATTCGATTGTGAAGTGACCGACCTGGGTATTGTCGAGGACACGCTGGAGGCGACACGTGCCGCGTTGCGGCGTGCCGCCGAAGGACAGGATTTGATTCTGACATCGGGTGGCGTCTCGGTCGGCGAGGAAGACCACGTCAAGCCTGCGGTGCAGGCCGAGGGTAAACTGGATTTGTGGAAGATCGCCATCAAGCCGGGCAAGCCCTTCGCGTGGGGGCAGGTGCGTGATGCCGCGTTTATCGGGCTGCCCGGAAACCCGGTGGCTTGCTTTGTGGCGTTCCTGATGCTGGTGCGCCCTTACTTGCTCAAATGTCAGGGATGCAGTCAGATTCGGCCCCGCCGCTTGCCGCTGGTCGCCGGATTCGATTGGCCCAAGGCGGATATGCGCCGCGAATTTTTGCGCGCACGCATCGACGAAGCCGGTGTGGCGCAGATTTATTCGAACCAGGGCTCTGGCGTGTTGACCTCAACCTACTGGGCCGATGGATTGATCGATAATCCGCCGGGACAGATCATTCGGACAGGCGACACCGTGTGCTTTCTGCCATTGTCGGAATTGCTGATGTAATGCCCGCCATGTGCGACGAAAACTTATTGCAATGATCAAACTACTTTACTTTGCCGGTCTGCGTGAGCGTCTCGGAATCGGCGCGGAGTCGCTGGAATTGCCGACAGGAATCGTTACTGTCGCTGTGCTGCGCGACCATCTTGCTCAGCGGGGAGATGTTTGGGAGGCGTTGACCATGATGCGCAATTTGCGGGTCGCGGTTAATCAGACGATGGTGGGGTTCGACGCCCAGTTGAAGGACGGTGATGAAGTGGCCTTTTTTCCGCCAGTGACGGGGGGCTGAGATGAGCATTTCCGTCTCGGTGCAGGAACAGCCGTTCGATACCGGTGCCGAAATTGCCGCCATGACGTCGGGCAATCGGGGTGTCGGCGCCGTTGCGAGTTTTATCGGTCTGGTCAGGGATGCCAACGATGGCTCGGATATCGCGGCGATGACGCTGGAGCACTATCCGGGGATGACGGAAAAGGCCTTGCAGGAGATTTCTGCGACAGCCTGCGAGCGTTGGAAGTTGCTTGCGGTGCGGGTGATTCATCGGGTCGGACGTCTTGAGCCGACCGATCCCATCGTGCTGGTCGTCGTGACTTCCGCGCACCGTGGCGACGCCTTCGCCGCCTGCGAATTCATCATGGACTACCTGAAAACCAGCGCACCGTTCTGGAAGAAGGAAGAAACGACTTCCGGCTCCCGCTGGGTCGATGCGCGGGAGAGCGACGACCAGGCAGCGGAGCGCTGGAAAATCTCTGCAAAGCAGTGATGCGGCGGCGGGTTATTTCCCCGGCTTCTTGCTGGATTGCTTCGCCGCTTCGCCCATGTTGCTGAACGCCGCCGTGGAGGCTTTTGTTATTTGCTCAAAGGCCTGGTTGGCCGTTGCCATGGCTTGTTGAATGACCTTGGCGAAGTCCGGATTACCAGACTGTGGCAGCTGGAGAAAGTCCTTGAATACATTTTGCAGTCCGCCGCCTTCTGCCATTTGGCCGCTCACCAGATTGGTTAATTGTTCGCGCGCCTGGTTGCCGACCGCGGAGACTTTCTGGGTCGCGGCAGTCAGTTTCTGCGCCATCTCCTGCGCATAGCGGGTTTGCAGCCCGAGCATTTCCTGGGGGTCTTTGGCGCCCAGCAGCGACTTGGCATTGGTAACGCCATCCTTGAACAACTCTTGCGCCAATTCGGTTTGCAAGGTCAGGATGCGTTGCGAATTCTCGATGTAAAGTTGGGCCAACTGCTTGGCGGTTTCCATGCTTTTGCGTTGCAAATCGGTGATTTGATCGTTCTTCATCGCAGCCTCCTGTTTGGTTGAAATACGTTTACCACACTAGCAGTCACTGTGCCAAAAGCAATGACTTGGATCAAAAATACGCAGGAATTTTGTTTCACTGCGGTTTCCATCATCTTACGCGCAAACCCGGTTTCTCCCCGCGGCCTTGGCCTGATACAGTTTCTTGTCGGCCGACTCTATCAGCTTGATTGAATCAAGGTCATCTTGCGGCAGTATCGTTGCGCAGCCGATGCTGATCGTGACCGACCTGCTTTCACCGACGGCGGCTTTGGAAAAGTCCTTGACGATGATCGCGGTTCGCAGACGTTCGGCGGTCTGAAGAGCGCCTTCCGTATCCGTTTCAGGCAGGACTACCGCAAACTCCTCCCCGCCATAACGAGCGACCACATCGCCCGGACGCGCCAGCTCGGCAGCCAGTGTGTTGGCGATGGTTGCCAGGCAGAGATCGCCAGCACCATGACCGAAACGGTCGTTGTAGGCCTTGAAGTGGTCGACGTCAATCATCAACAATGAAAGTGGCAACTTGGTACGCAGGCAGCGGCGCCATTCGACGTCGAGCATTTCGTTGAAACGGCGACGGTTGGGAATGTTGGTGAGGCTGTCGATGTGTGCCATCGACTCGAGCATGTCGGTCTTGTGTTTCAGCGCCAGGTAATTGCGCACGCGGGCGCGGACGATGGGTAGATTGAAAGGCTTGGTGATGTAATCCACCGCACCCAGGCTGAGCCCCCGTTCTTCCGACACCGCGTCTTCCTTGGCGGTGACAAAAACGACCGGTATGTGCTGGGTTTCCGGTGCATCCTTCAAGCGGCGGCAGACCTCGAATCCATCCATGTCGGGCATCATCGCGTCGAGCAGGATCAGATCAGGTTGCGGAAACTGCTTTGCGACTTCCAGGGCGTCGGCCCCGTTGGTGGCGACCCTGATGTGATGGTCCGCGCGCAGCGTTTCGGCCAGCACCTGGATGTTGGTCGGCACGTCGTCAACAATCAGGATCGAAGAAAGATTGCCAAAGTTCAAAGCGCGTCCTCAAGGTTGATATTAACTCTGGCGGCCAGCGCGGTCAGCGCGGTGCGCGCCCGGCCATAGTCGTAACGTGAAATTGCTTGCGCCAATTTACCCAATTCTTCGGTGGCGGATTCCGGCAATATTGACTTCAGATCGTGCAGGAAGTCGTAAGGAATAAACTCGTTGTCGGCAATCATGTTCCGCAAAATGTCCAGGCGGCTTGCCAGTTCAGCGGATCCCATAATGTACTCCTCATCTGCATCTCCCTGTTTTTTTGTCGGGAGAGGAGAAATCCAGCGGGTGAGGCAGGCAATCAGTGTTTCGATTCGAATCGGCTTGGCCAAGTGGTCGTTCATGCCAGCGGCCAGACTTTTTTCTTTGTCCCTTTCCATTGCCGAAGCGGTGACTGCGATGATCGGCAAATTGCTCCAGCGCTGATTTGAACGGATGTGGCGAGTGGCTTCAAAACCATCCATGCCCGGCATCTGCAAGTCCATCAGAATTGCGTCGAAAGTCTTGCTTTGCAGGATCTCCAGCGCTTCGTTGCCGTCATGTGCGACGGAGAACAAAATACCACTTTTTTGCAGGAATTCGGTGATGACCAACTGGTTGAAGCGATTGTCCTCCACCACCAGCACGTGGGTGCCGACGAGCGCATTCGGTGGGTCAATCTCTTCGCCACCCACTTCGATTGAACGCGGAAGGAGGGGGGCTGCGACGGGCAGTTCCAACATAAATCGAAACAGACTGCCCTGACCAAAACGACTTTCCACGGCGATGTCGCCACCCATCAGCCGCACCAGCCGACGCGAAATGGCCAACCCGAGTCCGGTCCCGCCAAATCTGCGGGTAATTGAAGCATCGGCCTGGACAAACGGCTGGAACAGTGAACCCACTTGTTCCGCAGTCATGCCGATACCGTTATCCGTGACTTCGAAAACCAGTTTCGGACATCCGTCGCTGCCGCCGTTTCGGAAAAGTCGGATCTGCACTGCGCCTCGCTCGGTGAACTTGATGGCATTGGAAACCAGATTGTTCAGTACCTGGCCGATGCGCAACCAGTCACCGACCACCCTGGCGGGTACATTGGGGGCGATTTCCAGCGTCAAGTCGAGTCCCTTGAGCTCGGTCTCGGATCTAAATAACTGAAAAGTATTTTGCAGCAGATCGCTGAGTGACAAAGCTTCCCGGTCGACTTTCAGATACCCGGCCTCGATCTTCGAATAGTCGAGAATGTCGTTGAGGATGCCCAGCAGTGCGTTGGAGGAATCGTAGATCTTCTGTAGGTAATCGCGCAATCGGGGACCGACGACGTCGGCCAGGGCCAGTTGCGAGAGTCCAATCACGGCATTCATCGGGGTTCGAATTTCATGGCTCATGTTGGCGAGGAACTCGCTTTTTGAACGATTTGCCGAGTCGGCGATTTCGGCGGCCTCATGCAGCGCCTGCTGGGTTGCCATGCGTTCGGTAATGTCTTGTAGCGTCCCAATCGCACTGAGCGGTGTTCCCGAAGCGTCACATTCGACATCGGCGTGCGCCGAGATATGTTTGACGGTGCCTTCCACCACGATACGATAAGTCATGTCGTCGTATGACTTCCCCAAGATGAGGACATCACGCCAAATGTCGTTGATGTAGGCGCGATCATCGGGGTGGATACGTTCCAGGAACATCTCTTTGCTCACATCGCCCAAGGGAAAGCCGCAGATCCGGTAACACTCTTCGGAGTAGTCGATCTTCCCGTCGGAGAATTGCGTACTCCAGCTGCCGACTTTGGCAATTTCCTGGGCCTTGCGCAAATTGAGCTCGTTCAATGCAAGCGCACGCTCAGCCTGCTTGCGCAGGGTGATGTCGCGCCCGATCGCTAGAATTCCCTGGATTCCCGGCGTGTCGACAAGGTTGGTCATGATGACTTCCAGTGTCAGTTGCCGGCCGTCGCGATGTTGAATCGTTTGCTCGAAGACAATTGACGCACCGGGTTTCTCGATAACGCGATGGAAGGCGTTTTGCAGCGGTTTACGGCCCTTGGTCAGGACTGTCGCCCAGGTCGTGCCATCGGCAAATTCGTCCGGAGGATAGCCGGTGATCCGTTCCATCGCGGGGCTGACATAGCGCGCCGTCTGATCCTGGTTGAAGATGATCATCGCGTCGTTGGAATGGTTGGTGATGGCGCGGAACAGGGCTTCGGCATTGTGGCGTTCAGTGATATCGGTGCCGAAGGCGACTGTGACCAGCATTGAATCGCCGTTCGCAATCACGCTGGTTTGCCAGGAAATGAAACGTTCCCGGCCATCCTTGGTCAGTAGTGCCGCTTCGAAGACTTCGCCCTTTGTCATTTGTTGCCGCAGATTCCGGAAATGCGTTTTCCGCAATTCGGCCGTGGAATCGTGTGGCGCGATCAGGGTGATCCAGTCTTGACCCGATGCTTCGGCCCGGCTAAAGCCGGTAATTTTTTCCGCCATCCGGTTGAACAGTACGATGCGGTCGGCACCATCCAGACCAATCACCATGACGTTGGCGGTTTCCAGCAGTTGGTCGGATAGTTTTCGCGCCGCTTGCAGTTTTTCCCGACTGTTGCGGGCGAAGTTGACAACAAACAGAAGCACCAGGGCGAAGCGTGCGAGCGTGGCGATGGAGTCACGCTGCCAAGGCAGGATGGCTTCGTCGTAATTCCGAAACGTGGCGATGATCAGGGGTGTCGGCGAAACCGAGCGAAAAATGCTGAGACACTTTGGATGCGTTGGATCGTCCTGCGCGAGATGGCGGGTTTGGATTTTTTCTGACGTCAGGTGATCGGCTAAGGCGTCGCTCGCGAGCAATTCCTTTCCCTGGCACGCGGAACCGTCGGCGCTGGAATACAGCAAATCGCCGCGGATATTGGTCAGCAGGGATCGTCCATCAGTGATCGAATCGGAGACGCGCAGTGCCGCACCAAAAATCGATGGCGAGACCAAGGCAAACGCGACACCGATTGGCCGGCGTCGGCTGTCACGCATGGTCCTTGAAATCGCGAAATAAGTTTTCCCGTTTTCAGCCTGATAGGACTGGCTGATGAAAACGCCGGCCGGTTTGAGGCGATTCAGTGGAACCCTGAAGAAATCGCGGTCCGACAAGTCGGAACCCCGTGCGCCGGATTGGCTGCTGGCGTCGACACGTCCCTCTAGATTGATGGTGCCAATCTGCACAACGACCGGAATGGCAAGGGCTTTTTCCTTCATGCCCAATTCCAGCGTGGCGATGTCTCCTGCATGCGTGTTCAATCTTTCACTGGCGACGCCTTGCAGCAGAAAATCGATGCTGCGCAGATTGTCCGAGATGCGGGCCTCGGTATGCTCCGCGTTGACTTCAAGCAAGGCATACTCGTGTTCGAGCGTATCGTTGTAGCTGCTATAAAGATGCCAGCCAAGATAGATGGCGACAAAGACCAGCACCAGCACCGACAGGACGAGGTCCCAGCGGTAGGAACGAAGGCTTCCGGAAAGACGGTCTGGACTCATTGGAGTACCGCGTTAACACCATGAAACACAGTGACGGCACCGATCTTACTTGATTGGCGCACGAGATTCCCCGGTCTTGGGTGGGCTTGCCATTGAAATTCATCGCTTCTCCCCAACATGGAATAGTGAGCATTTCAGGAGAACGCAAATCATGCGCCTTGACAAATTTACGACCAAACTTCAGCAAGCCCTGGCCGATGCCCAGAGTTTGGCGCTCGGCCGGGACAATCCTTTCATTGAGCCGGTACATTTGTTGGCCGCCATGCTGGACGAGGAAGACGGTGCGACCCGCTCCCTGTTGCAGCGGGCCGGTACCAATGTCGGGACCTTGAAGCCGGCGCTCGACAAGGCGCTGGACCGATTACCGAAAGTGGACGGACAGGGCGGCGAGATGTCCATTTCGCGCGACCTCGGCAATCTGCTGAACCTGGCCGATAAGGAGGCGCAGAAGCGCGGTGACGCCTATATCGCCAGCGAAATGTTCCTGCTTGCGTTGTCGGACGACAAGGGCGAGGCTGGTCGACTCATCAAAGAACATGGCCTTTCCCGCAAGCCGCTGGAAGCTGCCGTTGGCGCGGTGCGCGGCGGCGAAAATGTTGGCAGTCAGGATGCTGAAGGCCAGCGCGAATCCCTCAAAAAGTACTGTATCGACCTGACCGAGCGTGCCCGATCCGGCAAACTGGATCCGGTGATCGGCCGCGACGACGAAATTCGCCGCGCCATCCAGATTCTCCAGCGCCGTACCAAGAACAACCCGGTGCTGATCGGCGAACCCGGTGTCGGCAAGACGGCCATCGTCGAGGGGTTGGCGCAGCGCATCGTCAACGGCGAAGTGCCGGAGACCCTGAAGGACAAAAAGGTTTTGTCGCTCGACATGGCGGCACTGCTGGCGGGTGCCAAATACCGCGGCGAGTTCGAGGAACGCTTGAAGTCGGTGCTAAAGGAAATCGCCCAGGATGAGGGTCGCATCATCGTCTTCATCGATGAACTGCACACCATGGTCGGCGCCGGCAAGGCCGAAGGCGCCATGGATGCCGGCAACATGCTGAAGCCCGCTCTGGCGCGCGGTGAGTTGCATTGCGTCGGCGCCACCACGCTCGACGAGTACCGCAAGTACATCGAAAAAGATGCGGCGCTGGAACGACGTTTCCAGAAGGTGCTGATCGACGAACCGAGCGTGGAATCCACCATCGCCATTCTGCGCGGCCTGCAGGAGAAATACGAAGTCCACCACGGTGTCGACATCACCGACCCGGCCATCGTGGCGGCGGCGGAATTGTCGCATCGCTATATCACTGACCGCTTCCTCCCCGACAAGGCCATCGACCTGATCGACGAGGCGGCTTCGCGCATCCGCATGGAGATCGACTCCAAGCCCGAAGTCATGGACAAGCTCGACCGCCGCCTGATCCAGCTCAAGATCGAACGCGAGGCGGTGAAAAGGGAGAAGGACGAGGCTTCGCAAAAGCGCCTGGCCCTGATCGAAGAGGAAATCGGCCGGCTCGAAAAGGAATACTCCGACTTTGATGAAATTTGGCGCTCCGAGAAAGGCCAGGTACTGGGCAGCCAGCACGTGAAGGAGGAGATAGAGCGCATTCGCGCGCAGATGGCCGAACTGCAACGCAAGGGCCAGTTCGACAAGCTGGCCGAACTGCAATACGGCCAGTTGCCCAAGCTCGAAGCGCAATTGAAACAGGCTGCGGATGTCGAAGGCAAGCCGAAGCACTTCAAGCTGCTGCGCACCCAGGTCGGCGCCGAGGAAATCGCCGAGGTGGTGTCGCGTGCGACCGGCATTCCGGTATCCAAGATGATGCAGGGTGATCGGGAGCGTTTGCTCAAGATGGAAGAGCGACTGCATGCGCGCGTCGTCGGTCAGGATGAGGCGGTACGCATGGTGTCCGATGCCATCCGCCGTTCTCGCGCCGGCCTTTCGGATGAGAACAAGCCCTATGGTTCATTCCTCTTCCTCGGCCCCACCGGCGTGGGCAAGACCGAGCTGTGCAAGACCCTGGCTGAATTTCTGTTCGACGCGGAAGATCATCTGATCCGCATCGACATGAGCGAATACATGGAAAAACATTCGGTGGCGCGGCTGATTGGCGCGCCGCCGGGTTATGTCGGTTACGAAGAAGGCGGTTACCTGACCGAGCAGGTGCGGCGCAAGCCCTATTCGGTGATCCTGTTCGATGAAGTGGAAAAAGCCCACCAGGATGTGTTCAACGTGCTGTTGCAAGTGCTGGATGATGGCCGCATGACCGATGGACAGGGCCGCACCGTGGACTTCAAGAACACCGTGATCGTGATGACGTCCAACCTCGGTAGCCAGATGATCCAGCAAATGTCTGGTGATGATTACCAGGTCATTAAATTGGCAGTGATGGCCGAAGTGAAAAGCTTCTTTCGTCCCGAGTTTATCAATCGCATCGACGAGGTGGTGGTGTTCCATGCGCTCGACGAAAAGAACATCGCCGCCATCGCGCGCATCCAGCTTGGCTATCTGGAGAAGCGACTGGCGAAGCTGGACATGCGCATGGAGGTCGACGCCCCGGCCCTTGCCGAACTGGCCAAGGCGGGTTTCGACCCGGTGTTCGGCGCTCGTCCGCTGAAGCGCGCGATTCAGGAGCGCATCGAGAACCCGTTGTCGAAGGCCATTCTCGAAGGCAAGTTCGCCGCCGGAGACAGCATCCATGTCACCGCCAACAAGGCCGGACATCTTGCGTTTGAAAAGGCTTAAATCCCCGGCGCTTTGCTGACCTCGCGATGGCGGTAACAGGAAGTCAGATGATCGTTCACCATGCCCACCGCCTGCATCATGGCGTAGCAGATGGTGGAGCCGACGAATTTGAAGCCGCGTTTCGACAAGTCCTTTGACAGTGCGTCGGAGGCGGCGCTGGTGGCCGGAATCGAAGCCGTCGTGCGGTGGGCATTTTGCACTGGATGTCCGTCAATGAAGCGCCACAGGTAGGCATCGACATTGCCGAACTCGTTTTGTACGTCGAGAAAGGCGCGTGCATTGCTGATCGCAGCATTGATTTTGAGTCGGTTGCGCACGATGCCCGAATCGGCCAGCAGGCGGGCGATATCATCTTGGCCGTAGCGAACGATGGTTTCGGGGTCGAACCCTTCGAAGGCGCGGCGGTAATTCTCCCGCTTCCTGAGTATCGTGATCCACGACAGCCCGGCCTGGGCGCCTTCAAGAATCAGGGCTTCGAACAACTGGCGGTCATCGTGAACGGGGACGCCCCACTCTTGGTCGTGATAGGCGACATAGAGCGGATCGTCGCCGCACCAGGGACAACGCTTGATTGGTTGTTTCATTGTTTTTTCCTGATTAGTCATGATGCATAGTGTGCCGATAATGCAGAATGCTGACAATGCAGCCGACACTCATTTCTGAAATGCATTCACATCATTCATTGCCACCTTCGGCCTGGGTGGAGCGCTTCGCCACGCGGATACCGGCTGGCGGTCGGGCGCTTGATCTGGCCTGTGGTCGCGGCAGGCATGCGCGCCTGCTGGCAAACTTGGGGTACCGCGTCGACGCGGTAGACCGGGATGCTGAAGCGCTGGCGGCACTGGCTGGTGTGGCGGGGATAAGTACGCACCAAGCCGATCTGGAAAGCGGCCCATGGCCTTTTCCCGCCCCGTGCTTTGACGGCATTGTCGTCACCAATTATCTGTACCGGCCACGACTGGGCGATCTGATCAATGCGGTATTGCCGGGCGGCATCCTGATCTACGAAACGTTCATGGTCGGTCATGAACACTTTGGCAAACCCTCCAATCCGGAATTTCTGTTGCGTGCCGAAGAATTGCTGGATGTCGTGAAGGGGCGGCTGAATGTTGTGGCGTTTGAGCAGGGACGCGTCGAGATGCCGCGGCCGGCCATGATCCAGAGAATTTGTGCGGTCAAAGCAGGGGCTTGAGCGCCTTCCAGACGTGATCAAGAATTTTCGGTTCCGCCCCGGCAACAGGGTGCAGATTGTCAGCCTGGAAGGCGGCGGGATCGGCCGCGACGGGTTCAAGCAGGAAAGGCAGCAACGGAACTTTCTGCGCCCGCGCGACGTCCTTGAAGCTGCGCGCAAATTCGGCGGTATAGTCCGGGCCGAAATTGGGCGGCAGCTTCATGCCGATCAGCAGCACCTTGCGCCCCGGTTGCTTCGCTGCGCGAATCATGGAAGTAAGGTTGGCGCGCATCTGCGCAAGTGGCAGGCCGCGCAGACCATCGTTGGCGCCGAGGGCGAACAGCAGAATCGTGGGTTTATGCAGGGCAAGCGCCTCGGGCAGCCGCGTCAACCCACCCGCCGTGGTTTCGCCGCTGATGCTGGCATTGACCACGGCATACGCGCGATGTGAGGTTTGCAGGCGTTGCTCGAGCAGGGAAGGCCAGCTTTGCTCGCGGGCCAGGCCGTAGCCGGATGAAAGGCTGTCGCCGAAGACCAGTATGGTCTGGGTCGCGTGTGCGACGAGCGATGTGACAAACAAGAAAATGAAAATCGGTAACCTGAACATGGCGGACATATTGGACAAGTCGGACAAGCGGGTGATTGAAGTTGAGCAACTGGGCAAGGATGTACCCAGCGGCGATAGCGTGTTGACGATACTGCACGACATTTCGTTCGGCGTGAAGCGCGGTGAGGCCGCAGCTATCGTCGGCGCCTCGGGATCCGGCAAGTCGACGCTGCTGGGATTGATGGCAGGGCTCGATCTGCCCAGCCGGGGCAGGGTGAGGATTGACGGGCAGGACCTCGGCGAACTGGATGAAGACCGTCGCGCCGAATTGCGTGGCCGCTCGCTGGGTTTTGTGTTCCAGTCTTTTCAGCTGTTGCCGGCGCTGACCGCGCTCGAAAACGCCATGCTGCCGCTGGAACTCAGCGGACGTGCCGATGCCCGCGAGCAGGCGTCGGCAATGTTGACACGGGTTGGGTTGGGGCAGCGTTTCAATCACTACCCCAAGCACCTCTCCGGCGGTGAACAGCAGCGCGTCGCGCTGGCGCGTGCCTTCGCTGTGAAGCCGCAATTGCTGCTCGCCGACGAACCTACGGGAAATCTCGATG
>JAYUGL010000228.1:0-11679 GCA_043738385.1 Sterolibacteriaceae bacterium
TTGGTGCCCCGAAGACGAATCGAACGTCCGACCTACCCCTTAGGAGGGGGTCGCTCTATCCACTGAGCTACCGGGGCGCAGGATGTTATTGTATCGCCAGTCGCCTGCGCCACACCCAACAAGGCCTCCATTATCGAGGAAGGAGAAAATATGCAATCAAGATATCTTGTGATTGGTCTGCTGTTGCCATTATTTTTTTCTGTGGCACAGGCTGAGGTACCAAAACCGGGAACCATTGCCCCCGCGTTTTCGTTACCAGACCAGGATAGCCACACACGTCGCCTTGATGATTTTCGCGGCAGGTGGGTCGTGCTGTATTTTTATCCCAAGGACGATACGCCTGGGTGCACTGCCGAGGCTTGCAGTTTCCGAGATGACATTCAGCAACTTGGCGGACTCGGTGCTCAGGTGGTGGGGGTCAGCGTGGACGACACATCGTCCCATGCGAGCTTTGCGCAAAAATACCATCTGCCTTTCCCCCTGCTCTCCGACAAGGATGCGAGCGCCGCCAAAGTTTACGGCGCATTCTCCGATTGGGGAATCATGAAATTTGCCAGGCGTTATACCTTCTTGATCGATCCCAATGGAAAAATTGCCAAGTCCTACCTTGATGTCGACACCTCGCGTCACTCGACCGAGGTCATTACCGATCTCAGGCAGTTGATGAGCAAGCCTCCGGGCAGCGGCGACAAACCGTCCGCTGCCTTGCGCTGAGTGGACATTTGACCGGTATTCGTAGCCCGTTTTATTGTTCTTTGCCTGGAGTTGATGTCCGCCATGAATCCATTGCCCGATTCCGCGCTTGACCAGTTATTTAGAAATGCCCGCAGCCAGAATGGCTTTGTTGACAAGCCAGTATCGGATGAACAGGTGCACGCAATTTATGAATTGATGAAAATGGGCCCCACTGCGGCCAACAGCTGTCCGGTGCGACTGGTATTCGTAAAGTCTTTCGGGGCCAAGGAGAAGCTACGCCCGTGTCTCGCCCAGGGTAACATCGACAAATCAATGTCGGCACCGGTCGTCGCCATCATTGCGATGGACTTGGCTTTTTATGAAAAACTTCCTTATCTATTGCCGCATGTCGATGCGAGAAGCTGGTTTGTCGGCGATGAACAGAAAATCAGGGAATCCGCGTTCCGCGATTCGACGCTACAGGGCGCTTATCTGATCATGGCTGCGCGCTCGCTGGGACTCGATTGCGGTCCAATGGTCGGGTTCGATTCGCCGATGACGGATGAAGTCTTTTTCAAAGGTACACGCTACAAATCAAACTTTCTGTGCACGATCGGTTACGGCGATCCGACCAAGGTCTTTGGCCGCAGTCCGCGGCTGTCGTTCGATGAAGCTGCCCGGATAGAGTAGGCACGCGTCGGTGACCAAGGCGCCCCGTTATAATGGGCGCCGTTTTTAGCGGAATCCCGTCATGCACTACCTCAGTACGCGCGGCCAGGCCGACGCCGAGTCCTTTTGCGACATTCTCCTGGGCGGCCTTGCCCCCGATGGTGGGCTCTACCTGCCACAACATTATCCCCAGGTGACCGCCACTGAACTGGCGGAATGGCGCACGTTGCCCTATGCGGCGCTGGCGCTGCGAGTACTGGAAAAGTTTGTCACCGACATTCCGCGCGATGATCTGCGCCGCATCGTCGAGCGCACCTATACGCCTGAGGTCTATCGCTACTGCCGTCCCGGCAGAAACGCGGCCGATATCGTACCGCTGACCACACTGGAGCCCGACTTCCATCTGCTGGAACTGTCCAACGGACCCACCTTGGCGTTCAAGGACATCGCCATGCAACTACTCGGCAACCTGTTCGAGTATGTGCTGGAAAAACGTGGCGAGAGTATCAACATCCTTGGCGCAACTTCTGGTGACACCGGCTCGGCGGCGGAATATGCGATGCGCGGCAAGAAGGGCGTGCGCGTTTTCATGCTCTCGCCGGAAGGAAAAATGACCGCATTCCAGCGTGCCCAGATGTATTCGCTACAGGATGAGAATATTTTCAACATTGCCGTGCGCGGCATGTTCGACGATGCGCAGGACATCGTCAAGGCTGTCTCCAACGACGCTGCCTTCAAAAGCAGGTACAAGATCGGCGCCGTCAATTCGATCAACTGGGCGCGTGTTGTCGCCCAGATTGTCTATTACTTCAAAGGTTACTTTGCGGCGACAAAATCCAACGATGAACAGGTCATTTTCAGCGTTCCCTCAGGCAATTTCGGTAACATCTGCGCTGGCCATATTGCGCGTTTGATGGGCCTGCCCATCGCACGGCTGGTGCTGGCAACCAACGAGAATGATGTGCTCGGCGAATTTTTTCGCACGGGCGTCTATCGTCCGCGCAAGGCGGCGGAGACTCATGTCACCTCAAGTCCGTCCATGGACATTTCCAAGGCCTCCAATTTCGAACGTTTTATTTTTGACTTGGTAGGTCGTGATCCGGCGGTCGTCAGGGAATTATGGAAAAGCGTCGATACCGGAGGCAGTTTTGACTTGGCGGCAACGCCACATTGGCAGAAACTGCCCGCATTCGGTTTTGTATCCGGCCGTAGCACCCATGCGGACCGTCTGGCGACGATACGCCAAGTCTGGCAGCGATTTGGCACCATGGTCGATACCCACACTGCCGACGGTATCAAGGTGGCGCGGGAATATCAGACACCGGGGTGTCCAATGATCGTGCTGGAAACGGCGCAGCCGGTGAAATTCGCGGAAACGATCAGTGAAGCGCTGGGGCGGGAGCCATCAAGGCCGACCGAGCTGGAGGGCTTGGAGCAATTGCCGCAGCGCGTCGAGGTCATGGAAGCCGACGTCAATGCGGTGAAGGCCTTTGTTGCAGAGCACTGCTAGTGCCCGTCGTTGTTTCCGTGGTGCTAGAGATAGATCACAGCAGGGAAGACGGTAACCGCCAGCACCAGCACCAGCCATTCAAGGTTATTGCGGGCCAGCATTCCGGTGAAGTGCATCACCAGAACAGCGACCGCAACGATGTAGTAGAGCGCGAACAGCATTTTTAATACCCCCCGACGGATAAATGATTCTTTTCGACTGCTTTTATACCTTGCTCAGGACAATTCGGCAAGTCAGACAGCCTTTCGCTTGCCTGTCGTCATTCGGCCAATCAGCGGGCCGAGATTTCCGAGTGAAAGCAGGCGGACATCAATATACGACAACCAGCCTTTGCGAAGGAACTTTCGCCACGACCTCATGATCCTGAGCGCGGAGCTTTCCTTCGTTAACAACGGAAGGGCCACCAAGTTGATGGACTGCGCCGCCTTTTAATTCGGCCCGAGCCAATACCTCGGTCAGGAGATCCAGTTCCGCGACACGTTGCATGAACGCATCGGTGCGCTGGATTTCAGTTTGAAAGTTTTCCATGAAGTTGATGGCATTGCCGAGAAAAGGCGTTGCTTCCCGTTCCTGGGTAAACAAGGCTTGTCCGTTGGAATCCCCGACCACCGGATGCCTTTCGTCGATGCAGACCAGCAGCTGGTCGTTACCCGTATTGGCCAGCACGAACGGATAGCGGCGGACAAAGGCCGGGATATCGCGAGCATCCCATTTGCCGGAGTCGCTGACGAAGAGATTTTCATTATTTCGCAGTCCCAACAGCACTGCGGGTAGCGGAGTTGCGCCGGGATTACCGGCATACACAATGGGGTATTCGCGCGCCGACTCGAAAAACTTCACCACGGTAATGCGCACGGAATTGCTCTCGGCAGCGAAGCGGTTATCCTTGATCGTTCCAATGCGCAGATGACGATGCTGATCCTTGTCGATTGCGACGATTTTGCGTTAAAACAGCAATTCAGCCATGGCCAACTTGCCTCATCTTTCAGCCCAATGATATTAGTGCACCGCGCTGGATTGGCGCCAATTATTTTGTGTGATGAAGCGGAAAGACGGTGACAGCGTTCAGACCAGCGGGACGGTAAATTGCGCAGTCAATCCTCCACCGGACCGAGCGAAAAGCACCAATCGACCGCCGTGCTGGCGGGCGACGCGATCCACAATGGCCAGACCCAAACCTGCACCTGTAGGGTTGCCGCGCGACGATTCAAGGCGGGTGAAGGGTCGCTTGAGCCGCTCGATTTCTTCAAGCGGGATACCCGGTCCGAGGTCGCTGACCTCAATGATCGCTTCCGTGTCATTGCCACCGAGTGAAAGGGTAATCGTCTTGCTCGCATCCCCGTAACGCAAGGCGTTGTCGATCAAGTTGGTGATCGCGCGGCGCAGCATCCTGGGGCGGACCTTTACTGCTGCGAAGGGTACAAGCTTCGTTTCGATCAAGGCTCCCCGCTTGCGATACTGTGCCGCCAGCTCCTCCAGCAGGGTAATAAGGCTGGTTGGTGCGAGACTTTCTCCGCTATCGGCCCTTGCGAAATCGAGGAATTGACCAATGGTGCCGTCCATTTCCTCCACGTCGGCCATCATGCCTTCGCGCAGCGCTTCATCGGTGGCCGTCATCTCTATGCCCATCCGCAGCCGCGTTAACGGCGTGCGCAGATCGTGTGAAATGCCGGCGAGTATCAGTGCACGATCCTGATCCAGGCGAGCAAGGTCGGCACTCATCTGGTTGAAGGCATGGGCGACGGTTACCAGTTCTTCCGGGCCGCTTTCGGCTAAAGGTTGGGGATAACGCCCAGCGCCGATTTCGCGTGCGGCTTCGGCAAGCTTCCTCAGCGGTCGGGTCAGACGAGAAACGAATGCTCCAGCGGTCACGAGTGCAATGGCAGCGGCCAGCAATCCCCAACCCAGCCATTGGAAAGAGCGTGATCGATTGAAGCGTTCGCGCGGCAATACAATCCAGTAGTCGTCTCCCTCAATGCTGATGCGCAGGAACAGAGTTTGGTCACCATCCCGATTCAGCAGCAGTTGGGTGTCGGGCCCAAGGTTAGTGCGCAGGCGCTCCAATACGCGATTCAGAAACGAATCTTCGGGAACCTGTCCGGGTGTTTCTCCTTGTTCGGCGACTGCAATACGAATCCCTTCCTGGCGCGAGAGCTCGCTCAGCAACTCCCGCCGCCGTTCGGGTGCCGCTGCAATGATTGCGGCACGTGTCAGATTGGCGACGCTGGTGAGCAGTTGTGCCACCGCGTGCGCGCGAGGTTCCTGATCTGAAAATGAGATGATGGCGGCCCAGGCCAGGGCCGAAATGGTCATCAACAATGCCAGCAGCAGAAACAGCCGCGTCAGCAGGGTACGAGGAAGCATATGGATCAACGACGGGAATGGACTAGTCGGGAATAAAGACGTAGCCGAAGCCGCGCACGGTTTGGAGGTGGCGCGGGTTGGCGGGGTCGACCTCAACCAGCTTGCGCAAGCGCGATATCTGCACATCAATGGCGCGGTCGAACACTTCGTATTCGCGGCCGCGAGCCAATTCCGACAGGCGATCTCGGCTCAAGGGCTGGCGCGGGTGGGTGACCAGTACATTTAACAGGCCGAACTCACCGGTCGTCAGTGCATGTGATTCTCCGTCGCGCATCAGCGTACGACGCCCGAGGTCGAGGACACAAACGCCGAAGCTGACCCGTTCCGCAACCTCGGCCGGCGCGCCAGGAATCGGCACGGCTTTGCGGCGCAGCACGGCGTGGATACGCGCGACCAGTTCCCGGGGGTTGAACGGTTTTGGAAGGTAATCGTCGGCCCCCAGTTCAAGCCCGACAATGCGATCCACTTCGTCACCCTTCGCGGTCAGCATGATGATGGCGATGGCGTCTTTTGCGGCACGTAATCTGCGGCAGATGGACAAACCGTCCTCGCCGGGCAACATGAGATCAAGCACCAGGAGGTCGTAATGTTCCCGCGACAAGGCCTTGTCCATGGCTTCCCCATCTTCCACGGTGCGTGTGGTGAAGCCCTGTTCGCGCAAATAGCGATCAAGAAGCTGGCGCAAGCGCAGATCATCTTCGACAATGAGAATCTTGTCCGGTCGGTCGTTCATGAGCAAAAGCATACCCGAGAATTCGTCAACAAACCGCAGCTTACATTCGGTAACAAATTGTCGGCGCAAGGACATGTTTCGCTGACCTGAATAAGGGAGAATTAGCAGCATCGAAAACTTGGGCAACAAACTTTCTGCCATGTCGCTGTCGTTGATGTTCAGGCTGTTTGCAGCCGCTGTCCTTGCCGTGACCGGCACGGCGGCATGCGCCAGTTCGTCATTGGCAGAATCGCGGCCGACGATAACGTTCGAACTGGCGGCGGGCGAGCAGGAACTTGTTGCGAAGCCGTTTCTTGAGCAATGGGCGGCACTGAGTCCCGAAGAGCGGCAACAGATGCGTAGCCAGATCCGTGACCATTGGCGAAACTTGCCGCCGGAAGAACGACAAAAAAGGCGCGAGGAAAACCATGGGCGCTGGCAACAGATGTCTCCCGAAGAACGTCAACAGATCCGGGAAACCATCCGGGAACGTCGCGGTGGCGACGATTCGGCTGGCCAAGGATTTGACCGCGGCCGGCGTTGAGGCGGTCAGCCTCTTGAAATTCGGGTCGCCAACCCGATATACAGGAATTCAAAAGTTTGGGAGGCCCCATCATGACCGATACCACCGCACAATCGTCGTCCCGCGAAACCCTGGGTTTTCAGACCGAAGTGAAGCAGCTGCTTCACCTGATGATCCATTCCATGTATTCCAACCGCGAAATATTCCTGCGGGAACTGGTTTCCAATGCTTCCGACGCCTGCGACAAACTGCGCTTCGAGGCCTTGCATAACGGCGCGCTGTTTGAGTCCGACCCGGATCTGAAGATTCGCCTTGTCTATGACAAGGAACTGCGCACCTTGACCATTACCGACAATGGCGTCGGCATGAGCCGCGAAGAGGTGATCGCCAATCTTGGCACCATCGCCCGGTCCGGCACCCGCGAGTTCTTTTCCAAGCTCAGCGGTGACCAGAAGCAGGACGCCAATCTGATCGGCCAGTTCGGCGTTGGCTTCTACTCATCCTTCATGGTCGCCGAGAAGGTGATTGTGCTTACCCGTCGCGCCGGGCTGGAGCCGAACCAGGGCGTCAGATGGGAGTCGGAAGGGGCAGGCGAATTCAATATCGAAATGGTCGAGCGTGCGGCACGCGGCACCGAGATTACCCTGCACTTGCGCGAAGGACAGGATGACCTGCTCTCCGGCTGGAAATTGCGCTCCATCATACGCAAGTACTCCGACCACATCGTCCAGCCGATTGTGATGCACAAGGAAGAATGGAACGAAGACAAGAAGGAACAGGTCGCCACCGCCGAGGACGAAACCATCAACCAGGCATCGGCCCTGTGGGCGCGCGCCAAGAGCGAAATAACCGAGGAGCAGTACAAAGAGTTCTACAAGCACGTCAGCCATGATTTCGAAGACCCGCTGGCCTGGGCGCATGCCCGGGTGGAAGGCAAAAGCGAGTACACCCAGCTGCTCTACGTCCCCGCGCATGCGCCTTTCGATTTGTTTGATCGCCAGCAGCGCCACGGCATCAAGCTTTATGTGCGGCGCGTATTCATCATGGACGATGCCGAGCAGCTGCTGCCGGCCTACTTGCGCTTTGTGCGTGGTGTGGTCGACTCTGCCGATCTGCCGCTTAACGTGTCGCGCGAAATTCTTCAGGAGTCGAAGGATATCGAGGCCATCCGCAATGGCTGTACCAAGAAGATCCTCGGCGTCCTCGAAGACCTGGCGCTCAGTGATCAACCCGGCGACAAAGACAAGTACACGAAATTCTGGGGCGAGTTCGGCAAGGTGTTGAAGGAAGGTATCGGTGAGGATTTCGCCAACAAGGAGAGAGTCGCCAAACTGCTGCGTTTTGCCTCGACGCATGTGGACACGCGTGAAGAGACCGTTGCCCTTGCCGATTATCTTGGTCGCATGAAGGAAGGTCAGGACAAGATCTACTACGTGACGGCCGATAGTTTCAACGCGGCGAAGAATAGCCCCCATCTCGAAATTTTCCGCAAAAAGGGTATCGAGGTGTTGCTGCTGTCAGACCGGGTGGACGAGTGGGTGGCAAGCCATCTCACCGAGTTCGACGGCAAGTCGCTGGTCTCGGTTGCTAAAGGTGATCTAGATCTTGGCAGTTTGGAAGACGAAGCCGAGAAACAGGCACAGCAAACCGCCAGCGACGAATTCAAGGAGCTGGTGGAGAAGATCAAAAGCAGTCTGGGCGAACGGGTGAAGGAAGTGCGTGTGACCCACCGTCTGACCGACAGCCCCGCCTGCCTGGTGGCCGATGAGCACGATCTCAGCGGAAACCTGGCCCGCATCCTCAAGGCAGCGGGACAGAGCGCGCCTGCCAGTGCGCCGATTCTTGAGATCAATCCGCAGCACCCGGTGGTGTTGCGGCTCAGGGGCGAAGACAGCCGATTCGACGACTGGGCATCGGTGTTGTTCGATCAGGCGCTGTTGGCTGAAGGCGGACAGCTCGACGACCCCGCAACTTTCGTCAAGCGCATGAACCAGCTGATGCTGGACATCAGCGCGAATTCCCCCTCGGGAATCATCGTCACGCCGTGACCCTTTTGCGCGGGCTGCCCCCGATCATCGATGGGCAAGCCCGCGTTCTGATCCTCGGCAGTTTTCCGTCGGCGGCTTCATTGGCGCAGCAGCAGTACTACGCCCATCGCCAGAATCAACTCTGGCGGATACTCGGCGCGCTGCTGGATGCGCCGCTGCCAACGATGGACTATGCTGCCCGGCAGTCGGCGGTCATCGCGGCGGGCATCGCCATCTGGGACGTATTCGCCACCTGCGAAAGGGCGGGCAGCCTCGATTCGGCCATCCGCAACGGCGTGGCCAACGACTTCAGCAAACTGAAAAAGCTAACCCCGCATTTGCACAGGATCTGCTTCAACGGCCAGATTGCGGGCAGATTTAGCGCCAAACTGGCAGGCTTGGCCTACGAAACCGTCATCCTGCCTTCCACCAGTCCGGCCTACACCCTGGCCTTCGACAAGAAGCTGGAACAGTGGCGCACTGGAATGGCATTGCCATAGTTGGCATTGAGCGCCGGGCCCGATGTCGGCTATAGTGCGCGGAATTGGGAGATATCTTTTATGAGCACCCCTGCCACCGTTGTACCACTGCCTGCTGATCACCGTCTGACATTGAACGAGGTGATGGATGCCCTGGTCACGACCGGCGAGGTCGAAATCTCGATTGCGGAAAAATTCAAGCAGGAACGCCGCTATTTCAAGGGTGATGCGCATCCGCTGATCAATATCGCCGAGCAACGTTGGAAGTCAGCCAAACCGCCACATCGAATTCTGGACCTGGAAACCCTGACGCAATGGCTGGCCGAATGGTCTGGCCTGGTTTACTACCACATTGATCCGCTCAAAATTAATTTTGTGGCGGTGACGGAAGTAATGAGCAACGCTTATGCGATACGCTTCCGGGTGCTGCCGGTGGAGGTGACGCCTGATGAAGTCATCATCGCCACCGCCGAGCCGTTCCACCGGCTCTGGGAGAATGAGCTAAAACCTATATTGCGCAAGGAAATCCGCCGGGTCATTGCCAATCCGGATGAGATTTCCCGTTATCAGGTTGAGTTCTACAACCTCGCCAAGTCGGTCAAAGGCGCCTTGGTCACCGGCGACGCCTTTGGCAATGCCTCCAGCTTCGAACAGCTGGTCGAGTTGGGAAAAACCAACAAGCAGGTCGACGCTAATGACCAGCACATCGTCCGCATTGTCGACTGGCTCTGGATGTATGCTTTCGATCAGCGCGCCTCGGACATTCACATCGAACCGCGGCGCGATCTCGGTGTGGTGCGTTTCCGCATCGATGGCGTACTGCATCAGGTCTATCAGATTCCGATGGCGGTGCTGAATGCCATGACCAGTCGTATCAAGATCCTTGGACGAATGGATGTGGTGGAAAAGCGCCGTCCGCAGGATGGCCGCGTCAAAACCCGCAGACCAACCGGGCAGGAAGTGGAGTTGCGCTTGTCGACGTTGCCGACCGTGTTCGGTGAAAAACTGGTGATGCGTATCTTCGATCCTGAAGTGCTGGTCAAGAATTTCAGTGATCTAGGATTTTCCGAAGAGGATGCGACTCGCTGGCATGGGATGACGCAACAGCCAAACGGCATCATCCTGGTCACCGGACCGACCGGTTCGGGCAAGACCACAACACTGTACACAACGCTCAAGCAACTCGCTACCGACGATGTCAATGTGTGCACGCTGGAAGATCCAATCGAAATGGTCGAACCTTCCTTTAATCAGGTGCAGGTTCTATCTGATATTGGCATGGACTTTGCGGAAGGCATCCGTGCCCTGATGCGGCAGGATCCGGACATCATCATGGTGGGCGAAATCCGTGACCTGAAAACCGCCGACATGGCAATACAGGCTGCGCTGACCGGGCATTTGGTGTTGTCTACGCTGCACACCAACGATGCGGCTTCGGCCATTACCCGTCTGCTTGATCTGGGTGTGCCATCTTACCTTTTGCAGTCCACACTGATTGGCGTAATGGCTCAGCGCCTGATCCGCACACTGTGCCCGCATTGCAAGAAAGCAGGGGGTATGCGTGCCGAGGATCAGGCCGCCTGGACCGCCATGGTGGCCCCCTGGAAATCCGCCATGCCAAGCCAGATATACCATCCTCAGGGTTGCCTGGAATGCCGTCGGACCGGTTATCAGGGGCGCATGGGCCTTTATGAAATCCTGACGCTGTCGCCTGATGTGAGGAAGTTGATTCAGGATCAAACCGATCTTGCGCGCTTGCGCGAACAGGCGGCAAAGGAAGGGATGAAGCCTTTGCGCATATCGGGTGCGCGAAAAGTTGCGGCAGGACTGACGACAATTGAAGAGGTGATGAAGATCGCGCCGCCAGCGTAGTGACGCTGGTCGCCTAGTGGCGCGTGCCGGGCTTGCCGTCGAACGGCGGAACCCTGCCGACCAGTTGTTCCAGCAGGGTGAGTTCGATGTCGGTGTGATTAATGATTTCCGCCGCCACCATGACGGTGGACATCTTTGCGGCGGCGTTGATGTAGAGCGGGTGGTCATGGTGCTTGGTGTGTATCACTTCCCGTTCCTGGGGTGCTGCGGTTGGCGTGATTTCGGCCTCACCGTAGCAAAGGCAGAAGTAGGCTCGGCTCTCCTCGGCTTCGACGTAGCACCCAGTGCCGCGAATGCCGATGGCGGCGTTGGGCATCAGGAGGAGGAGAAGATGGATAGAGACCTTGAGCAGATGTCACACGAGCAGCTCATCGAAGAGGCTAAGAAGCTACGACAAGGCATCCGTGAGCATCGCGACAGCAATCGGCATGAGCTCTGCTGGCACCACCCGGCACTGTGGGGCCTGCTTCCGGAAAAGAGCGATCCATTGCCCGTAGTGCCGGATTGGCCGCAGTTTCTTCAGGGTTGTCTAAAGTATCGGCAGTCGCTTGACGAACAAGCACCGACTGCGCCGCGCACGAAGAAGTCATACCGAGAGTAAATCTGCTGCCCAACAAGTGGTTCAGCGGACGGTCCTCGCGCTGCGCGCTCGGCCCGCCGCTGAACCACGGCGTTAGGCGGACAATCGAAGGAGGCCGGATGACAGATGGCAGATTGCGTGGGCCGTCGGTCAGAACGTTCACACGAATGGCGGGGCGTATCGCTTTGACTGTCATGGCTGTCTTGCTCATCTCGCTGCTCGTTCTTGTCGGCGTCTTGCTCTTCATGAGTCCGGGAACCCCGAAACC
>JAYUGL010000229.1:0-27710 GCA_043738385.1 Sterolibacteriaceae bacterium
CTTGGAATAGAAGCCGGAGAAGAAAGGCAGACCGATCAACGCCAGCGACCCAATCAGCGACGTGATCCAGGTAATGCGCATGTGCTTCCACAGGCCACCCATGTAGCGGATGTCCTGATTATGGTGGCAGCCAATGATCACCGAGCCAGCACCGAGGAACAGCAGCGCCTTGAAGAAGGCATGGGTCATCAGGTGGAACACCGCCACCGAGTAGGCCGAGGCGCCCAGTGCCACCGTCATGTAACCGAGCTGGGACAGCGTCGAATACGCCACCACGCGCTTGATGTCGTTCTGGATGATGCCGAGGAAGCCCATGAACAGCGCAGTAATCGCGCCGATCACCAGCACGAAGGACAGCGCGGCATCGGACAGTTCGAACAGCGGCGACATGCGCGTGACCATGAAAATGCCGGCCGTCACCATGGTGGCGGCATGGATCAGCGCCGAAATCGGCGTCGGGCCTTCCATCGAGTCGGGCAGCCAGACATGCAGCGGCACCTGCGCCGACTTGCCCATGGCGCCGATGAACAGGCAGATGCAGATGACGCTCACCAGCGACCAGGGGGTGCCGTTGAACAGCTCGATGCTGGTCGTCGCGAGCTGGTCCTTGTGTACGAACACGGTTGCGTAATCGAGGCTGCCGGCATAAGAGGCGATCAGCGCAATGCCAAGCAGGAAACCGAAATCGCCGACGCGGTTCACCAGGAAGGCCTTGAGGTTGGCGTAGATCGCCGTCGGTCGTGTATACCAGAAACCGATCAGCAGGTAGGACACGAGGCCCACCGCTTCCCAGCCGAAGAACAACTGGACGAAGTTGTTGCTCATCACCAGCATCAGCATCGAGAAGGTGAACAGCGAGATGTAGCTGAAGAAGCGCTGGTAGCCGGGATCGTCGGCCATGTAACCGACGGTATAGATGTGCACCATCAGCGAGACGAAGGTCACCACCAGCATCATCATCACGCTGAGCTGGTCAATCAGGAAACCGACTTCCATCTTCAGCCCAGCGGATTGCAGCCAGGTATAGACCGTCCCGTTGTAGGTATGCCCCGCTTCCACGTCCTGATAGACGAGGACGGAAAGCACGAATGAAGTCGCGACGCCGAGGATAGTGATCCAGTGGGCGCCAGCGCGGCCGATGACCTTGCCGAAGAGCCCGGCGACGACCGCGCCGAACAGCGGCGCCAGCGGAATCAGCAAATAAATTGTCTTCATGTCCATCGGTCAGCCCTTGAGACTGTCGAGGTCCTCGACGTTGATGGTCGAAAGATTGCGGAACAGCACCACCAGGATCGCGAGACCGATCGCTGATTCGGCGGCCGCCACAGTCAGAATGAAAAACACGAACAACTGTCCCGCCGGATCATGCAGGTAGTGCGAGAAGGCGACGAAGTTGAGATTCACCGCCAGCAGCATCAGTTCGATGGCCATCAACAGCACGATCAGATTTTTGCGGTTGAGAAAAATTCCCACCACGCTGATGGCGAACAGGATCGCGCCGAGCACCAGGTAGTGCGACAGGGAAACACCCGCCCAGGTCATTCTGCCGTCTCCTTTTCCGACGCCATGTTGACCATGCGGATGCGGTCTTCACGACGTACCGCCAACTGATCAACGACGCGCATCGCCTTGCTGTCCTTGCGCTTGCGGTGGGTCAGCACCACGGCGGCAATGATCGCCACCAGCAGGATCACCGAAGCCAGTTCGAACGGATAGACAAAGTCGGTGAACAGCAGGCGTCCCAATTCCTTGGTATTGCTGTAGCCCACCGGGTTGGTCTGTTCCGGCATGGCATCGAGAGCGAAGTAGCGGCCGCTCAATACGGTAAACATTTCGAACACCATCAGGCCACCGATGGTTGCGCCCAGAGGCAGATGATTCCAGAAGCCGCGCCGCACGCTTTCGCTGTTGATGTCCAGCATCATCACCACGAACAGGAACAGCACCATCACCGCGCCGACATAGACCACGATCAGCGCCACGGCGAGGAACTCCGCCTGCAGCAGCAGCCATAGTCCGGAAGCCTGGAAGAACGCCAGCACCAGGAACAGCGCCGCATGCACCGGATTGCGCGCAGTGATGACGCGGAAAGCCGCGAAGATCATCACCGCCGACAGCATGTAGAAGAGAATGGTTTTGAAGTCCATGGCCTTTTGTTAGTGAGGAGTAAGGAGTGAGGAGTGAGGAGGAACCCCGCCCACTCCGCGCGTCACGAATCTTGCAGTTGACTCCTCACTCCTCACTCTTCACTCCTCACCTGAATTTGGCATCCTGCTCGCGGTCGGCAGCGATCTGATCTTCGTAGCGGTCGCCATTGGCCAGCAGCATCTGCTTGGTGTAGTAAAGGTCGCCACGCGTCTCGCCGTGGTACTCGAACACACGGGTTTCGACGATGGCATCAACCGGGCAGGCTTCTTCGCAAAAGCCGCAGAATATGCACTTGGTCAGGTCGATGTCGTAGCGCGTGGTGCGGCGACTGCCGTCATCGCGCTCGGCCGACTCGATGGTGATCGCCAGCGCCGGACACACGGCTTCGCACAGCTTGCAGGCAATGCAGCGTTCCTCGCCATTGGGATAGCGGCGCAAAGCGTGGAGGCCGCGAAAGCGATTCGACTGCGGCGTTTTTTCTTCGGGGTACTGGACCGTGATCTTGCGCGCGAAGAAATAACGCCCGGTGAGGGCCATGCCCTTGACCAGTTCCTTGAGGAACAGACTGCCGATAAAGTCTCTGGCGCCCATGGTCAGCCTTTCACTTGAATACGTTGAGTGGTGACATCATCCAGACCCCGATGACGAAAATCCACAACAGACAAAGCGGCACGAATACCTTCCAGCCCAGACGCATGATCTGGTCGTAACGGTAGCGCGGGAAGGTGGCGCGGATCCAGATGAAGAAGAACAGCGTTGCCGCCATCTTCAGCGCCAACCAATGGAAGCCGTCGGGCAGGAAACCGACCGGCGACAACCAGCCACCGAGGAAGAAAATCGCGACCATGGCCGACACCACGATCATGTTGGTGTATTCGGCGAGGAAGAACAGCGCGAAGGCCATGCCCGAATACTCCACCATGTGGCCCGCAACGATTTCCGATTCGCCTTCGACCACGTCGAAGGGCGCGCGGTTGGTTTCAGCCACACCCGAAATCAGGAAGACCACAAACATCGGCAGCAGTGGCAGCCAGTTCCATGAAAACAAGCCCCAGCCATGATCGGCAAAGAAACCGTGATTCTGAACGCGAACGATGTCGCTCAGGTTGAGGCTGTTGGACACCATCAATACACAGATCAGCGCCAGGCCCATTGAAATTTCGTAGGACACCATCTGCGCCGAGGCGCGCATGGCGCCAAGGAACGGGTACTTCGAATTGGAGGCCCAGCCGGCGATGATCACGCCATAGACGCCGAACGAGGTGATCGCCAGCATCAGCAATACGCCGGCATCGACGTTGGCCAGTACCCAGCCATCCGCGAAGGGAATGATGGCCCATACCGCCAGCGCCGGCGCCAGGGCGAAAATCGGACCAAGAAAAAACAGCCACTTGTCGGCGCCCGCCGGAACGATGATTTCCTTGAACAGCAGCTTGATGCCATCGGCAATCGGCTGCATCAATCCCCAGAACCCGACACGGTTGGGGCCCAGGCGGATGTGCATGTAGCCGATCACCTTGCGTTCGGCCAAGGTCATGTACGCCATCGACAGCAGCAGCGGAATCATGATGCCGACGATCTTGATCAGGGTCCACACCAGCGGCCAAAGGGAACCGAAGAAGACTTGCAAGGGCTGCAACAGGGCTTCCATCACACCCGCTCCACAACAAGCGCAGCGAAGCTTGCCAACGCCGCAGTGGTGGCATGCGCTGCCGAGACACGCACGCAGCCGTCCGCCACGCCGGCGTCGAGTTGCGCCCGCAGGGCTGCCTCGCCCTGCCCCGACTTGACTTTGACCGGAGCGCCATCGGCAAGGCCGAGCCGGGCGAGCGTTGCCACACTCATGCGCGCGACGGGGGGGTCAGCGTCCCTGGATTTTTGCAGGCTGGGCGCACGCCGCACCAGCGGATCGGCGAAGTGGATCGGCACATCGGCAATGCGTTCAAGACCTGTAGACGCAGCCGGCAAGGTGATCGCAATCCCGTCGAGCGTGTTGTCGAGACCGGCAACGAACTCCGGCTTGCCGCCTAACGCTTCGGCGCGAATCTGCTCGCTGTTTTCGTAATCGAATCCCGCCACTTCCAGCAGGTTGCCGAGCACGCGCAATACCTTCCAGGCCGGACGGGTTTCGCCCTTGGGCTTGACCACGGCATGAAAACTTTGCACCCGGCCTTCGGTATTGACGAAAGTGCCCGACGTTTCGGTGAAGGGTGAAACCGGCAGCAGCACATCGGCGTATTCAAGCGCCGCCGCAGACCTGAACGGTGACATCACCACCACCGCGTCGGCCTGCTGCATGGCCGCCAGCGCGGTACGCCCGTCAGCACAATCGAGCTCGGGTTCGACGCCAAGCAGGACATAGGCTTTGCGCGGCTCGGTGAGCTGACGTGCTGCGTTGAGCCCGCCGGCACCGGGGATGGCATTTGCGACGTATCCGCCGACGCTGTTGGCAGCTTCTCCCAGGATGCCGAAACGCGCGCCGGTGAGCGTCGCCAGTTGTTGCGAGAGTGCGTGCAGCACCGCCGCCTGCGGGTGCTGCACGGCGAAATTGCCGAGCAGAATGGCGCTGTTGCTGCCCGAGACGAGACTCTCGGCAATCTTTTTTGCTGCGGCGGAAACACTGACACCGGCGATGGCCGCATAGACGACACTCACCTTCAGTTCAGCGACAGCCTTGACCACTTGCGCCAGCGCGTTCGGCAACTGCGAAGGCACGGCAATGCTCTGCGCAAACAGGTCGATCAGCAGGTCGTCATCAGCGGCATGAAGTACGCTGACCTGCGTACCGCGTCTGGCAACCTGACGCAGACGCTGGGCCAGCAGCGGATGATCCTTGCGCAGGAAGGAGCCAATCACCAGCACCCGATCCAGCTTGGAAATGTCGGCGACTCTCAGACCCAGCCAGGGCGTGCCTTTACGTTTGCCATCGGCCGAGAAGTCGGTCTGGCGCAAGCGGAAATCAATATTCTCGGAGCCGATGCCACGTAGCAATTTCTGTGCGAGGACCATCTCCTCCAGTGTGGCGTGCGGGCTGATCAACCCACCGATCGCCGCACCACCATGGTTCTTCGCCACATCGCGCAGCGCATGAGCGGCGTAGTCGAGGGCGACATTCCATTCCACTTCCTGCCACTGCCCGCCCTGCTTCAGCATCGGTTTGGTCAAGCGCTCGTCGCTGTTGAGTGCTTCGTAGGAGAAGCGGTCCTTGTCTGACAGCCAGCACTCGTTGATGTCCTCATTCTCCAGCGGCAGCACGCGCAATACCTTGTCATTCTTGACCTGCACGATCAGGTTGCTGCCCAGGCTGTCGTGGGGACTGACCGACTTGCGTCGCGACAACTCCCAGGTGCGGGCGGCAAAGCGGAAAGGCTTGGAAGTCAGCGCACCTACCGGGCAGATGTCGATGATGTTGCCGGAGAGTTCGGAGTTCACCGTGCTCTCGACGAAGGGCATGATCTCGGCATGCTCGCCACGGAAGGCCTGGCCCAGTTCCATCAAGCCGGCGATTTCCTGGGTGAAGCGCACGCAGCGCGTGCAGTTGATGCAGCGCGTGAGCTCGGTGGTGACCAGTGGCCCGAGGTCTTTGTCCTGGACGACGCGCTTTTCTTCTTCGTAACGCGAACCGGAACTACCGTAACCCACCGCCAGATCCTGCAACTGGCACTCGCCGCCCTGATCGCAGATCGGGCAGTCGAGCGGGTGATTGATCAGCAGAAACTCCATCACGCCCTTTTGCGCGTTCACCGCCATCTCGGAATTAGTGAACACCTTCATGCCATTGGCGACCGGCGTGGCACAGGCCGGCATGGGCTTGGGCGCTTTCTCGACCTGCACCAGACACATGCGGCAGTTGGCGGCGATGGACAGTTTCTTGTGATAGCAGAAGTGCGGGATATAGATGCCAAGACTATGGGCCGCATCCATGACGGTGCTGCCTTCGACAATCTGCACCGGCTTGCCGTCGATTTCGATTTCTATCATGCCGACCTCACGAAGAAAGTGCTGCCGGCCTTTTGCACTTCCGGCGGCACCATGCATTTCTTGTGCTCAATGTGATGTTCGAATTCGGCGCGGAAATGTTTGATGAAACTATTGACCGGCATCGCCGCGGCGTCGCCCAGCGCGCAAATGGTGCGACCCATGATGTTGGGCGTAATGCTGGTGAGCAGGTCCAGATCGCCGGCGCGGCCTTCGCCGTTTTCAATGCGATGCACGATGCGATAAAGCCAGCCGGTACCTTCGCGGCACGGCGTGCATTGACCGCACGACTCTTCGAAATAGAAGTAGGACAGACGCTCCAGGGCTTTCACCATGCACACCGTTTCGTCCATCACGATCACCGCGCCGGAGCCCAGCATTGAGCCGGCCTTGGCGATGGCGTCATAGTCCATGGTGACCTCCATCGCGATGTTGGCCGGCAATACTGGCGCCGATGAACCGCCGGGAATCAACGCCTTCAGTTTGCGTCCGCCGCGCATGCCGCCCGCCAGTTCGAGCAAGGTGGAGAACGGGGTGCCGAGCGGAATTTCGTAATTGCCCGGTTTGTTCACGTGGCCCGATACGGAAAACAGCTTGGTGCCACCGTTGTTCGGCTTGCCCAGATTGAGGTAGGCCTCGCTGCCCATGCGCAGAATGAAGGGAACGGCGGCGAAGGTTTCGGTGTTGTTGATCGTGGTCGGCTTGCCATACAGGCCGTAGCTCGCCGGGAACGGCGGCTTGTAGCGCGGCTGGCCTTTTTTGCCCTCCAGGGAATCCAGCAGGGCCGTTTCCTCGCCGCAGATGTAGGCACCATAGCCATGATGGGCGAACAACTCGAAGTTGAAGCCCGAACCGAGGATGTTCTGCCCAAGCAGACCGACGGCGCACGCTTCGTCAAGTGCCTCCTCGAAGCGTTCATAGACTTCGAAAATTTCGCCGTGAATGTAGTTGTAACCGCGGCCGGAGCCCATGGCATAGCCGGCGATGATCATGCCCTCGATCAGCGAATGTGGGTCGTAACGCAGGATGTCGCGATCCTTGAAGGTACCTGGCTCACCCTCGTCGGAATTACAGACGACGTATTTTTCTCCCAAATAGTTCTTGGGCATGAAACTCCATTTGAGGCCGGTCGGAAAACCGGCGCCGCCGCGACCGCGCAATACCGAGGCCTTGATGACGTTGATCACTTCGTCTGGCGTGGTCTTTTCGCTGAGGATTTTCTTCAGGGCTTCATAACCGCCGCGCGCAACGTAGTCCTTCAGGCGCCAGCCGTCGTCACCGCGGCTCCAGCCCACCGACATTACGGGGTTGATGGCTTCGATGGGAATCACGTCAGGAACACTCCCCAAGAAGCTTGTCGATCTGTTCCGGCGTCATGAAGGAGCACATGCGCTTGTTGTTCAGCAGCAGCACCGGCGCATCGCCGCAGGCGCCCAGGCATTCGCCCTCTTTCAGCGTAAACCGCCGGTCGGGCGTTGTTTCGTTGAAGTCGACACCAAGTTTTTGCTTCAGATAATCCGCTGCATGCGCGCCGCCGGAAAGGGCGCAGGGCAGATTGGTACACACGGTCAGTTTGTACTTGCCCACCGGCTCCAGATCGTACATGTTGTAGAAGCTGGCCACCTCGTACACCGCGATCGGCGTCATGTCGAGCACCTGCGCCACGAAAGCGATGGTTTCGCGGGCCAGCCAGCCCTTTTCGTCTTGCGCAATGGCCAGTGCCGCCATCACCGCGGACTGTTTCTGGTCGGACGGATACTTGGCGACTTCACGGTCGATTTTCTTGAGGGAAATTTCGCTCAGCATGGTTATCGGTCTATCTCGCCAAACACGAGGTCCATGGTACCGATGATAGTAACGGCGTCGGCAATCATGTGGCCCTTGCCCATTTCATCAAGCGCCGCCAGATGGGCGAAACCTGGGGCGCGCAGCTTCATGCGATAGGGCTTGTTGGCGCCATCGGAAATCAGATACACGCCGAACTCGCCCTTGGGATGCTCGATGGCGGCATAAGCCTCGCCCCTGGGCACGTGGATACCTTCAGTGAAGAGCTTGAAGTGGTGAATCAGCTCTTCCATGTTGGCTTTCATTTTTTTGCGGGCCGGCGGCGCCACCTTGTGGTTGTCGCTGATCACCGGACCTGGGTTGGCGCGCAGCCAGGTGATGCACTGCTGAATGATGCGGTTGGACTGGCGCATTTCTTCCATGCGCACCAGGTAGCGATCATAGGAATCGCCATTGACGCCGATGGGAATATCGAATTCGAGGCGATCATAGACCTCGTACGGCTGCTTGCGGCGCAGATCCCACTCGACGCCGGAGCCGCGCAGCATGGGGCCGGTGAAGCCGAGATTCAATGCGCGCTCAGGCGACACCACGCCGACGCCAACCGTGCGCTGCTTCCAGATACGGTTATCGGTCAACAACGCTTCATACTCGTCGCAATAGCCGATGAAACGATCAGTAAAGTCTTCAAGGAAATCGAGCAGCGAACCTTGACGGTTTTGGTTCAACTCCTTCACCGTTTCGGCATTGCTCCACTTCGAGGTCCGGTATTCAGGCATGCGTTCCGGCAGGTCACGATAAACACCGCCCGGACGGTAGTAGGCGGCATGCATGCGCGCGCCGGACACGGCTTCGTAGGCATCCATCAGCGTCTCGCGGTCGCGGAAGGCATACAGCATCACGGCCATGGCGCCGATGTCGAGGGCGTGGGTGCCGATGTTGAGCAGATGATTGAGCACACGCGTAATTTCGTCGAACATCACCCGGATGTACTGGGCGCGCAATGGCACTTCGATGTCCAGCAACTTCTCCATCGCCAGACAATAGGCATGCTCGTTGCACATCATCGAAACGTAATCGAGCCGGTCCATGTAAGGCACCGACTGGATCCAGGTGCGCGTTTCGGCCAGCTTTTCGGTGGCGCGGTGGAGCAGCCCGATATGCGGATCGGCGCGCACGATCACTTCGCCATCCAGTTCGAGGATCAGGCGCAAGACACCATGCGCCGCGGGATGTTGCGGTCCGAAGTTGAGCGTGTAATTGCGAATTTCAGCCACGGCCGCCGACCTTCCCGTATTGTTCCTCGCGCACAATGCGCGGCGTGACTTCGCGCGGCTCGATGGTGACGGGTTGATAGATCACCCGTTTCTGCTCCGGGTCGTAGCGCATCTCGACATAACCGGAGATCGGAAAATCCTTGCGGAACGGATGGCCGACAAAACCGTAGTCGGTCAGAATGCGGCGCAGGTCGGTATGACCATCAAAGTGGATACCGTAGAGATCAAAAGCCTCGCGCTCATACCAGTTGGCGCTGTTCCAGACCTCGTTGACCGAAGGCAGCACGGGAAAGTCGTCATCGCTGGCAAATGTCCGCAGCCGCAGGCGCCAGTTGTGGGTCACCGAAGTGAGATGGCATACGACGGCATAACGTTTGCCTTCCCAGCCGGTGTAGGTGGAGTAGTCCACGCCGCACAAATCGATCAACTGCTCGAAACGCAGTTCGGGATGGTCGCGCAGCAAACGTGACACCTCCGCGTATTGCGCGGCCGCGACTTCCACTGTCACTTCACCGCGGGCAACCACAGGCTCGGCGATGCGATCCGCCAGGACGGCACGCAGGTTCTGACAAAGTTTGTCCAGCTTGGCGCTCACGAGTCGTCGTTCCTGGTCAGCGGGCGATGGTATTGGTGCGCCGAATCTTGTTCTGTAGCTGAATGACGCCATAGATCAGCGCCTCAGCGGTCGGCGGACAGCCGGGAACATAGATATCGACCGGGACGATGCGGTCGCAGCCGCGCACCACGGAATACGAATAATGGTAGTAACCGCCGCCGTTGGCGCAGGAACCCATGGAGATCACCCAGCGCGGCTCGGCCATCTGGTCATACACCTTGCGCAGCGCCGGTGCCATCTTGTTGCACAGGGTGCCGGCGACGATCATCACGTCGGACTGGCGCGGGCTGGGACGGAAAAACGAGCCGAAACGGTCGAGGTCATAGCGGGCGCAGCCGACATGAATCATCTCGACCGCGCAGCAAGCCAGACCAAAGGTCATCGGCCACATGGAACCGGTGCGGGTCCAGTTGATGATTTTATCGAGGGAAGTGGTAACGAAGCCTTCCTGTAGAACGCCTTCAATACTCATGTCATTCCCAATCCAGTGCGCCTCTGGCCCAGGCATAAACGTAGCCGATGACCAGAATGCCGAGGAAAACGATCATTTCCCAGAAGCCGAACATCTTGACGCTGGGGGTGGCAACGATTTCCTTGAATATGGTCGCCCAGGGAAACAGGAAGGCGATTTCAAGGTCGAACAGAATGAAGATGATGGCGATCAGGTAATAGCGCACGTCGAACTGCATGCGCGCATCTTCAAAAGCCTCGAAGCCGCACTCGTACGCGGAGATTTTTTCGCTGTCGGGATTATGCGGGCCGAGGACGCGGCCAAGAATAATGGGGGCGCAACCGAAGGCCAAGCCGACGATTATGAAAACCAGCACCGGAAAATAATTTTCCAACATAAAAACGTTGCGTCCTGACTGGAGGGGGACTGCCAAATTCTGGTGCCGACGGCGAGACTCGAACTCGCACAGCTTTCGCCACTACCCCCTCAAGATAGCGTGTCTACCAATTTCACCACGTCGGCCAGACGACCGCCTTGCAGGGCGGCGCGAGCGGCGCAAATCATATCATTGCCGCGCCGCAAAAGGGAACTTGCGGCACGCTCATCTCACTACATAAACGTTATTTCGGAATGTCTTTCGCCTTTGAATCGCTCGCTGGCGCAGGCGCTACGGGGGGTTCGCTCTTGCCCGGTGCTGGCGCCAATTCATGGGCCGCCTTGTCAACGACGCTGCCCGAAACAGCCGGCTTTGAACTGGCGAGATAGGTCAGGCTCAAACTGGTCGCAAAGAAAATGGCCGCCAACACCCCGGTGGTGCGGGACATGAAATTGGCCGACCCTGACGCGCCGAAAAGACTGCCGGACGAGCCGCTGCCGAAAGCGGCGCCCATGTCGGCCCCTTTGCCGTGCTGAATCAGCACCAGGCCGATCAAGGTCAGTCCCACTAGTATGTGGAACGTCAGCAGCAGGGAATAAATAAAATCCATATCAAATCCTTATTAAGCTGCGGTGCAAATCGCCAGAAAATCCTGCGCCACCAGTGATGCGCCGCCTATCAATCCGCCATCAATATCGGACTGTCCAAACAACTCACCGGCATTGCCCGGCTTGACGCTGCCTCCATACAATATCGGGAGCTGTTGCGCTCCTGCCGCTTCGGTGCCGATCCGGGCACGTATCACGGCATGCAGCTCCTGCGCCTGCGCGGGGGTCGCCGTTCGCCCGGTACCAATGGCCCATACCGGCTCGTAGGCAACGACCGCACCGGCCACGCGCTTCGCGCCGCAAAGCGCGATGACCGCATCAAGCTGACGCGTGACAACCTCGCCCGTCACATTCGCTTCGCGTTCCGCCAAGGATTCGCCAACGCAAAGTATCGGCGTCAACCCGGCCTTCAGCGCCGCGGCAAACTTTGCCGCGACAACACTATCGGTGTCGCCGTACATCGCGCGCCGCTCGGAGTGCCCAACGATGACAAAGCGACAGCCGAAATCTTTCAGCATCGCAGCGCTGACTTCGCCGGTATAGGCGCCCTGTTCATGTTCGGAAACATCCTGCGCACCCCATGCCACCGCGCTGCCCTCAAGCACCGAACGCGCCTGCGCCAAGTAGGGAAATGGAACACAGATGACAATCTGCGCCTTGACACCCGTCGCTCCGGCACGAACGGCCGCCAGCAATCCCTGGTTGGCGGCAAGGCTGCCCTGCATCTTCCAATTGCCGGCAACAAGTTTTTGGCGCATAGGGGTAGGTATGGGAAAGCCCGACATTGTATCCCGCGCGCCGAACCCCGGTCAAACCCGCACTCCACTTAACGGGTGACGGCTATGCGGCCCGGGAACTCAGCGAATTTGTGTTCTCAGCGACCCGCCGGGCGACAGGAAATACGGCGCGGAATGTGCTGCCCTGGCCCGGCTCGGAGCGAATTTGCAGGGTAGCCTGGTGCTTCAGCAATACATGCTTGACGATGGCGAGCCCCAGCCCGGTGCCACCGGTCTGGTCCGAGCGGCCCTTATCCACCCGATAGAAACGCTCGGTCAGGCGGGGAATATGGTCAGCGGCGATGCCGATACCGCAGTCAGCGACACTGAATACCGGCAATCCATCGTCGGCCGCCCAGCGCACCGTTATTTCGCCACCATTGGGCGAATAACGCACCGCGTTGTTGATCAGATTTCCAAAAGCACTGCGCAAGTCCAGGGCAATACCGCGCAGATCGCCGCCGCTGAATTCTGTCCGGATGTGATGGCGGCCTTTGCTGATGACCTCGCCGTCTTTGACGAGTTCGGCCACCATCGCGGGCACGTCCACCACTTCTTCGCGCAATCCGGGGCTACCGGCTTCAAGCCGGGATAGCGTCAACAAATCCTCGACCAGCCGATTCATGCGCTGCGCCTGCTCGCGCATCATTTCAAGAAAGCGATGCCGGATCTCGTCTTCGCGGGGTTCGTCAGCAATCAAGTGTTCCAGCAAGCCAAGGATCACCGTCAACGGCGTGCGCATTTCGTGCGAAACGTTGGCGACAAAATCGCGCCGCACCGTTTCCGTCCGCTCGCTGCTGGTCACGTCGCGCGACAACAGCAAATGCCCGCCGACGGCAAACGGCACCAACTGAATTGAATAAATTCGTCCGTCGCCCTGTGAGGAGTTGACCAGAACTGCCTCGTGGTATTCCTCTTGATGAACGTACTGCCCCAACTCGGGTTGCCTGATCAAGTGCGTCACCAGAGTGCCGATATCGCGCTCGGGATCAAGTCCGAACTGGCTCGATGCGGCAGGATTGAACCATTCGATCCTGTCATCGCCGTCAAGCAGCATCGCGCCGTCGGGTAGCGCGCCGGCCGCCAGACGAAATCGTTCCAGGCCTGCGGCAAGGCGCTGCTGGTTGCTTGCCTGATCGCGTTGGGCACGATAGAGATTCGCCAGCACGCTGCCCCACGCACCGCCGGCATCGGGAATTTTCTCGACATCCGGGGTCTGTAGCCACAGGCGCAAACGATGCAACAGCCACCAGTGCGATAGCAGCGCGACGAGGAGCCAAACGCAAGCGGCCGCCAAGGCCCATATTGGGCCGAACAATGCCCAGATCAGCGAGCAAAAAACCGTGCCGGCCAGCAGGCCGAACACCAGTTGCAGCCAGAAGTTCATGAGGACTAGGGGGCCGGAATGCGGGTCGTCATTTTATAGCCGACACCGCGCACCGTTTCCACCAGTTCCTCACCTTCGCTGCCCAGACAGGCGCGCAGCCGTCTCACATAGACGTCGACAGTGCGTTCCTCGACAAAACGGTGATCGCCCCACACCGCGTTGAGCAACTGCTGGCGGCTGAAGACCCTGCCGGGATGGGAAAGCAGGTAGTGCAGGAGCTTGAATTCGGTCGGCCCCAGTTCCAGCAGCACGCCTTCCAGCGTCACGCTGTGCGTCGCCGGGTCGAGTCTGAGGCCATTCGATTCCATGGCCTCACCGCTGTGTTGAGGCGCACGCCGACGCAACACGGCGCGAATACGCGCCACCAGTTCGCGCGGGCTGAACGGCTTGGACACATAATCGTCAGCGCCGAGCTCCAGACCGGAAACGCGATCCGCTTCTTCGGCACGTGCCGTGACCATGATCATCGGCACATCGCGGGTGCGTTGATCCATGCGCAACTGCCGGGCAAAGGCCGTTCCCGACATGCCAGGCAGCATCAGGTCCACCAACAGCAGGTCGGGCAACACCTGGCGGATGACACTCAGGCCCTCTTCCGCAGACTCGACCAGTTGCACATCAAAGCCGGCCTGTACGAGGGAATAGCGCAACACCTCCTGTATGGCGCGGTCGTCTTCAATCACCAGCACGCGTGTTTTCATGTGGACCGTCAGGCGTCACCGGACAACGCATGACGCTCGACTTGCTCGATCGCGATGTGACGCACATCAGTGCCCTTGACGATGTAGATCACGTCCTCGGCGATGTTCTTGGCGTGATCGCCGATGCGCTCGATGGCCTTGGCGATGAAAATAATGTCCAGCGCGGTGCTGATGGTGCGCGGATCTTCCATCATGTAGGTGATCAACTGCCGCAGGATGCCGCGAAAATGGTCATCGACCGCCATGTCCTCGCGGATGATGCGCATCGCGGCGGTGACGTCGAGTCGGACGAAAGCGTCCAGCACGTCGCGCAGCATCGTTACGCCGATGTCACCGACGGTGCGAATATCCGTCAGGCGCGGTATCTGGAGACGATCCCGCTTGTAAATTTCGCGCGCCATGCGGGCAATCTTGGCTGCCTCGTCGCCGATCCGCTCCAGATCCGTGACGATCTTGCTGACCGCCATCACCATGCGCAAATCGCTCGCGGTGGGCTGACGCCGGGCGATGATGTGGGCGCAGTCGTCGTCGATGCTGACTTCCAGTCCGTTAACCTGGTCATCGTCGCCGATAACCTGCTCCATGCGATCCATATCACCCTGAACGAAGGCATCGATGGCATGGGTAATCTGAGTCTCCACCAGCCCACCCATCTGCATCACGCGGGAACGCAGGCTTTCCAGTTCGGAGTCGAATCTTTTTGAAACGTGTTCGGTCATTGTCACCACGATATTTGTCCTCCAGATCAGCCGAATCGGCCGGTAATATAGTCTTCAGTCCGCTTGTCAGTGGGCTTGATGAAGACATCGTCAGTGCGGCCAACCTCGACCAGTTCGCCGAGATACATGTAGGCGGTAAAGTCCGAGACCCGCGCCGCCTGCTGCATGTTGTGGGTGACGATGACGATGGTGAACTCGTCCTTCAACTCGCTCACCAGTTCTTCGATACGCATGGTCGAAATCGGGTCGAGCGCCGAAGTCGGCTCGTCCAGCAGTAGCACGCGCGGCTTCACGGCGATACCGCGGGCGATGCAGAGACGCTGTTGCTGCCCGCCGGAAAGACTCATGCCGCTCTGATTGAGTTTGTCGGCAACTTCGTTCCACAACGCGGCCTTGCGCAGCGACCATTCAACACGGTCGTCCATATCGACCCGCGACAAGCGCTCATGCAACTTCACGCCGAAGGCGATGTTGTCGTAGATAGACATCGGAAACGGCGTCGGCTTCTGGAACACCATACCAACCCTGGCGCGCAGCGCATTGAGGTCGGTCCCCTTGCCGAGGATATCGACGCCATCGAGCAGCAGTTCACCTTCCGAGCGCTGATCCGGATACAACTCATACATGCGATTGATGGTGCGCAGTAGCGTTGATTTGCCGCAACCGGAAGGGCCAATAAAGGCCGTCACCCGGCGTTTGTAGATATCCAGGTTGATGTTGCGCAGGGCCTTGTATTTTCCGTAATAGAAATTGAAATTTCGGAATGTGATCTGCGTTTCCAGATCCGTGGCGGTGCTCTGCATGATGGATTCCTTGTCTATCTTCATCGACGCTCGCAGGTTCATTGTTTATGTTTGTTGCGGAACAGGATACGCGCCAGAATGTTGAGCGACAGCACCCCCAGGGTAATGAGGAAAACTCCCGCCCAGGCAAGTTGCTGCCATTCCTTGAATGGACTCATGGCGAATTTGAATATGGTCACCGGCAGGCTGGCCATCGGCTTGTTCATATCCAGCGTCCAGAACTGATTGGACAACGAGGTAAACAGCAAAGGCGCCGTCTCCCCTGAGATGCGTGCTACCGCCAGCATGATGCCGGTCATGATACCGGCCAGCGACGCCTTCAGCGTGACCCTGCCGATGACCACCCATCTCGGCGCTCCCAGGGCACTAGCCGCTTCACGCAAGGTATTGGGCACCAGCTGCAACATGTTTTCGGTGGTTCTCACTACGACCGGAATCACGATCAAGGCCAGTGCGACCACGCCTGACATGGCAGAAAAATGGCCGACTCTGGCAACATAAATATCATAAACGAAGAGACCGATGATGATCGAAGGTGCCGAGAGCAGCAAGTCGTTAACAAATCTTGTCGTGTGACCCAGCCAGGTATGCTTACCGTATTCAGCGAGATAGATTCCCGCAAAAATCCCGATCGGCGTACCCACGATGGTAGCCAGCGAAATCAGAATCAGGCTGCCGGCAATCGCGTTCGCCAAACCGCCCCCCTCAGAACCAGGCGGCGGCGTCATCTCAGTAAACAAACGCCATGAAAAACTGGCCACACCTAGTTCGACGGTAGTCGCAAGAATCCAGATCAACCAGAACAGTCCGAACAGCATGGCCACCATCGCAATGGTCAGCGCCAAACCGTTTTTCAGTTTCCTGATTCTCCCAAGGTTCACTGCGGTGCTCATGTTGCTTTTCCTTCCTGCGCCGACAAACGCATGAGCAGAAGCTTGGACAAGGAAAGAACAATCAAGGTAATTAAAAACAGAATCAGTCCCAATTCAATCAACGACGCCGTGTAAATCGGCGATTCAGCTTCGGCGAATTCGTTTGCCAGCGCCGACGCAATACTGTTGCCAGGACTGAACAACGAGAATCCGTTGAAAAAGTTCATGTTGCCTATGAGGAAGGTGACGGCCATGGTTTCACCGAGGGCGCGACCCAAGCCCAGCATGATGCCGCCAACAACTCCAATCTTGGTATATGGCAGCACCACATTCCACACCACTTCCCATGTCGTGCTGCCCAACCCGTAGGCCGATTCCTTGAGCATTGCTGGGGTGACTTCGAACACGTCCCGCATCACCGAGGCGATAAAGGGAATCGTCATCACTGCCAAGACCACTCCAGCGCAGAGTATGCCGATGCCGAGGGGCGGACCTTCAAACAGGCTACCGACTATAGGCAACTTGCCGAGAGTGGCGGCCAAAAAGGGTTGAACATATTTGGCAAAAATCGGTGAGAACACCAGCAAACCCCACATGCCGTAAACGATGCTGGGGATACCCGCCAACAACTCGATGGCAATGCCGAGTGGCCGACGCAGCCATACCGGCGACATCTCGGTGAGAAACAGCGCAATGCCGAAACTAACCGGAACGGCAATCACCAGTGCGACCAGCGAGGTTGCCAAGGTGCCATAGATCGGAATTACGGCGCCGAAGCGTTCCATCGGCGGATTCCACTCCCCGGTCCAAAGAAACTTCGCGCCAAACAACTTGATGGCGGGCCACGCACCGTCAATCAGCGACACGATAATGCCCACCAGCATCAGGAGCGTCAACAGGGCAAAAAAACGGGTCAGGTTGTAAAACACCTTATCGCCGAGGTTGGATCGAGACGGAGAACGTGTACTGCTATCCAAGATTGCGAAACCTTCCATCAACTTGTGAAGAACCCACGCCACCTTTCGCGGCAGCGTGGGAGATGTTGCACATTACCGCTTATTTGCCGTTCCAGACAGGCTTGCCGGAGGCGTCCTTGATGTCGCCCCAAGCCGTCTTGACCAGCTTGACCACCTTGTCAGGCATCGGCACATAGTCCATTTCGGCCGCCATACCGGCGCCGTTCTTGTAGGCCCAGTCAAAGAACTTGAGGACTTCGACGCCCTGCTCCGGTTTGTCCTGCACCTTTTGCATGATGATAAAGGTGGCACCGGAAATCGGCCAGGCATCCTTTTCCGGCTGATTGGTGATGATCGCGTAGAAGCCGGACTTGGTCCAGTCAGCAGCCGCAGCCGCGGACTTGAAGGTCGAGTCATCGGGCAACGGATAATTGCCGGCAGCATTTTGCAGCAAAGTGTAGGTTAGCTTGTTCTGCTTGGCATATACATACTCGACATAGCCAATGGCGCCGGGAATGCGCTGCACGAATGCGGACACGCCTTCATTGCCCTTGCCGCCCAGACCCACCGGCCACTGCACGGCAGTGCCTTCACCGACCTTGGTTTTCCACTCTTCACTGACTTTCGACAAATAGTTGGTGAAGATAAAGGTGGTGCCGGAACCATCTGCGCGACGCACCACGGCGATGGCTTGATCAGGAAGCGGGACACCAGGATTCAGATCGGCAAGCGCCTTGTCGTTCCATTTGACGATCTTGCCCAGATAAATATCCGCCAGTACGGGACCGGTGAGCTTGATTTTGCCGCTCGCGATACCCGGCAGGTTGAAGGCAAGCACTTCGCCGCCGATCACTGCGGGGAACTGCATCTGTCCGTCTTTTTCCAGTTCTTCAGGCTTGCGCGGCATATCGGACGCGCCGAAATCGACGGTCTTGGCGGTGATCTGCTTGATGCCGCCGCCGGAACCAATGGATTGGTAATTAATCTTGTTGCCGGTCGCCTTCTGGTAGGCGTCGGCCCATTTGGCATAGAGGGGGGCAGGGAATGTTGCACCGGCGCCGGTAATTTCAACCGCTTGAACGCTGGTGGCCAAGGTTGCGGCCACTGCAACCGTGAGGGACATTAACTTGAATTGGGTCGTCATTTATTCACTCCAATAGATGGTTGAGACGCAGCGGAGTTTATGGCGAGATTGTGACAACAGCGTTACACAACCGCTCGCTGCCTGCCTCCGAGGTATATTTTTTCGTGACACGGAATTGAAACCTGCCGGCAATACGCCTGCAACCGTGGCCTCCCACACTCCCGGTCGTTAATCACGACGCCAGGAGAACATGCCATGCTGCACCAACGCATTGAACCAAGCCAGAGCCACCATCGTCCGCAATACCATGTCGGCATTGCGCGTTCCGACAGCGAAATCCGCGAAGCGCAGAAACTGCGTTACCGTGTCTTCGCCGACGAAATGGGCGCACGCCTGCAAACCCGCGAGGCTGGCGTCGACGCCGATTTGTTCGATCCCTACTGCGAACACCTGATCGTGCGCGACGAAACCAACGGCCGCATCGTCGGCACCTACCGCATCCTCTCGCCCACCGCCGCCCGCCGTGTCGGCGCCTACTATTCCGAATCCGAATTCGACCTCACGCGCCTGCAGCATCTGCGGCAGCAATGGTGGAGGTCGGACGCTCCTGCATCGATCCCGATTATCGCGGCGGCGCGGTGATTGCCCTGCTCTGGTCCAAACTGGCCGAATACATGGCGACCAACGGATACCAGTACCTGATCGGCTGTGCTTCTGTTGCCATGACCGATGGCGGCCACAACGCCGCCAATCTTTTCGTTCAATTGATTGAAAACAATCTCGCGCCGATCGAATACCGGGTGTTTCCACGTTCGCCGCTGCCTTATGAGCGACTAGTGACCGGCCAGCGCGCCGAGATTCCGCCGCTCGTCAAAGGCTACCTGCGTGCCGGCGTGTATGTTTGCGGCGAACCTTCGTGGGACCCCGACTTCAACACCGCCGACCTGCTCGTGCTGCTGCCCATGTCACGCATCAATCCGCTTTACGTCAAGCATTTCGTCAAAGAATGAGCATGCACGTTCTGATGCTGTCGGACGTCTATTTTCCACGCATCAACGGCGTCTCCACCTCGATTGAAACCTTCCGCCGCGATCTGGCCGATCTGGATTTCCGGATCTCGCTGATCGCTCCGGAATATGCCACAGCCGACAAGACGCCCGACACTTGGCGCGTGCCCTCGCGCAAGGTGCTGTTCGACCCCGAAGACCGGCTGATGCATTGGGACCACTTGATGCAGACCGTGAAGCGCGCCGGCAGCAATGATGTGGACATGGTACATATCCAAACGCCTTTCCTTGCCCACTACGCCGGCATCCGCGCTGGCCGCCGCCTCGGTGTACCGATGGTGGCCACCTATCACACCCATTTCGAAGAATACATTCACCACTATCTGCCATTGCTGCCGCGCCCCGCGCTGCGCCTGCTGGCGCGGCGCCTGGCACGAAACCAATGCAATGATCTTGACGCGGTCGTCGTGCCATCCGAAGCCATGCGGCAGACGCTCAGCGACTATGGTGTCACCGCGCCGTTGCACATTCTGCCCACCGGCATTCCGATCGAGCGCTTCAGCGGCGGCAACGGGCAACTGTTCCGCGAGCGCCATGCCATCGCTCCGCAGCGTCCGCTGGCGCTCTATGTCGGTCGCATCGCCCATGAAAAAAATATCGACTTCCTGCTCGAAGCGGCTGATCTGGTTCGCCGCCAGCGTCCAGACTTTCTGTTGCTGATTGCCGGCGAGGGCCCGGCTCTGGCCGGCCTGCGGCGCAGTGCGGAAAAGCTCGGGTTGAACGACAACATACGTTTCGTCGGCTACCTGGATCGCGAAACGGAACTGCCCGACTGCTACGCCGCCGCCGACGTATTCGTTTTCTCCTCCAAAACCGAAACCCAGGGACTGGTACTGCTCGAAGCCATGGCCGCCGGCATCCCGGTCTACGCTTTCGCCGCGATGGGCACCCGCGACATTGTCGAACCGCGTCGTGGTGCTGTGGTAGCACCGCAAGAGTCGGCCGCGTTTTCCGCAGGGCTCACAGCCCTGCTGGCCGACCCGCAACGGCTGCGCCAACTTTCCGTGCAGGCACGGGAGTTCGCCAACGCCTGGTCGGCTCCGGAGCGGGCACGCCAACTGGCCGAACTCTATCGTTCGTTGGTCGACTAGCACCACAAATTCAACTACTGGCACTAGAATCGCGGCATGCACAGAGATTCCGTTTCCGAACACAGCGAAAGCCCATTCAAGGGCAAGACCGGGCTCATCCGTATCTGGAACGCCCTCCACTACTCGCTGGCCGGGCTCAGGGCCGCCTACCGGCATGAAGACGCCTTCCGCCAGGAGGTGCGGCTGGCGCTGATCCTGATCCCGCTGGCCCTGTTGCTGCCGGCCGCCGGCCTGGGCAAGGCCTTGATGATCGCCAGCGTGCTGCTGGTGCTCCTGGTCGAGTTGCTGAATTCCGCCATCGAGGCAACGGTGGATCGCATTTCCCTGGAAAATCATCTGCTCGCCAAACGCGCCAAGGATATCGGCAGCGCCGCCGTGTTCATCTCGCTGCTCAATGTCGGCGTGGTCTGGGGATTGGTGCTGTTCGGATAACACTGCCCGTATTAAAACCTGCGGCTGTAGATCACCCTTTAGGGAAACACCGAATAAGTCCCACGTACTGTGAACGAATTCTTTGAGCCGGGGTCAGATCAATCGACATTCACGGGAGGGGAAGCACGATGAAGCAAACCACACTGGCGATGGCGGGATTTGAGAAGCACAGCCGCGCGACGCGCAAAGGCGAATTTCTGGCGCGTATGGAAATGTTGATGCCGTGGTCTGAATTCTGCGCCCTGATCGAACCGCATTACCCCAAAGCGGGGAATGGCCGCCCGCCGATGACCGAAGGAAATCCCTGTGGGATTGGCTTGGAACGCATGCTGCGCATGTACTGCATCGCCAACTGGTTCAACCTCGCGGACGAAGCCTGTGAAGATGCGCTCTACGATGTTCCCGTATTCCGCGACTTCTGTGGCTTTGATCTGGGCGAGGAGCGGATCGCCGATGCCGGGACATTGCTCAACTTCCGTCACCTGCTCGAAGCTCACGACCTCGGCGCTGCCCTGTTTTCTCGCATGGGGGAATTGCTCCAGGCGAACGGGATGAAGCTGTCGAACGGGACCATCGTGGATGCCACCCTGATCGCTGCACCCCCTTCGGTCAAGAACAAAGACAAGAGCCGTGACCCCGAGATGCACCAAACCAAGAAGGGCAATCAGTGGCACTTTGGGATGAAGCTGCACATCGGCGTGGATAGCGCCAGTGGCTTGATTCATAGTGCCAGCGTCACTGCGGCCAATGTCCATGACCGCCACGAAGTGCCGAACTTGTTGCACGGCAACGAGACCCGCTTCTACGGTGATAGCGCTTATCGAGGCAAAGAACAGCGGGAGCGGCTACGGGAGCTTGCGCCAAAAGCGAAAGACTTCACCAACCGACGCGCCTACCGGAATGTCCCACTCTCCGATGCCGACAAGGAAACCAATCGGCGAAAGTCTGCGGTGCGTTCCAAGGTGGAGCATCCGTTCCTGACCTTGAAGCGTTTGTGGGGTTTCGCCAAGGTTCGCTATCGCGGTCTGGCGAAGAATGCGAACCGGGCCTTTGCGATGCTGGCGATGATCAATCTCGTCAAGTGGGGAAGACCGCTGACGGGACAGGTGCGTTCGGTATGAGCAGGATAGGGGGAAATCCCCCGTTGCCAGCCTCAAATGAGACGATCTATTCAATGAAAACTTCATTCGCGTCCCGGTTTCTCAATTCAATCTTGCCGCCGCGCTTCGCGTGGGCTTGTTAAGCGTTTCCTGAGTGGCTTAAGGATGGCCTTAATGGGTCAAGCTCGAAATCCTATGCTAGCCTGAGACTAATTGGGAGCGACCTGATGAAACCAATCCGGAGTCTTGCCGCAGGAATCATGACCGTGGCGACGCTATCAACGACTTTGCCGGCGAATGCGGCGCTGACCCAGGTCGAGGCAGATCGGCTTGGCAAGGATTTGACACCCAATGGTGCAGAAAAAGCCGGCAACAAGGACGGCACGATCCCAGCGTGGGAGGGTGGCATGACCAAGCCACCTGCGGGCTGGAAGCCTGAAATGGGCTATGTCGATCCTTTCGCGAATGAAAAGCCGCTTTTCGTCATCACTGCCCAGAATGCAGAACAGTACACAGACAAACTGACGACTGGCCAGCTTGCAATGCTGAAAAGATATTCGAACTTCACCATGCCGGTTTATCCAAGCCATCGAACCTTCGCCTATCCGCAGTTCGTGTACGACGCTACCAAGGCCATCGCCACCAAGGCATCCAGTGAAAACGACAGTCTGAGGAACTACGAGCTGCCGGGTACGCCTTTCCCGATTCCAAAAACGGGTGCCGAGGAAATTTTGAACCACGAGTTGAGGTGGTTCGGGGCCTATGACCGATGTACCGATTGGACACCGGTGACGGCTAACGGCGAGTTCTACCGCGTCGGCATCTGCGAGAATTTTGTGCAGGACCAGAATTTCGATAAGCGGCAGCCCAATCACCTGTTCTCCTTTTACGGCGCCTTCGACGCTCCATCGAATTTTCTCGGTATCACTTACCTACTGCATGAGCCGATCGACTACAGCACCGGGCGACGCCAGGCGTGGCTCTACAACGATGCTCTGCGCCGCGGCCGGCGCGCTCCCAACGTTGCCTTCGACAGCCCTTCTTACGCTGATGAGGGGATGGACATGGCTGACGCTTACTGGTGTTTCAACGGATCGCTCGAGCGCTACAACTGGAAGCTTGTGGGCAAGCAGGAAAAGTATATTCCCTACAACGCCTACAAATCTGCCGACCCGGAACTCAAATACAAGGACATGGTCGAGAAGGGAACGCTCAAGTCGGACATCTTCCGTTATGAGCTGCATCGTGTCTGGGAGGTTGAAGCTACGCTGAAGCCGGGGCTGTCACATGTTTATGCCAAGCGCCAGTTCTATTTGGACGAAGACAGCCACATGATCGCCTGGGCCGATTCCTATGACGGGCGTGGCAATCTCTGGCGCGTCTACTCATGTCCGCTGATGCAAGCTTATGACAACGTGAACATGCTCCACAGCATGTACATCGCGCACGACATCATCAATGGAAACTACATTATGAAATCGGCGATGAATGAGCGCAAACAACCCGCTTACATCTGGGGTCACAAGGCTAAATGGGCGGACTTCCAGCCCGACGTTTTCCAGCGCAGAGGTATCCACTAGGCACGCTGTCCGCTGTCGTGCCCGTGGCTACACCGCTGCGGGCATGGCATCCCCGGCCGGGGTCGTTGACCGCCACCGACCAAGGCGACCGGGATCGAATGTCGCGCCGCAGGCAGGCCAAGTCGTAGCAATGCAGACGAGAGTGTCAGATACCCAGGTTCTGCCCACCGTCATGGCCGGCCCATGCAGCCGGTTGAAGGCGGTGGCGAGATCACGGAGGCTCGTTTTTGGCAGGTACGCTTTCAGGCGCAGCACTTCGGCGCGCACCCAATCAGGCTTGCGGCCACGATGGGCGCTGGACAGGGGCTCCGGCTGCGCACCTCGCAGGCCGTGGCTAGCGGCTTTCTCGCAGTAACCTGCCTGTAATCCTCCTTTCATTAAAGCGTCGCATGCCGCCCCCACCATGGCGGCATGAAACTGAACGACGCAAAACTTCTGCGACGCGCAGCCCTCCCGATGCGCGTCGCGCTGGTGACCGAGACCTATCCGCCGGAAATCAACGGCGTCGCCATGACGCTGGGGCGTATCGTCGACGGACTGCGCCAACGCCGGCACCCGGTGCAATTGATCCGCCCACGGCAGCATGCGCAGGAATTGCCGACACGCCACAACACGCTGCACGAAGTTCTGGTGAAGGGCTTCCCGATTCCACGTTATCCGGATCTGCGCTGCGGCCTTCCCGCGCCGGACACCTTGGCCCGTCTGTGGTCCGCAATGCCGCCGGACATCGTCCATATTGCGACCCAGGGGCCGCTCGGCTGGTCAGCCATCGCAGCGGCACGAAAACTGAAGCTGCCTGTCAGTTCGAGTTTTCACACCAACTTCGACGCCTATAGCCAGCACTACGGATTGGGATTACTCAAGCCGGCGATATCGGGCTATCTGCGCCATTTTCACAACCGCACCGATGCGACCTTGGTACCCACGCAAGGTCTGGCGCGGATGCTGGCCGGCGCTGGTTACCACAATGTCGGCATCGTTTCGCGCGGCGTCGACACCAAGCTGTTCAACCCAAGCCGGCGTTCCACTGAACTCCGCGCCCAGTGGGGCGTCGCCTCCGGCGCGCTGCTGGTCAGCTATGTCGGCCGCCTCGCAGCGGAAAAAAATCTCGATCTGGTGTTCACCACTTTCGATGAGATCAAGCGCGTTCGCCCTGACGCCCGATTGTTGCTGGTTGGCGACGGCCCGCAACGAACCTCACGCGCCGCGCGCCATCCGGAACATATTTTTGCCGGCATGCGCCGCGGCGAAGACCTCGCCGCGCATTACGCCTCGGCCGACCTGTTCCTGTTCCCGAGTCTGACCGAGACCTTCGGTAATGTGACGGCGGAAGCGCTCGCCAGCGGCCTCGGCGTGGTTAGCGACGACCACGCGGCAGCGGCAGAGCTGATCGAAAATGGATACAACGGCCTACTCGCGCCGCCGGGCGATTCAGATGCATTCATCCAGTCGGCACTGAACGTGGCAACCAATCCCTCGCTGTTGTCGCGCTTCCGGCTTCGTGCTGCCGCCTCCGTCGCCCGGCTCGATTGGCAGCAGGTCCACGACGGCTTCGCCGACACGCTGGCCAACCTCGTCGCTACGCACCAAAGGAAGCAACGTGCAAAAAACGCACTCGTTGTGGCAACAGATTAACGACCTGGATCTGGCGCTGTGCCTGCGCTGTAACCGGTTAGCCCACTTCCGCTTCTGGCGCACCTTGTTCCGCGGCGTCAGTCGGCTGGGTAACGGCGTGTTTTGGTATTCGCTGATGGGCATGCTGTTGCTGGCGCACGGTCTCGAAGCGCTGCCGGCGGTGGGCCGCATGGCGCTGGCTGGCGCACTCGGCCTGGCGATCTACACATGGCTCAAGACCCGAACCGCGCGGCCGCGGCCCTGCCAGGTGTATGCCGCAATCTCGGCCGCCGCACCGGCGCTGGATCGCTTCAGCTTTCCCTCCGGCCACACCTTGCACGCCGTGTCGTTCAGCCTGGTGGCGTGCGCCGGTTACCCTCAGCTCGCGTCTATGCTTTATCCATTTGCGTTGCTGGTGGCCATCTCACGGCCCATCCTCGGCTTGCACTATCCGAGCGATGTTCTCGCCGGCGCATTGATCGGCGCGTTGGTTGCGCAGTTCGTCCTGCTCATCTGAAGTCGTCACTGCCACCCATAGCGCCGTGCATAGAAGCTTTTCATCAGTTGCGTCAGTACCCCATAGCCGACCAACGTGACCAACAGCCAGGGAAAGTAGGCCAGCGGCAGCGCCTGCATCTTGAAATACGGCGCGAAATTACTCATCGGCATCAGGATGCCGACCGCGATGATGCCCAGCGTCATTGCCAGCAGCGGCCAGGCGGCGCGGCTCTGGATAAAGGGAATCTTGCGGGTGCGGATCATGTGCACGATCAGGGTTTGCGACAGCAGGCCCTCGACAAACCAGCCGGACTGAAACAGCGTCTGCTGCTCCGGCGAGTTGGCACCGAAGACGAACCACATCACGGCAAAAGTGGCGATGTCGAAGACGGAACTGATCGGGCCGAAATACACCATGAAGCGACCGACATCCTCCGGATTCCAGCGCTGCGGCTTTTGCAACAGCTCCGCGTCGACGTTGTCGAAGGGAATGCCGATCTGCGAAATATCGTAGAGCAGGTTCTGCACCAGCAACTGCAACGGCAGCATCGGTAAAAATGGCAGAAATACACTGGCCACCAGCACCGAGAAGACGTTGCCGAAGTTGGAGCTGGCTGTCATCTTGATGTACTTGAGCATATTGGCGTAGGTCTTGCGGCCTTCGATCACGCCCTCTTCCAGCACCATCAGGCTCTTCTCGAGCAGGATGATGTCAGCGGCCTCCTTGGCGATGTCCACCGCCGAGTCGACCGAGATGCCGATATCGGCCGCGCGCAGGGCCGGCGCGTCGTTGATGCCGTCGCCCATGAAGCCGACCACATGGCCGCGCGAGCGCAGCGCGCGCACGATGCGCTCCTTGTGCAGCGGCGTGAGCTTGGCGAAGACGCGGTGCTGCTCGGCCGCCGCGGCCAGCGCTTCATCACTCAATTGCTCGACCTGCGAGCCGAGCAGCACCGTGCCCACCGCCAGCCCGACCTGGGCGCAGACGCGCGCCGTCACCTGCTCGTTGTCCCCCGTCAGCACCTTGACCTCGACGCCATGCGCGGCCAACGCCTGCAAGGCCGGGGCGGCCGAATCCTTCGGCGGATCGAGGAAGGCGATGAAGCCCACCAGCGTCAGCCCGCACTCGTCGGCGACGGCGTAGCGGGTCTGGCTCGGCGGCAGCGCCTTCATTGCCACCGCCACCACGCGCAGGCGCTCGTCGTTGAGGCCGCGCGCCACCTGTTGCACGCGGGCCAGCGTGGCGGCGTCGAGCGGCACCTCGCTGCCGCCGGCCACGCGCACACGCGTGCAAACCGCCAGCATTTCTTCCAGCGCACCCTTGCAGATCAGCTCGTGGTGATCGTCTCGCTTCGAGACCACCACCGACATGCGGAGGCGCTCGAAGTCGAACGGGATCTCGTCGATCTTGCGGTAGTCCTGCTCCAGCTTCAGCTCGGCAGGCAGCTCGACGTGCTCGAGCACGGCGCGGTCGAGCAGGTTCTTCAGGCCGGTCTGGTAGTGGCTGTTGAGGAAGGCGAAGTCGAGCACCTCGTCCGAGTCCTGGCCGAAGGCATCGATGTGCCGCGCCAGCGCGATGCGGTCCTGCGTCAGCGTGCCGGTCTTGTCGGTGCACAGCACATCCATCGCGCCGAAGTTCTGGATCGCGTCCAGGCGCTTGACCACGACCTTCTTGCGCGACAGCAGCACCGCGCCCTTGGCCAGCGTGCTGGTGACGATCATCGGCAGCATTTCCGGCGTGAGGCCCACCGCCACCGACAGCGCGAACAGGAAGGCCTGCAGCCAGTCGCC
>JAYUGL010000230.1:0-11477 GCA_043738385.1 Sterolibacteriaceae bacterium
GCATCGAATAGTTCGACTGCGGTGAGGCCCGGCGTTTCGGGCACTTGGTCGACACCCCACAGTTTTGCAACTTCGGCGCGATGCTGCGGATTGGACAAATCGCGATGTGCTGACATCAGTGTGGATAAGCCGCCGACCTCGCGTCCGCCCATGGCATTGGGCTGGCCGGTGAGCGAGAAAGGGCCACAGCCGGGCTTGCCGATCTTGCCGGTGGCGAGATGCAGTTGAATCAGCGCGGCGTTGTTGTGCGTGCCCTGGCTTGACTGGTTGAGGCCCTGACACCACATCGACAGCGTGTTGGCGTCGCGTTTGCCGAACCACTGCGCGGCGCTGACGATGTCCTGCACACCCTTGTCACCCAAGCCGCAGATAACGGCGGCGACAGCGGGCGTGAAGTCGCGCACCAGGTCACGCAGCGCAGCGAAGCCTTCGGTGTGGTCGCGGATGTAATCGAGATCGCACAAGCCTTCCCACAGCATCACGTGCAGCATGGCGTTGTAGAGCGCGACGTCGGTGCCGGGCAGGATTTGCAAATGGAGATCAGCCGCCTCGGCAGTGTCGGTGCGGCGCGGATCGACGACGATCAGCTGCATGTCGGGCCGTGCCTGCCGCGCATCTTCGATGCGGCGAAACACGATGGGATGCGCGAAGGCGGTGTTGGAGCCGGTGATGAACAGGCAGTCGGTGGCGGCGATGTCTTCGTATGAACAAGGTGGCGCATCGGCGCCGAGTGTGAGTTTGTAGCCGGTCACCGCGCTCGACATGCACAGGCGCGAATTGGTGTCGATGTTGTTGGTGCCGATCAGACCCTTGGCCAGCTTGTTGAAGACGTAGTAGTCCTCGGTCAGTAATTGGCCGGAGATGTAGAAGGCCACCGCGTCGGGGCCGTGACGCGTGATGGTTTCGGCGAAGCGATTGGCGGCGTGGTCGAGCGCCGCATCCCAGGTGACGCGTTGGCGCGGCGCAGATTTTTCGCTGCGCAGTGCAGGATACGCAGCGCGCAGCACGCGGGTTTGCGGCGCGGCGGTGAGGTGCAGAGTCGAACCTTTGGTGCACAGACGACCGAAGTTGGCTGGGTGATCGGGATCGCCACGCACGCCGCTAATCTGCCCGCCATCGTGTTCGATGATCACGCCGCAGCCTGTGCCGCAATAGCAACAGACCGATTTCGTTGCCGTCATGGCGCAATCCACCCTGCTGCGGCGGCCCCCCCCGCATGGTGGGGGGACGCCAGGGGGGTGTCCTCACCTGCCGCCCGCGGCGAGCGCTTCAGCGCGCTGCCGCAGTAGCCGCACATGGATTTTGTTTCAGCCATGGGACTCGGGCTGGCTAGCCCGGCGCCAGCCACACCAGACAGTCTTCGACCTTGACCCGGAACTGCTTGGTGCAGCCGACATCGGGCGCGATGGCTGCGCCGCTGGCGAGGTCGATCTTCCATCCATGCAGCGGGCACGTGACCGTCTTGCCGTGGACGATGCCTTGCGACAGCGGACCGCCCTTGTGCGGGCATTTGTCATGCACGGCGAAGACTTCATCGTCGTCGGTGCGGAATACCGCGATGTCGCCGACGACCGAGCGCACCACGCGGCTGCCCAGATGGGGAATCTCGGCAAGCGTGCACAGCCGCTTCCACACTGGCGTGACGTCAAGATCAGCGACGCTGGGTTCGTTGGCTCCCATGCTTATATCTCGAGTGCCTCGTATTCCTGTTTCAGCGGTTGCTTGTGCACCACTTCCTGCCACGGATCTTCGAATCCTTGCAGTGAATACAGCAGTCGTTCGTAAAGCGCCTTGCGCTTGGCGGCATCTTCCACCACCGCCTTTTTCGCATGATCGATGCCAACCCGCGCCAAGTAGTGCACGGTGCGTTCGAGATAGAAACCTTCTTCGCGATAAAGCTGGATGAAGGCGCCGGAGTACTCCAGCACTTCTTCGTCGTTTTTTACCTTGCACAGAAACTGCGCAACCTCGGTCTTGATGCCGCCGTTGCCGCCAACATAAAGCTCGTAGCCGGAGTCGACACCGATCACGCCGACATCCTTGATGCCGGATTCGGCGCAATTGCGCGGGCAGCCGGACACGGCGAGTTTTACTTTATGGGGCGTCCACATGCCGAACAGCAGCTTCTCCAGCTTGACGCCCATGCTCATCGAAAGCTGGGTGCCGAAGCGGCAATGTTCGGAACCGACGCAGGTCTTCACGGTGCGCAGGCTCTTGGCGTAAGCGTGGCCCGAAACCATGCCGGCCTGGCCGAGGTCGGCCCAGATGGCGGGCAGGTCATCCTTCTTGGCACCGAGCAAATCGATACGCTGACCGCCGGTAACCTTGACGGTGGGAATGGCATATTTCTCGGCGACATCGGCGATGGCGCGCAATTCGTTCGGCGTGGTCAGCCCGCCCCACATGCGTGGCACCACCGAGTAGGTGCCGTCCTTCTGAATGTTGGCGCGGGCGCGTTCGTTGATGTAACGCGACTGCGGATCGTCCTTGGCTTCGTGCGGCCAGGTGGACACCAGATAGTAGTTGATCGCCGGACGGCAGGAAGCGCAACCATTGGGCGTCTCCCATTCCATGACGCGCATCACCTCGGGAATCGTCAGCAGTTTCTTGTCGCGGATCACGGCACGCACCGCGCCATGGGAATGGTCGGTACAGCCGCACACCGCCTTGTCCTTGCTTTCCGCCGGCTGGTAAGCGCCGCCGACGGTGGAAGCGAGAATCTGTTCGACCAGGCCGGTGCAGGAACCGCACGAGGACGAAGCCTTGGTGTACTTGCGCACTTCTTCGAGGCTGAACAGGCCTTGCTCCTTGATGGCGTTGACGATGGTGCCCTTGCATACGCCATTGCAGCCGCACACTTCGGCGCTGTCGGCCATGGCGGCAGCCTTGTTTTGCCCGGCGTGGCCGGTGTCGCCCATGTGGCTCTGGCCGAACATCAGGTGGTCGCGCGTGTCGGCGATGCTTTGCTTATCCTTCAGCAACTGGAAGTACCACGCGCCATCGGCGGTATCGCCATAGAGCACCGCGCCGACCAGCACGTTGTCCTTGACGCAGAGTTTTTTGTACACGCCGCCGGCGGGGTCGTTCAGCACGATCTCGTCCACATGCTCGCCGCCCATGAAGTCACCCGCGGAAAACACATCGACGCCGGTGACCTTGAGCTTGGTCGACGTCACCGAGCCCTGATAGCGGCCGATGCCGTGCATGGCCAGATGATTGGCGCAGACCTTGGCCTGTTCGAACAAGGGCGCCACCAGCCCATAGGCAATGCCGCGGTGGCTGGCGCATTCGCCCACGGCGTAAACGCGCGGGTCGAAAGTCTGCATGGTGTCGTTCACCACGATGCCGCGATTGCAATAGATGCCGGCCGACTCGGCCAGCGCGGTGTTGGGACGGATGCCCACCGCCATCACCACCAGGTCTGCGGCAACCGTCTCTGCATTCTTGAACTTCACAGCGCAGACGCGGCCGCTTTCACCGCGCACCAGCTCGGCGGTCTGTGCTTCGAGCATGAACTTGAGGCCCTTGGCTTCGAGCGATTTCATCAGCAGGTCGGCGGAGGCTTTGTCGAGTTGCCGTTCCATCAGCCAGGGCATCACATGCACCACCGTCACGTCCATGCCGCGCAGCTTGAGGCCGTTGGCCGCCTCAAGCCCGAGCAGGCCGCCGCCGATCACCACCGCATGCTTGTGGTTTTTCGCGGCTTCGATCATGGCGTCGGTATCGGCGATATCACGATAGGCGATCACGCCCGGCAAATCATGGCCCGGCACCGGCAGGATGAAGGGATTGGACCCGGTGCCCAGCAGCAGGCGGTCGTATTCGGCTTCAGTGACGTTACCCATGCCGTCGTCGGCGATCACCTTGCGCTTGATGCGGTCGATCTTGTTGACGGTTTTTCCGGTGTGCAGGGTGATGCCGTTGTCGGCATACCAGGCGCGGTCGTTGAGCACGATGTCATCGAGCTTCATTTCGCCAGCCAGCACCGGCGAGAGCAGGATGCGGTTGTAATTGGGGTGCGGCTCGGCGCCGAAGACCGTGATGTCGTACAGGTCGGGCGCGAGTTTGAGCACTTCTTCCAGGGCACGCACCCCGGCCATGCCGTTGCCGACCAATACAAGTTTCAATCGTTTCATCGAACATCCTCTCTACTACCTAGTTTCCGGCCGCCCTGCCAAGACATCGCGGATAAAAAAACGGCGTCATACGCGCACCCATACCTGGGACATCACTGTCACACCCGAGTCATCGCATGAACGCCGTTGTGTATCCATCATGAGGACAGGCTTGCTCCTCGCCTACTGCTTAGCAATCCCTGTGCCACGCAGCGGCGCGCGTATCGGCCGCACCGGACGCCAGTCTCACAGCGGGTTCGTGGCGCACACCCCTTCGCCTTCAGCCTTACGCACCACAAGGAAGCAGCCTGGCGCCGCGACGCACCAACCCAGTGATCAGCGGGGCAGCAAGCGCCAGAGCAAAAAAATATTCAGGGCGAGAGAAACCAGAGTCAGCACTTTGAGGAAGAAATGCGGATGCCTTTGCGCCAGCGGCATTTTGCGCGGCATGCGCAGCGGTTTGTTGGCTGCCTGTTCCAGCGCCAGCAGAAATTCTTCTGCGGTCTCGAAGCGATCCTTCACATCTCTCGCCACTGCCTTGAGCAACACCGCCTCAAGCCATTGCGGAATATCGGGACGAAACCGCACCGGTGTGACCGGATCGCCAAAGCGCGGCTTCTGGAACGGTTCGATCTCGCCATACGGATATTTGCGCGTCAACAACGCGTAAACAGTGACGCCCGCCGCATACAGATCGCTGGAAACAGAGGCCCCTTCTCCGGCGAAGAGTTCGGGTGCCATATACGATGGGGTACCCGGATTGTTGATCTCCTGAAAATCCACGCCATCCGATGCGGCCACGCCGAGGTCCAATATTCTCAAGCGTCCATCCCTGCCCTGGTGCACGTTGTCGGGCTTGATGTCACGATGAACGATGCCAAACCGGTGCAACGCAGCCACACCTTCCAACATGTGGATCGCAATCTGGGCCGCCTCCACCACGCTGAAGCGATGGCCTCGATCCAGCATGTCCTTGAGGCTCTCGCCTTCGTGCCAGGTCATCAGGTAATAAAGATGGCTGCGTGCCTCGTGATCCACCACTTGCGGAAAGTAGCGTGAGGTGACGCGGCGCGCCAACCACTCCTCGTAGATCAGCGCATTGCGTGCTTCTTCGTCGGCGGTATCGGGCAGCAGGGTTTTGATGACCAGCGATGTTCCGCTAGCTTCATCCTTGACCCGATACAGCAGTGTGACGCGCGATTCATGCAGCACTTCCAGCACCGTGAGGCCGTCGATCTGCTGGCCCGGTTTGAGGCGCGGCGGCACCGGCAACTGCTGGCCGCTGGTCAAGCGATCGCGCAGATTGGCGTCGGACACCGCGATGACGCGCACCACAACGGCGGTGCAATTGTCTTGCGCGCCTTTGCCCACGGCGGACATGGTCAGATCGGCGGCGCACGCTTCCGCGTCACTACGTTGCGCCAGAATTTCCTTGATCTTCGCATCACCGAGCGAACTCCATACGCCGTCGCTGGTCAGTGCGAACACGTCGCCGACCTTGAGTTCACCTTCACCCTGATCGACCACGAGATGGCTGTCGAGTCCCACTGCACGGCGCAGCACGTGGCGCATCTCCGGGTGATCCCAGACGTGATCCTCAGTCAGGCAGCTCAACTCGCCGTCGCGCAGACGATAGATGCGGCTGTCGCCGACGTGGCAGGAGTACCAGCGATTGCCGCGCAACACCAGCGCCGACAGGGTGGTGGCCATGCCGGCCAATTCACGTCGCGCCGCGGCATGACTGATCAACCAGCGATTGAGCGCGCCGAGCACGGTTTCCAGCGCCTTGGAAACGGCCCAGGTATCGGAGGTTGCGTAGTAATCGGCCAGCAGGCCGCGCACGGTGTATTCCGCCGCTTCCTGCCCGTCGGCGGAACCGCCAACGCCGTCGGCGACGGCGATGAGAATGCCCTTGGTATCGAGCACTTGCCCGTCCGGTGTGACAAAGCCGCAGAAATCCTCGTTGCGCGAACGCGGCCCCGTCAGCGAGGAATTGCCGATGCTAACGTGCAGTGAGGTGTCCAACTTTGTTGGCATAGGTGGGAATCAAAAAGGCATTCAACGCAGAGACGCAGAGTACGCTGAGAAGATCCAAAAAAACCCATACCCCTTTTTTTTCTCTGCGCCCTCTGCGTCTCTGCGTTGAGCAAGATTTTCAGATCATCGCCGATGTGAGATGCGCCGCACCCCAGGTGGTGCGCCAGCGCCGCTTGACGCCGGTCAACCCGACCAGCGCCAGCAGGGCCAGCACGGCGAAGATGAGGAAGCCGATCTGATAGCTGCCGGTCGCCTGCTTGGAATAGCCGAGGCTGGAGGCAAGGTAGAAACCACCGATACCGCCCGCCATGCCGACCAATCCGGTCATCACGCCGATCTCGCGCCGGAACCGCTGCGGCACCAGTTGAAACACCGCGCCGTTGCCCATGCCGAGCGCCAGCATGGCGCCAACGAAGGCGGTGGCGCACCACCATACGGTCGGCAGACCGACGCTGACGATCACCAGAAACAGCGCGGCGAACAGGTACATCACGGAAAGACTCTTGACACCGCCGATGCGGTCGGCCAGCGCTCCGCCAAACGGACGCACCAGTGAGCCGGCAAATACGCAGCCGGCGGTGAAGTAGCCCGCCATCTTCGGATCCAGCCCGTACTCGGCGTTGAAATAAATCGCCAGTGAGGAAGCCAGACCCGCGAAGCCGCCGAAGGTGACGGCATAGAAAAACATAAACCACCAGGCATCCTTGTCCTTCAGCACCTTGAAGTAATCCGACAGGTGCTGAGCCGGAGGACAGTTGGGCGCGTCCTGGGCGAACACCAGATACAGGACGAACACCACGGCAAGCGGAATCAGCGCCAACCCGAACACGTTGATCCAGCCAAATGCCACCGCCAGGCCCGGCGCGAGTAGCGCCGCCAGTGCCGTGCCGGAGTTGCCGGCGCCGGCGATGCCCATCGCCTTGCCCTGATGCTCGGGCGGGTACCAGCGCGATGCCAGCGGCAGTGCCGCCGCGAAGGCGGCGCCGGCCACACCGAGGAAGACGCCAAGAATCAGCACCTCCTCATAGGAATTGATGCCATGGCGCCAGGCCGTTGCCAGCGCAGCCATCACGATGATCTGGCCGATGATCCCCGCCTTCTTCGGTTTGAGGTGATCGACCAGCAGGCCCATCACCACGCGCAGAATTGCGCCGGACAGCAACGGGGTAGCAACCATGAAACCCTTTTGCACCGGCGAGAGATGCAGGTCGGCGGATATCTGCACACCCAGCGGGCCGAGGATGACCCACACCATGAAGGCAAGATCGAAATACAGAAACGCGGTGACTAAAGTCGGCGTGTGCCCCGATTCAAGAAAAGATTTTTTATCCATGATTTGAGTGAACAAAAGTAAGTGGCAGGGGCGTTTTTTGAAACTTCCATCCAATAAAAAACGACGTCACACGCAGACAGAGCGCTTCCTCTACCAACGTGGACGCCGTTGTCCACTCTGATGGCTCCGGTTCCGCCAAGACCCGGTGCTACACCCTCTACAGCAAGGCATGTGCCAGAAGCGCACATCCCGCCTGAATGCTTGCCTTGCCTGTGATTCCAGGTTTTTTTCGCAGGGTCGCGGTGGTGTCACACGCTTGTGAAATTGCACTGTTGCGGTGCAACACGCACCAGCATGGTCAGCATTGCACAAGGAACGCGCCGTGTGAATTGACGGCAAATGTCTGCCGCCAGGGCGCAAGAGGCACCAAGGGGAAGCAAACTACAAGTCCCGGGTTTTCTTGGTGGTCGATCTTGTATTCAGATTTACTTCGAATCGCGCCGGTTGGCGAATACCGAACTCGCCAGCGACAAAGCGATCAGCAGCCCGCCGAACAGGCCCGTCACCGCCTCCGGTATGTGGTACTCGACGCCGAGCAACATGATCGCCGCCAGCCCGCCGATGGCCCAAAAGGCGCCGTGCTCAAGATAGCGGTAATGATTGAGGGTGCCGCGATCCACCATCAACAACGTGAAAGCACGCACGAACATGGCGCCGGCACCGAGGCCCAGGGCGATGATGAACAGGTTGCTGGTTATGGCGAATGCACCCACCACGCCATCGAATGAGAAGCTCGCGTCAAGCAATTCGAGATAGATAAAACCGCCAACCCCCTGGCGAATGACCTGATGCGTCCCGTCCTCCTCGTCACCGCCCAACAGCGCTGCGAGTCCCTTTGAAAGAATGTAGGTGATCACGCCCCAAACGCCGGCGATGACAAAGCCGGGGCGCAGCGCTTCGGCGTCGAGCAGCGCGGCGGCAAGGAGTATCAGTGCCAAGGTCAGCGCGCCTTCGATGGACTCCAGCTTGCCCAGACGGGCCAGCGGACGCTCGACCATCTTCAGCCAATGCTCGGTCTTGTGCCGCGCGACAAAAAAATGGAGGAACACCATCATCAGGAACGCGCCGCCGAAAGCCGCGATCTCATGGTGAGTCGAGGTAAGTATCCGGCTGTACTCGTCGGGGCCATTGACGGCGAGGTCGAGTACATGCCAGGGCCCGAGATGGCCGGCAACACCGACGATGACCAGCGGAAAGATGAGACGCATGCCGAATACGGCGATCAGGATGCCCCAAGTCAGGAAGCGCCGCCGCCATACGGCGTTCCAGTGTTGCAGCACCCCGGCGTTGACCACCGCGTTGTCGAACGACAGCGAGGTTTCCAGCATGGTCAGAAACGTCACGGTGAGCACGGCCTTGAACCCGCCGAGAAACCAGGCGCCAAGCATCGCCATGACGCAGAACAATAGCGAAGCGTTGAAATAGGAAAGTGTGGATTTCATGTCGGTGGCGGATCCAGCGCATAGTTCGCCATGGCCTCGATGACCGTCACGGCCTGCCCGACCGGCGCGGCGATGGTGACCTCGACATGCGGATGGCGGTCGATGGCAGCGGCAGCCAACTGTGGCAGATCCTTGGCGATATGCGCGCCGGTGGCGATGAAGATGGGGACGATGTCGATGCGGCGTGCGCCCCGCGCGACGAGCGCGTCGATGGCCTGATCCAGCGTTGGTTGCATGGCTTCGAGAAAACCGAGTTCCACCATTGCATCGGGATCACGCACGAGCATCGCGGCGCGGATGCGATGGAATGGCTCGGCCCATTCGGGATTGCGCGCGCCGTGACCGAAAAGGACGGTGCCTTTCATTGTGCGACCACCCTGATTTTATAAGCAGGCACCATCATACTGGCTCGCATGGGTCGCGGCCGCAATGTAAGCCATAATCGACGCTCTTAGCATATATCAACCTGACTCTCCGCCGATGACCCCGCCCACCATTTCAGAGTTGATCGCCAGCGCGCTGTTTGCGGTGGCAGTACTGCATACCTTTTCGACAAAATATTTCGCCCACCTCGCCCACCAGCATCCCAGACACGCCGGACTGTTTCATCTTCTCGGTGAAGTGGAAGTCGTTTTCGGCTTCTGGGCTTTCGTGCTGATGGCTGTCCTGTTCTTTGCCATGGGCAAGGATTCCGCGCTCGCGTATCTGGACCATCGCAACTTCACCGAGCCGATGTTTGTGTTTGTCATCATGGTCATTGCCGGAACGCGATCGGTGCTGCAAGTCGTGCTGCAGTGCGTGCGCCAAGCCTCACGCGCGGTTCCATGGCCGCCAGCACTGTCAATCTACTTTCTTTCGCTCTTCCTCGTCCCTCTGCTCGGCTCATTCATCACCGAGCCCGCTGCAATGACCCTGACGGCGCTGATGCTCCGTGACGCATACTTTTCCCAGAACCTTTCATCCCGGCTCAAGTACGCCACGCTCGGCGTTCTGTTCGTCAACATATCGATCGGCGGCACGATGACCACGTTCGCCGCACCACCGGTATTGATGGTTGCCAGCACATGGCACTGGGACAATGCTTACATGTTTGTGAATTTCGGCTGGAAAGCCATTCTGGCGGTCGGGATCAATGCGCTGGTACTGACCTTGATCTTCCGTCGCGAACTCGTTGCCAAGGGCAAGCCCGACAACAGCCATTCAGACCTGAAACATGTCCCCAAAGGCGTGGTGGCGATTCATCTGCTGTTTCTTCTCGGCGTGGTGGCTTTCGCTCACTATCCGCCGGCATTCATCGGGCTGCTGCTGCTGTTCCTCGGGTTCGCCACCGCCTATCCACACCATCAGAATCGGCTGATCCTGCGCGAGGGATTGCTGGTAGCTTTTTTCCTCGCCGGCTTGGTAGTGCTCGGCGGTTTGCAGCAGTGGTGGCTGCAACCGGCGTTACAGAACATAGACAACACCGTGCTGTTCTTCGTCGCAGTCGGACTGACGGCCATCACCGACAACGCGGCGCTAACCTATCTGGGCTCGCTGGTGGAAGGTACCGACGTCGCCTTTCGCTACGCGCTGGTGGCAGGCGCCGTGGCCGGCGGCGGGCTAACGGTGATCGCCAATGCGCCAAATCCTGCCGGGCTGTCGATACTAAAAAGCCACTTTCCAGACGAGACGGTCAGCCCGTTCGGCCTGCTGCTGGCAGCGCTGCCACCGACGTTTATCGCCATCGTGGCATTTATTGGAATTCGCTGAGGAGTTACACCAGCCTAACAGGCCAACAGTGCTGGCACTAACGACGTGAGTGCCGATTCGGCAATGCATGTGCGCCAAGTATCAATGCAATGCGGGTAATTTTTCACTGCATGGCTGCCGGACAACGGGCTAGTCCGCGAAATCCCCGTCGAACTCCTTCTTTGTGCGGGTAGTTTCCAGTTCTGAGATGCGCTTCTTCTGCCGGACGATAGTCCATTGGCGGCGCAGCGTTGCCGGCGTCGAAACCAGCGCGCCCACAAGACCACCGATCGCAAGGGCCAGCAGCAACACGATGGCGAGGGAACTGTCGAATCGCCATAAGATAAACGTCACCGTTACGGGAACATTGTTCTGCAACGCGAAAATGACGCCACATGCGGCGAAGAGCAACGAAACAAGGGTAAGCAGTTGCATGGCACACTCCTACCTTTCCGAGTCTGACTTCCAGATTGCAGTGAAACGTAGTGAACACATGTCGTCTTTGTTGCCCGACTTGGCCCTCGTACATCAATTCGTCGGCCGCCTTGAGCATTTCCGGGAACGTATGATCCACTTCCTTGAACCATGCTACGCCGATACTTTCCCTCACCGGCGGAAAGTCTCAAAACGAGTTGTTTACCGCAACGGAAATTTTACTGTCGCAAACCGCGAATACACTCTTCAGACGGCACAGAAAATTCGCGCCGCACATGCAAATCAAGCACCGAAAACGCAACGGCCGGCACAAGGCCGGCCACAGTGCGGTATTTGAACGCGCTCAGCCGGTGGTCGGGCGCTGCGTCAAAGCCGCGTTCTCGATCC
>JAYUGL010000231.1:0-4126 GCA_043738385.1 Sterolibacteriaceae bacterium
GGCAGAATTGCAGTTGATCAACCTCACGAAAGTGAATCCAGGTAGCGGACTTTACGCCCTGTTTCTGGAAAGACTAACGCATCTGCGTCAGAATCCACCCGAACGGGGCTGGGACGGCTCCTGGAAATTTGAAACCAAATAGCGATGCAGATCAGGATACTTGGCTGCAGTGGGGGAATTGGCGGGAATCTGCGCACAACCTCGATGCTGCTCGACAATGACGTATTGGTCGACGCGGGAACAGGCGTGGGCGACCTCGCCATTACCGAACTGCTCAAGATCGACCACGTGTTTCTGACGCACTCCCACCTCGATCACGTCACGTCGCTGCCGTTTCTCGTGGATACCGTGGGCCCCATGCGCGAAATGCCGGTGACTGTGCATTGTGCGGAGCCCACTCGCAAAATTCTTCAAGAGCATATTTTCAACTGGAAAGTGTGGCCAGACTTCACCGAGATCCCGAGCAAAGCCGCGCCTTACCTGCGCTACTCGACATTTTCAATTGGCGACGATATCGACCTTGATGGACGCAAAATCAAAGTCCTGCCGGCGAACCATGTTGTACCGGCTGTTGGCTTCCAGTTTGACAGCGGAGAAGCAAGTCTCGTATTTACCGGGGACACCACGGTCAACGATGCGCTCTGGGCCGAGGTCAACAAGATCGTGAACCTGCGCTACCTCATCATCGAAACAGCCTTTCCAAATATGGAAAAGGAGCTGGCAATTGCTTCCAAGCATCTGTGTCCAAGCATGCTTGCAGACGAGCTGGCCAAGCTGAAGCGCTCTACCCGGGTATTCGTGACGCACCTGAAGCCCGGCGCGGGTACGCTTACGATGCAGGAGGTCGAGGAGTATGCCGAACGGTATAACCCGCGCATGTTGTCCAACGGACAAGTTTTCAAGTTTTGAATCCGTAAGAGCGGTACAGAGCGGATTACCAGCCCGGCAGTCGCTGGAATAGTGTAGCGGACTGGCACCCGCCATGATGAAGGAAGGATGCGCGCCATGAGCACAGTTTATGAAACGAAGCCGCAAGCTGGTCAGAATCTGGCCGAGATGAGCCACAAGCTGGAGTTTCAGAAGAAACTTCAGGCTGTGACGAACAAGATTCACGCGACCAGCAACATTGACGAGATCATGCTGGAGTTGTCGCAGGACATATGCTCGCTGTTCGAAGCGGAGCGGCTGACGATTTATGTGCTGTCGGAGGACAGGACTTCGATCATCTCGAAGGTCAAGACTGGATTGTCCTCATTCAAAGACCTCAAGTTGCCGATCAACGAACAGAGCATTGCCGGGTTCGTCGCGTTATCGAAGAAGCTGATCAACGTACGGGATGTTTACGACGACAACGAGCTGCGCGCCCATAACCCCAATCTGAAATTCCTCAAAGAAGTCGACAAGCGCACCGGATTTCGCACCAAGCAGATGCTGGTGGTTCCGGTAGTCGATAGTGGAGCAAATGAATTAATCGGCGTAATACAGGTCATCAATTCCAAGAGCGGCCAGCCGTTTTCCACCATAGCCGAGGAAGGCGCAGCGCACCTGGGCGAGACGTTGGAGATCGCATTGCGTCAGCGCAGCCGACCGGCGGCGATGCTGCGCGGAAAGTACGACCGTCTCGTCACGAATGCCGTGCTTTCAGCCGAGGAAATGGAATTGGCGACGCGGTCTGCACGACGCAAGAATCTGGACATCGAGGACGTATTGATCGACGAATTTCAGGTCAAGTCCCCGGCAATCGGCGAAGCGCTTTCGCAGTTCTTCAAGGTGCCTTACGAGTCTTTCAAGCAGGATCGGATAAAACCGCTGGATTTGCTGAAGAACCTCAAACGCGACTATGTGGAAAGCAGCCTCTGGGTCCCCATTGAGGATGTCAAGGAAGGGCTGATCGTACTCACGACCGATCCCGAAAAAGTGCGAGCGTCGAAGGTGGTGAGCAATATTTTTCCGAAGCACAAGATCGTTTTCAAGGTGTGCACGCACCGGGAATTCAGCGCAACGCTCGACCAGTTCTTCGGCGCGGAGTCGGGCGATACCTCCTCGATTGGCGAATTGCTGTCCACCTTGGACGAAGAGGGCGACGAAGAAGGCGGCGCTGGCGCGGACGACGCTTCGCTAGCCCAGGACAACGAACTGGTCAAACTGGTCAACAAGATCATCGTCGATGCCTACCATCAGGGCGCGTCCGACATTCACATCGAACCTTATCCCGGCAAGGGCAAGACCGAAGTGCGTTTCCGCAAGGACGGTACTTTGCACAACTACATCTCGGTGCCGGCGAGCTATCGAAATGCGATTGCGGCGCGCTTGAAGGTCATGTGCGACCTGGATATCTCGGAAAAGAGAAAACCGCAGGACGGCAAGATCAAGTTCAAGAAATTCGGGCCGCTCGACATCGAGTTGCGGGTGGCCACGATCCCTTCTGCGGGGGGCGTCGAAGACATCGTGATGCGTATTCTTGCGGCAGGCGAACCCATCCCGATCGACAAACTAGGCCTGTCCCGGCGCAATGTAGGCATTCTTAAGGAAACGGTCAGCAAGCCGTATGGATTGTTCTTCGTCTGTGGTCCTACCGGTTCTGGCAAGACGACGACATTGCACTCCGTCCTCGGCTACCTGAATACGCCCGAGACCAAAATCTGGACGGCGGAGGATCCGGTGGAAATTACGCAGAAAGGGCTGCGGCAGGTCCAGATGAATCCCAAGGCCGGGCTCACTTTCGCGGTAGCAATGAGGGCTTTTCTGCGGGCTGACCCGGACATCATCATGGTCGGTGAAATGCGCGACAAGGAGACGACTTCGACCGGTATCGAGGCGTCGCTTACAGGCCACCTGGTATTTGCAACCTTGCATACCAACAGTGCGCCGGAATCGATCATCCGCCTCCTCGATATGGGCATGGACCCGTTCAATTTTGCCGACGCGCTACTGGGAATTCTCGCTCAGCGTCTGGCAAAACGGCTGTGCTCGAAGTGCAAAACGCCTCATGTTGCGAGCCAGGAAGAAATCAAGGCGATTCTCGAGGAGTACAGCGTCGAACTGCGCAATACCGAGAATTGGAAGCGCGATCCCAAAGCAGCCTATGAGGCTGTATATCGCGAGTGGGTGAAAATGTTTGCGGACGACAAGGGACAGCTCACTCTATATACCCCGGTTGGCTGCGACGCCTGCGGCGGTACCGGTTACAAGGGCCGGGTTGGCTTGCACGAATTGCTGGTCGGTACCGACACGGTGAAGAAGCATATCCAGGAGCATGCTCGCGTCGCGGAGATCGTTGCTACTGCGCTGGCGGAGGGCATGCGTACGCTCAAACAGGACGGCATCGAAAAGGTGCTGCAGGGCGTGACGGACATGCTCCAGGTCAGGGCCGTTTGCATCAAGTAAGTCGCGACTATTCGGGATATTTTCAGCCCGACAAATTACACGATGAGCGAACCAACCCTCACCGAACTCTTTCGCCGATTGGAGGAACTCAATGGAATCGGTATCTCGTTATCCAGAGTGAAAGATACGAATCGCCTGCTCGAGGCGATTCTGCTGGCGGCGAAGAAAATTACGAATGCCGATGGCGGCACGCTCTACCGTGTAGATGCCGACAAGAAGCTCGTCCACTTCGAGATCCTGCGCACTGATTCGCTGAGTATCGCCATGGGCGGCACGACGGGCGTGGAGGTGCCGTTTTATCCGGTGCGGCTTTTCGACGAGGATGGGCGGCCGAATAATTCGATGGTCGTCGCGTACTCGGTTCTGCGCGATGAGACGGTGAACATCGCGGATGCCTACGCGGCGAAAGGTTTCGATTTCAGCGGGACCAAGAGCTTTGACCGCAAAACCGGATATCGGTCGGAGTCTTTTCTCACGGTGCCGATGAAAAATCATGAAGACGAGGTTATCGGTGTACTGCAACTGATCAACGCCAAGGATCGTCAATCTGGCGCGACGGTTCCGTTTTCCGAAGCCGATCAGCGCCTTGCAGAATCCCTGGCGTCCCAGGCAGCCGTTGCGCTAACGAACCGCCAGCTGATCAGCCAATTGGAAGGATTGTTTGAATCCTTCATCAGTTTGATAAACGCCGCGATCGATGACAAGTCTCCCTACACCGGAGGACATTGCCAGCGGGTTC
>JAYUGL010000232.1:0-27475 GCA_043738385.1 Sterolibacteriaceae bacterium
CAATATCAGCCCCCAACGCCAGCGGCAACTGCAACGCTGGTGTGCAGAAACAGTTATCCACCACCAGCAGAACGCCGGCCTCACGCGTTACCTCAGACAGACCGGCGATATCCACGATATCCATCAGCGGATTGGAAGGGGTCTCAATGAACACGAGTCGGGTATTGGGCCGCAACGCGCGACGATAGCCCTCGATATCACCCGCCGCGACATAAGTCGTCTCGATGCCGAAGCGCGCCATAATATTGCCGAACAGCTGCTGAGTGGCGCCAAATATGCTGCGCGAGGAAACGATATGCTCGCCGGTCTTCATCAGTGCCATCACGGTCGACAGGATGGCAGACATGCCGCTGGATGTGGCGATGCATGCCTCGGCGCCCTCCAGCGCCGCCAGCCGCCGCTGCAGCATGGTGACCGTCGGATTGGTGAATCGCCCGTAAACGTAACCCTCTTCCTCGCCGGAAAAGCGCGCCGCCGCCTGTGCCGCATTGTCGAATACGAAGCTGGAGGTAAGGTACAGCGCTTCGGAATGCTCGTTGAACTGACTGCGCTCTTGTCCTGCACGTACCGCCAGCGTGCTGAAATCAAATGGCTTTTCCATGGCGCCTACTCCGATTAGACCAGGTTCAGATCGAGCTGACCGGCGTCGGATTCGTCCATCGCTTTTGACGGCTGATCGCGCGCCCGTTCGACGCGCTCCAGATAATCGGGGGTCACATCACCGGTAATGTAGCGGCCGTCAAAGCATGACGCTTCGAAGTTCACCAGCGACGGATTCAGGGTGCGCACCGCGGCTTTAAGCGCCTCCAGATCCTGATAGATCAGACCATCAGCGCCAATCTCGCGGCGGATTTCCTCATCATCACGAAACGAGGCGATCAGTTCGCTGCGGGAGGGCATGTCTATCCCGTACACATTGGGATAACGCACTGGCGGCGATGCCGATGCAAAGTAGACTTTTTTGGCGCCGGCTTCACGCGCCATTTGTATGATCTCCTTGCTGGTCGTGCCGCGCACGATGGAGTCATCCACCAGCATCACGTTCTTGCCGCGGAATTCCTGCGCGATGGCATTCAGTTTTTGGCGCACTGATTTCCGACGCGTTGCCTGCCCAGGCATGATGAATGTGCGACCGATGTAGCGATTCTTGACGAAGCCTTCGCGGTATGGAAGATTGAGCCGCAACGCCAATTCCATGGCCGCCGGGCGGGAGGAATCGGGAATCGGGATGACCGCATCGACGTCAAGGTGTGGCAGCGTGTGACGAATCTTGTCCGCAAGAAACTCACCCATCTTGACGCGGGTCTCGTATACCGACACTCCATCCATTAATGAATCGGGCCGCGCCAGATAGACAAATTCAAACATGCAAGGCGCGTGCATGGTTTTCTCGGCGCACTGCCGGCTCTGCAATTGGCCATGGGTATCAATTAATATCGCCTCACCGGGTTCCACGTCGCGCAGCACCTTGAAGCCCAACGTGTCGATGGCCACGCTTTCGGAGGCAACCAGATACTCGGGGCCCTGGGGCGTATCGTTACGGCCGATGATCAGAGGCCGGATCCCGTAAGGATCGCGGAAGGCAAGCAGGCCATATCCGGCAATCATGGCTACCACAGCGTAGGCGCCACGAACGCGACGATGGACACCCGCTACGGCCTTGAAAATGGTTTCTGCGTCGACCTGATATTTGGTGGACGCGGCTTGCAGCTCATGGGCCAGTACATTGAGCAGCACCTCCGAGTCGGAGTTGGTGTTCATGTGGCGCAGGTCTTGGAGGAACATATCCTGTTTCAAGTCTTCGGCATTGGTCAAATTGCCGTTGTGCGCCAGCATCAGACCAAACGGCGAGTTGACGTAAAACGGTTGCGATTCTGCAGCGTTGAACGCCGAGCCTGCGGTCGGATAACGACAATGACCAATGCCCCAATTTCCGACCAGGTTGAGCATGTTGCGGGTACGAAAAACGTCGCGCACCAGTCCCGAGCCCTTGTGCATGTGAAAGCGCCCGCCCTCCGCTGTCGCTATGCCGGCGGCATCCTGCCCGCGATGCTGTAGCACCTGCAAGCCGTCATAGAGTAGCTGATTGACGGACGTGGTTGCGACCACTCCCAATATCCCGCACATAGTTTCCTTAACGAAAATGAATCCGCTTCGCCAAATCCGCAGGTAGGTAGGGCTTGCCTGCCATTACCGCCGTTTCCAGCGGTGGCGCCAGTATCGCATTACGCCACCAATCCTGTTTCGGCAGCAGCGTCAACCCTCCAGCCGCCACCAAAGCCAGTACCACCAAACCACCCCGCAATATGCCAAACACTGCACCCATGAGGCGATCTATAAAACCCAGCCCGACCACTTGTACCGCCTTTTGCAAAAGAAAACGCACTAATGCAACAATCAACAGCACCACGATAAAAATGGCAATCATCGCAGCTGCCACACGCCAAGCCGGATCCACGATGACCGAAGCAAACATTGCTGCCCCACCCGCCGCGCCCGCCCTCGCTGCTACAAACGCCAATACCCAACCCGCCAGCGCCAGCACTTCGCTGATCACGCCACGCCACAGTCCCAACAGCACCGACAGACCGATCACCGCCAGCGTCGCGCAATCAAACGCAGTCATTGCTTTGCCGTCACCGTTCCGTCAACACCGAGCTTCTTGATCCGGCCTTGGGCCTTCTCCGCCGCGTCGCGGGAATTGAATGGCCCGGCCAGAACCCGCGTGCGCGGTCCCTTGGAGGCGTCGAATTTTTCTGCGTACGCCGGGATCCCCGCTTCTTTCACCTTGGCAAGCAGTTGTTTCACATTCGCCGTATTTTGGTAGGCGCCAAGACGAACCAGCCATTTCTCATCGGTACCATTGATCACCGCTGCGGCATGCTCCTCTTCCGAACTCCGTGCCGGCGTAGTCTGCTCGGGAACCGTCTTTTCACTTGACTTTGCAGTGGGCCCAGTACCGGCATCAGATTTGGCGGCACCTTGCTGAGGCTCTGCGTCGGAAACAGCTTGCTTGGACTCGGTCTTACTATCCACCTGCGGCTTGTCGCTCGGTACCGTCGCAATATCGGTCTTGGGCAAAACCTGAGTTGCTGGGGGAAGTGCCGCTGATTGTGCCAAGGAAGCATGTGGAGCCACACCATCCGACTCCTGGTTGGGGATCTTTATCTGGATATCCTGGCTCGCCGGTTTCGGTTCATGGTCCATCACCACGGGCAGCACAATGATCGCAAGCAGCGCCAGCGCGATGGCACCCACCAGACGCCGCCGCGCACGCTTCTTCAAATCAACAGGGGTATCAGAAGGCGTGTCTGGGTTGGCCATGGGTTCTAGCGCTGAAGAGCGCGCATCACGTCGGCGACTGTGAGGAATGATCCGAAGGCCAATATTCTATCATCTTCCCCTGCGCGCCCTCGCGCGAACGCATAGGCTGCGGCAGCGGATTCGAAGACCGGACTCGCGGGTGCAATGCCTTCGGCTTTCAAGGCCGTCTCCAACTCCCCGGCCGTTGTGGAACGCGGGCTATCCAGTATGCAGGGCAGCCACTGGGTGACGCGTCCGCGCAGCGCACGGATGACACCGGTAATATCCTTGTCGCGCAAAATTCCGAATACCGCCCAGGTATCAGGATAAAAAGCCATGTTGCCGAGATTCTTCGCCAGAACGCCTGCCGCCTGCGGATTATGGGCGACATCCAGCACGACGGTTGGACGACCCGGAAGCACTTGAAACCGCCCAGGAAGATCAACTTCCGAAAGACCGCGGCGAATGTCCTGCATCACCACTGGTAATTTGTGGCGCAGGGCATCGAGTGCCGCCAGTGCACAACTCGCGTTGATCAACTGGTTGTCACCTCTGAGCGCCGGATGTGCCAACCCGCCGCGTTTTACGCTCCAACCCAAAAACTGCCACTGCTGGTCTTGCTTGATATAGCCAAAATCACGGCCGATCAGTTTCAGATCAGCATTGATCAATACTGCGTGATCGAGCAATTTTTGCGGAGGATTTGGATCGCCACAGATTGCGGCCGTCCTCGAGCGAAAGATTCCCGCTTTTTCTAAGCCAATCTGCTCCCGCGTTGAGCCAAGATAGTCCATGTGATCCATATCAACACTGACGACAATGGCGCAGTCGGCGTCGAAGACATTGACGGCGTCAAGTCGTCCGCCAAGACCGACCTCAAGGATGATGACATCCAGCGCGTCAGTGGAGAATGCTTCCCATGCAGCCAGCGTGCCATATTCAAAGTATGTCAGCGGTACTTCGCCGCGCGCAGACTCAACACGAGCAAAGCTCTGACACAAGATTGCATCCGTGGCGAACTCGCCGTTGATCCGCACGCGTTCGTTGTAGCACAGCAGATGGGGAGAACTGTAAAGGCCTACACGGTAGCCGGCACAGAGCAAAATCCGCTCCAGGATGGCGCAGGTTGAACCCTTGCCATTGGTGCCGCCGACGACGATGAGTGGGCATGACTGGCGTTGCCGCAAGCGCCGCTGGACAGAGCGAACGCGGTCAAGTCCCAACGCAATAGGCTCAGCATGCTGGCGCTCGATGTACGCCAGCCAGGCCTCCAACGACGCCGGCATCAAGATACCGCGGGGACTCGCTGTAACAGCGTCACCAGAGAAGCCAGTTTGTCGCGCATTTCGCGCCGGTCGACGATCATGTCAATGGCACCCTTTTCCAGTAAAAATTCGGCACGCTGAAAACCCTCTGGAAGCGTTTGACGCACGGTCTGCTCAATGACGCGCGGTCCGGCGAACCCGATCAGGGCGCCGGGCTCGGCAATCACGACATCTCCCATGAAAGCGAATGAGGCGGAAACACCGCCCATCGTCGGATCAGTCAGCAAGGTGATGAATGGCAGCTGCTGATGCGAAAGCCGGGTCACCGCAGCGGTCGTCTTGGCCATCTGCATCAGGGAGAACAGGCCCTCCTGCATCCGGGCGCCACCCGAGGCGGTTACGCAAATGAATGCCGACTTCTGCTCCAGGGCCGCAACCACGCCACGTACGAAACGCTCACCGACAACCGACCCCATCGAACCGCCAAGAAAATCGAATTCGAAACAAGCCACCACAATCGGAATACTTTTAATCGCCCCCTGCATCACGACCATCGCATCGGTTTCGCCGGTATCCTCATTCGCTGCCGCAAGGCGATCCGGATAACGCTTGCTGTCCTTAAACTTGAGCGGATCCAACGGAATTACCTCAGTCCCTATTTCGTAGCGACCTTCGGCATCGAGCAACATGTCAAGTCTCGCCCGCGCGTCTATGCGATGGTGATAGCCGCACTTGGGGCACACGCCAATATTGCTTTCGAGATCCGTGCTGTAGAGCACCGCTTCACAGGCCGGACATTTGCACCACAGTCCTTCAGGAACAGACTTGCGCACTCCCTCAGATCTTTTGATCTTGGGAGGCAGGAGTTTCTGTAGCCAACTCATGCGCTTGCTCCTTTATCCATGGCGCTGCGAATTTCCCTCAAGAACGCTTCGACGGTTGCCGGCGCCTCGGCTCGAGTGGCGCTTTCGATTTTCTCGATAATACGACTGCCGATGACCACAGCATCCGCCACCGCCGCTACCCTGGCAGCACTTGCCCCATCGCGAATGCCGAACCCCACACCCACTGGCATGCCAACCTTTTCCCGAATTGCGGGGATGCGCCGCGCCACGTCGTCAAGATCAAGGTGGGCAGCGCCGGTAACGCCCGTCAGTGAAACATAATAAATATATCCGCTGCCGATGGCGGCGACTTCGGTAAAACGCTTTTCGCTTGATGTCGGCGCCAGCAGGAATACCGGGTCTAGCCCTTCGTGCTTCAGCGCCGTCGCAAACCTTGCGCACTCTTCAGGCGGGTAGTCCACCACGAGTACCCCGTCCACACCCGAAGCCTTGGCGTCACGCGCAAAAGTTTCAATTCCATAGGCTTCGACAGGGTTGGCATAACCCATCAACACCACGGGAGTAGCCTGATCCTGTTGGCGAAACTCTTTCACCAAGTCAAGCACCACGCGCAGGCTCGTACCATGCAACAAGGCCCGTTCCGAAGCGCGCTGTATGGTTGGACCATCCGCCATCGGGTCCGAGAACGGCACGCCCAATTCAATGATGTCGGCACCACCCCTGACCAATGCCTGCATCAACGATACGGTTAGTCCCGGATCAGGATCCCCTGCGGTGATGAAAGGGATCAGCGCCTTTCGACTGCGTAAGCGCAAGCGCTCAAAGCAAGCTTTGATTCTCGACATATCAGAACTGGATACCGGATTTTTCGGCGACGGTATGCATGTCTTTGTCGCCCCGCCCCGAAAGATTGACCAGCAACAGCTTGTCTTTCGACAAGGTCGGCGCCAGCTTGGCGGCATACGCCAGGGCATGGGAGGATTCCAGCGCCGGAATGATGCCCTCGAATCGACACAGGTCATGGAACGCCTGGAGCGCCTCGGCGTCGGTGATGGTGACGTATTCAGCGCGTTTGGAGTCCTTCAGCCATGCGTGTTCCGGCCCTACTCCCGGATAATCAAGACCGGCGGAGACCGAGTGCGTTTCGATGATCTGTCCATTTTCGTCCTGCAACAAATAGGTCCGATTGCCGTGCAACACGCCAGGCTTGCCGGCTGTCAATGACGCAGCATGTTTGCCGGTGGCAAGACCAAACCCCGCAGCCTCGACCCCGATCAGCTTGACCTCCTGCAACGGGATATAAGGATAAAAAATACCCATGGCATTGGAGCCGCCGCCGACGCAGGCAATCACCGCGTCGGGTTGACGGCCAGCCAATTCAGGCATTTGCGTCTTGCATTCCTCGCCGATCACCGACTGGAAGTCGCGCACCATCATTGGATAAGGATGCGGGCCTGCGACGGTACCGATGATATAGAACGTATTGCCGACGTTAGTCACCCAATCGCGCATCGCTTCGTTGAGCGCATCCTTGAGGGTCTTCGAACCACTCTCCACCGGCACCACCTTGGCACCGAGCAGCTTCATGCGATAGACATTCTGTGCCTGACGCTTGATGTCTTCCGACCCCATATAAACCACGCACTCCATGCCATAGCGCGCGGCAACTGTGGCCGTGGCCACGCCATGCTGACCTGCGCCGGTCTCCGCGATCACGCGCGGCTTGCCCATGCGTCGTGCAAGGAGGGCCTGACCAATGCAATTGTTGATCTTGTGTGCGCCGGTGTGGTTGAGATCTTCGCGCTTGAGATAAATCTGCGCACCGCCCAGCAGATCTGACCAGTGTCTGGCGTGATAGGTCGGACTTGGCCGGCCAACGTAATGTTTCAGCTCATACTCGAACTCGGCGTGGAAAGCGGGATCGGACTGTGCAGCGGCGTACGCGGCACGCAACTCATCCAGCGCCGGGATCAATGTCTCGGCCACAAACACGCCACCATACGGGCCGAAATGCCCGGACGGATCGGGGTAGCTGTAGGGAAGGTTAGACATCTGCATTCTTTACGGCCGCAACGAAGGCGGCAATCTTGAGTGGATCCTTGATACCTTTGGCAGACTCGACACCGCTGCTCACATCGACAGCCCAAGGCCTGACCGAGCGAATCGCAGTAGCGACATTTACCGACTGCAAGCCGCCGGAAAGCACAATGGGCAGAGACAGTTTCGGAGGAATCTGCGTCCAATCAAAAGGCTTGCCTCCCCCGCCGTAGCCTTCCACATAGGCGTCCAAGAGCAAGGCCTGAGCAGACGGGAACGAAGCTGCGAATTTTACCAGATCATCGCCCGGCTTCACCCGCGCCGCCTTGATGAAAGGCCGCCCGAACTGTCGACAGTAGGCATCATCCTCATCGCCGTGAAACTGCAGCAGTTCCATTGGAACGGCCGTCATCACCGCCCTTACCGTCGCCGGGTCTTCATTGACGAACAAACCCACGCGCGTCACAAACGGAGGCACCAGCGCCGCGAGCGCACTCGCCCGGTCAGCAGTCACATAGCGGGGGCTCGACGCATAGAACACCATGCCGATTGCGTCAGCGCCAGCGCAGATGGAACTCTGGATATCTTCGGGGCGGGTCAAGCCGCAGATTTTGATGCGGGTTCTGCTCACAGTGTCAGATGGCAACGGGATCGAAAGCCGCGATGATACGATCCTCTTGCGGCAACTGCCAGACCGCCGCGTATTCAACACCGGTGAAATACAGCCCATCCGGCGCGAACGTAGGCGCCGCGCGGGTACGATCACGTGCCGCCACCAACTCAGCCAGCCAATCCTGCGGCTGCTTGTCATTGCCAACCCAGATCAGGGCGCCGACAACGTTGCGCACCATATGTTGAAGAAACCCCGTGGCGCGAAAATCAAAAATCACATAATCACCATGACGCACAACCTCGGCTTGGTAGAGCGTTTTTACCGGCGTTTTGGCCTGGCACTCCGAGGAACGAAAGCTGCTGAAATCCTGTTCTCCCAGTAAACAGCGAGCAGCCTCGTCCATGCGTGTAATGTCAAGTTGACGGTGATACCACCCCACACGGCCGTGCTGGATTGCAGGACGTACCGGATGATTGAGCAGCACGTAACGGTAGCTCCTGGACATGGCCGAGAAGCGCGCATGAAAGTCCGCGTCCACCGGCTTGGCCCAGCGTACCGCAATTGCAGTTGGCAAAAGCGCGTTACTCCCTCTTACCCATGCCTGCAAAGGCCGCAGGGCTGTGGTGTCGAAGTGCACGATCTGCGCCAGCGCGTGCACGCCACTGTCAGTTCGCCCTGCGGCGATAGTGCGTATCGGATCGCCGGCAATCGCTGACAGTGCGGTTTCAAGATGATCCTGAACGGTTTGTCCGTGGGCTTGCGATTGCCAACCCTGAAAGGAAGAACCATCATATTCGATGCAAATTGCGAGTCTCACGTTCGCATCAACCCGTAGCACACCAGACCGCCAAGGCCGGCAAGAAGGAGGATATCCAAAGCATTCCAGCGTGGAGAAACAAGATACATGACCGCGTTGCCCTCCGTAGCCTCGCTGAACTGAAACACGGCGCGCCAATCACGGCCCTTTTCGGTAGCAACGTAGGCCAGCGTCAACATCAATCGCAGGGCGATTTTTCCCCGATCAACGCCCAGCCACGTGAGCGGCCTCATTAACGCGAACAACCCGGCCACCAGATTGGGTCGATCCATTCTGTTCAGCAGCAATGCAAGCATCCCGAGAATAGCCGTCAGTCGCAGCAGGTGTTCGGCCGCTGCATTGAGCCCGTCTTCCGTCATGCCCATGGTCCCCCAAGAGCCAGGCAGCAACAAGCCTGGAGTCATCCAAACAAACAGCATCGCGATCGACAGCAACAGCCAGCGAGCGCGCCACAGTATTCGGCACATTTCCGGGGTGGACCAGATGAAGGACGCGACAAGGACTATTATCGCAATTACGACAAACGGTTCGACCCTTTGCAGGGAGATGACCGCCGCCGCCCAGGCAACTAACAGGGTAACGGGATGCAGCACTTGCATGGAATGTGCGGCTGGGGCCGCACATTCACTAGCCGAGGGCAGCGAGCTTGCTGCGCGCGAGTTCCTGCTGGGCAGAGCTTCCTTCCTTGATGACTTCCTGCAGCAAGCCCCGAGCACCTTCGTGGTCGCCCATTTCCTGATAGGCCTGCGCCAACTCCAATTTTGTCGTCACCTCAGGATTATCGGCAGGCACTGCCAAAGCAGGAAGAGGCGCATCAAGATCCAGGTTGATCGCCGAAAGATCGACAGCGCCTTTGGCGGCACCATCACCAATATCAAAGTCAAAATCGAGCGGCTGGTTAGCCAGACCCGCAGCATCGGTCACAACAGAGGACTCCCCAAGATCGAAGTCAATCGCGTTTTCATCCGCTGGAGGACTGACGACAAATGCGGGCGCGGGCACCGTTTCGATATCAGACAAGTCGAAATCGATGTCAAGCGCGAAATCGATGTCAAGCGCGTTTGAATCGCTTGCCAGCGCTGCTTTCGATCCCGATCCGGCGGCGCTGGCTTCAGTTGCAGGCGCATCCACCCCCAAATCGAAATCAAGACCTGATGTTTCTGCGGAAATCGCAGTTGCAATCACGGCTGGGGCCGTTGAAGGTTCAGGAGATGCTGGCGAACCCATATCAAGATCAAAATCCAGTGCTTCAGAAGCGGGCTCCGCCGACACCATCACCGGAGCCAGACTTTCCACCGGGGCGCTCTGCACCGCCGTCGGCTCTTCAGCAAGCGTCGCACTGACTATGCCCGCGACAGTTCCGCCAAACAAGGTATTGGTTGGATCCAAAACGCGACCAAGTGCCAGCGCGTGTTCCCATTCCGGACCGCTGCCATTGGTTTGACGATGAACATCGGCGGCGAGGGTTGCAAACTGGGGAGCGCTATGGCGGGCCGCGTAGATCTCCAGCAACTTGCCGTGTATCGCCAGCCGTGTCGGGGAAGTCTCGAGCGCGTCCAGCAGTATCTCTTCCGCCTGCGTATCTCGCCCGTAAGCCAGATAGACCTCCGCTTCCTGCAACGGGTCGACACTTTCAGTTGTCCTGGCGAAATCGGCATTCGATGAACTGCTGTCAGAACCATAGATTGCTGCACCGCCGGTATCCACGCGCTGACCTGCGCTGGCGCTGAACACCGAATTATCGGAAAGGTCCGACGCACTATAGGGGGCTTGCGACCTACTCACCGGTCCATCAACTTCACTACGCTTTTTCTTCCACGCCTTGAATCCAAAATACCCGGCCAACAGCGCCAACAAACCTCCACCGCCAGCAACATAAGGCATGTTTTCCTCGCGCAAGTCGGGCTCCGGAAGGGGCGGCGGGGGAGCAGCCTTCTTCACGAGCTTGGGAGGTTGTGCGGATATTTGGGCTTCGGTGGATGGCGACTGCGTTGCCGCCGGGACCCCAACACTTGGCACTGGCGCGACTGGTTTTTCGGTTTCCGGGGAAACGGGTGACGCTACAGCAGGCTTGACTTCAACAACAGAGGGTTGTTTAGCCGCCTGCGCCTGTTTTTGCAAATCCGCCCCGCTCTGACTCTTCAATTCAGCCAGTTTCGTCAAATCGCCCAGGTTTTTCTCAAGTTCCGCGATTCTGGAATTGGCCTCTTTCAGCGCCTTGTCACGGGACACCAAGTCTTCATCAAGTACGCCAGCGGTCTTCGACGACTTGGCAGTTTCAGTGCGCGATACCTGGAGTTTGTCCTTGCCCGAAGATTGTGGTGTCCTGTCTTCGACCTTGGGTGCAATTTTGCCGCTTGCTTCCTGCCGCGGCGTTTCCGCCGGCGTTGCAGTGGCCATTGTCGCGGCTTCAGCCAGTTTGGTTCGATAGGTAGCGAAATCAACTGCGTGCGCGCGGACTATCTTGTGTGCTTCTGCGGGGTCGACAGCCTTTGCCGCCTCCACATCGGGAATGGAGAGAATTTTTCCAGCGCGGAGCCGATTGACATTACTGCCATCGAACGCAGTTTTGTTGCTTTCGAACAAAGCGACCAGCATTTGGTCAAGACTCACACCCTCAGGCTTTACTTCTGCCGCAATTTTTCCCAGCGTGTCGCCGCGTTTTACCGCTCGGGATGCCTCGTTGCCAAATGAACCGGCTGCCGAAACCGCCGCGTCACCTGATGTCATAGACTTTGCTCGTTTTTTTGATTCGATAGCAATCGGCGCAGCCGACAATTCTTCAACCTTCGGGGTCGGATGCATTACGGGCGCATCAGTCTTGATTTCGGGTGCAACGACTGACGGAGCAGGTGCTACGCTACTGATGCTCTTCGCTTCAGGAGGATCAAGCAGGAACGTATATTCACGCACCAAACGTCCGGAAGACCAATTCAGCTCGATCAAAAAATCGAGGAACGGATCATTGACAGGCCGATCACTCTGGATCTTGAAATAGGGTTCTCCGCCGGGATGCTTGTCGAGCGTGAAGCGAAGACCCGCCAACGCTGAAACGTAGTCGATATTCGCCTGGCGGAAAGCATCCACCGAAGCAATTTTCGCGGTCAGCGAACTCATTTCTTCGCGGGACGCGGAAATTTCGAGTTCAGCCCGCAAAGGCTGACCCAAAGCCGACATAACGGTCAGCTTTCCCAAGCCTGCCGCGTGTGCCGAAAGCGGCAGCGTGGCTATTGTCGCCGCGAGTATTGATAATTTCAGACAGATTCGCTTGTGGTTTTTCAGCACGTCGCCCCCATGGGGATATATTTCCAGTTATCAAAATAACATCATGGCTTTAGCGATGCAAGCTCAACCCTCGCCTCAAATGGCAAAAGTATCACCGCCCCGCTCAATCTAACAAGATGCGAAGTATGCGTCGTAGCGGTTCCGCAGCCCCCCAAAGCAACTGGTCACCGACCGTAAACGCCGACAAATACTGGGGGCCCATCGACATTTTGCGCAAACGCCCAACCGGCACTGACAGGCTGCCGGTCACTGCGGCCGGTGTCAATTCCCTCAACGTAATCTCGCGTTGGTTCGGCACAACCTTTACCCAATCGTTATGCGCGGCAAGCATGCCTTCGATGTCGGCCAGAGGAACGTCCTGCTTTAGCTTGATGGTCAGCGCCTGGGAATGGCAGCGCATGGCGCCAATACGCACACAGACCCCATCCACCGGTATCGCGGGTTTGCCAGACGCGACACTCCGCCCAAGTATTTTATTGGTTTCAGCCTGCCCTTTCCATTCTTCGCGGCTTTGGCCGTTGCCCAAATCCTTGTCGATCCAGGGAATCAGCGAGCCGGCCAGCGGTACGCCGAAGTTGGCGGTAGGAAATTTTTCGTCGCGCAGAATACCGGCCACCTCCCGGTCGACATCCAGAATGGCCGAAGCCGGGTCGTCCAGTAAGGACTTGGCGACGCGATGTGCCTCACCCATCTGCAACAACAGTTCGCGCATGTTCTGGGCGCCGGCACCGGAGGCCGCCTGATAGGTCATCGCGGTCATCCACTCAACCAGATCCGCTTTAAACAAACCGCCCAACGCCATCAACATCAAACTCACGGTGCAGTTGCCGCCGATGTAGTTCTTCACACCCCGCCCCAGCGCAGCATCAATGACCGGCCGGTTAACCGGATCGAGAATGATGACTGCATCGTCCTCCATGCGCAGCGTGGATGCGGCATCGATCCAGTAGCCGTTCCAGCCAGCGGCGCGCAGCTTGGAGAAAATCTCGGTGGTGTAGTCACCGCCCTGGCAGGAGATGATGATCTCCATCGCTTTCAGGTCATCAATATTCCCCGCGTCCTTCAACGACGGTACGTCCTTGCCGATCACCGGCCCTGCGCCGCCAAAATTTGAGGTAGTGAAAAATACCGGCTCAATCAGGGCGAAATCGTTTTCCTCGCGCATGCGTTGCATCAGCACGGAACCCACCATGCCGCGCCAACCCACCAGTCCAACCCGCTTCATTGCCATAGTCTTTTCTTTAAATCAGAGCGCCGCCAACACAGCGTCGCCCATTTCCCGGGTTCCTACCTTTTGCGTCCCCGGCGCGTAGATGTCACCAGTACGGAACCCCTGCGCCAGTACCTTTTTCACCGCAGCTTCGATACGATCCGCCACGTCAGCCATGCTGAATGTATAGCGCAACATCATCGCCGCCGACAGGATGGTTGCCAGTGGATTGCCGATCCCCAAGCCGGCAATGTCGGGCGCGGAACCGTGGATCGGTTCGTACAGACCGAAATTCTTTTCATTCAAGGACGCCGACGGCAGCATGCCGATGGAGCCGGTCAACATCGAAGCTTCGTCGGACAGAATATCGCCGAACATATTTCCGGTGACGATCACGTCGAACTGTTTCGGATTCTTCAACAGTTGCATGGCGGCGTTATCGACGTACATGTGGGTCAATTCCACATCCGGGTATTCCTTGCCCAATGCGGTTGCCACTTCGCGCCACAACTGCATGGTGTCGAGTACGTTGGCTTTGTCCACGGAACACAAGCGCTTGTTGCGCTTGCGCGCCGCCTGAAAAGCAACGTGCACCACGCGGCGAATCTCCGATTCCGAATAGCGCATGGTGTCGAAACCCTCGCGTTCTCCGCTCTCCAGCGTGCGAATACCGCGCGGCTTGCCGAAATAAATGTCGCCGGTCAGTTCGCGAATGATGAGGATATCCAGACCCGCCACGACCTCCGGTTTCAACGAAGAGGCCTCTACCAGCTCCGGATAGACCAGCGCAGGCCGGAAATTGGCGAACAGGTTCAACGCCTTGCGCAAACCAAGAATGGCCTGCTCTGGCCGCAGCTCACGCGGTAATGTATCGAGACTGAAGTCACCCACGGCGCCAAACAAAATAGCGTCGGATGTCTGCGCCAGCTTCAGCGTGCTTTCCGGCAATGGATGGCCGAATGCGCGATACGCCGCGCCGCCGACCAGCGCCTCCTCCGTTTCCATTTTCAAGTCGAGCGCCTTCAGCACCCGCACCGCTTCGGCAACGATTTCAGGACCAATACCGTCACCCGGCAATACGCAGATTTTCATAACACTCCGGATATGTCAGGCGAACAGCCAAGGCTGATCAATGCGGCGCTTTGCTTCGAATTCCCTAATCGTATCGGCATGACGCAAGGTCAGGCCAATATCGTCGAAGCCGTTCAACAAACAATACTTGCGAAACGCATCGATCTCGAAACGAATTGCCTTGCCGTCAGGCCGTGTGACAGTCTGCGCGTCGAGAGCAATGCTCAGCTTGTATCCTGGCGCGGCGAAGGTTTGGGCGAACAGCACATCCACCTCCGCAGCCGCCAACTGAATGGGCAGCAACCCGTTCTTGAAACAATTATTGAAAAAAATATCGGCGAAGCTCGGCCCGATTAATGCGCGAAAGCCGAAATCCTCCAGCGCCCAGGGGGCATGCTCGCGCGAAGAACCGCAACCAAAATTTTCCCTGGTCAGCAGAATGGATGCGCCTTGGTAGCGTGCTTGATTGAGCACGAAAGCGGGATTTAGCGGCCGCCCAGCGTTGTCCTTACCCGGCTCGCCGTGGTCGAGATAACGCCATTCATCAAAAGCGTTCGGCCCGAATCCGCTACGCTTGATCGATTTGAGAAATTGCTTGGGGATGATGGCGTCGGTATCAACATTGGCACGGTCGAGCGGCGCGACCAATCCGTTCAGCGTAGTGAACTTGTTCATCTCAATAGCTCTTTTTCTCTTCTGCCTTGTTTTCGATCTTGTGGCCGAGCGTTCCCACGTCTTTCCCCAGTCCCGCCACCGTATTGCATCCGGCGAGCAGGCCTGCCAGCACACCCAACATCACCAACTTCCGCATGATCTGTTTCATGACAGCGATTCCTTTTCAAATTTCAATGCCATTGACGCACGTCAACAAAATGCCCGGCTATCGCCGCCGCCGCCGCCATCGCTGGACTGAGCAGATGGGTACGGCCGCCGTTGCCCTGGCGGCCTTCAAAATTGCGGTTGGAAGTGGAGGCGCAGCGTTCACCCGGTTCCAGCCGGTCGGCATTCATCGCCAGGCACATCGAGCAACCCGGTTCGCGCCATTCGAAACCGGCGGCAAGAAACACCTTGTCCAGCCCCTCGCTCTCAGCCTGGCGCTTGACCATGCCCGAACCCGGCACCACCAGCGCCAGTTTGATACTGGTCGCAACATGGCGACCTTTAACCACTGCCGCCGCTTCGCGCAGGTCTTCGATACGCGAATTGGTGCAGGAGCCGATGAATATCTTGTCGAGTTTGATCTGGCTCATCGGCGTACGCGGCGTCAGTCCCATGTATTGCAAGGCACGCGCCACGCCTTCGCGTTTCACCGGGTCGGCGAAATCCTCCGGCGCTGGCACCGTGCCATCGATATCGGTCACCATCTCCGGCGAGGTACCCCAAGTGACCTGCGGCTTGATCTTCGACACGTCAATATTCAGCACAGTATCGAATACTGCACCCTCATCCGACTTCAGGGTGCGCCAATAGGTGGCAGCACGCTCGGCCATTTCGCCCTTCGGCGAATAGGCTCTGTCTTTGAGATAGGTGATAGTCGTCTCATCCACCGCGACAAAACCGACTCGCGCCCCGGCCTCGATGGCCATGTTGCAAATCGTCATCCGCCCTTCCATCGACAGCGCGCGTATGGCTGACCCGGCGAATTCAATGGCATAACCCGTACCGCCCGCCGTGCCTATCGTGCCGATCAGCGTCAGCACGAAATCCTTGGCGCTCACGCCCTTGCACGGTGTCCCCTCGAAGCGCACCAGCATGGTTTTCGACTTTTTCTGCAGCAGGCATTGTGTCGCCAGCACATGCTCCACCTCTGACGTGCCAATACCGTGGGCCAGACACGCGAAAGCCCCGTGGGTACTGGTGTGCGAATCGCCGCACACCACCGTCATGCCCGGCAGTGTCGCGCCGATTTCCGGCCCGATCACATGAACGATGCCCTGCCGCGTATCGCGGAACGGGAAATAAACCAGCGCTCCGACCTCGCGAATATTGGCGTCCAGCGTCTCCACTTGCAGGCGCGACACCGAGTCCTCGATACCTTTATCCCAATCCTTGGTCGGCGTGTTGTGATCGGCCGTGGCGACGATGGAAGACACGCGCCATGGCTTGCGACCAGCGAGCCGCAAGCCTTCGAAAGCTTGCGGGCTGGTGACCTCATGGACCAGGTGGCGATCAATATAAAGCAGCGCCGTGCCGTCCTCTTCCACATGGACCACATGACTTTCCCAGAGCTTGTCGTAGAGCGTCTTGCGCATGGAACCGCATACCGTTTAGGGGATTGCGATTATGTCACAGCTCGCCGCTGCGACGCAGCCATCCAGTCGCCGGATGGCTTCAGACCTGAATTTTGTTGTGGCTGAAATGGCGTGTTGAATGGGGCCGTTCAGTCATGTCGCAATCCACGCCAGACCAGCACCAGACCGAGCCCGCCAAATGCTGCGGCCAGCGAGAACGTGGTTCCCGCCCCCAGCATGTCCCAGATGTAACCGCTCAGCAGGCTTCCCGTCACACCGCCGGCACCATACGAAACACTGCCGTACAGTGCCAGCGCACGCGCCTGGTGACGCGGCGCGAACCAGCGGTTGATCGCCGCCACCGAGGCGACATGATGGGCGCCGAAAGTCACGCCGTGCATGAGCTGCGCCGCTATGGCTGCAGCAGGCCAGTCGATCGCCCAACCGATGATGAGGAAGCGAATGCTGGTCAAGGCAAAACTGGCGCTCAGGATTGCGCGCAACGAAAACGTCCGCATCAACCATGACATCCAGATAAAAACGGCGATCTCCGCGATCACGCCGAGCGACCACAGCGCCCCCACCGCGGTCTTGCCGTAGCTGTGATCAACCAGGTGAATCGAATAAAACACGTAGAGCGGTGCATGGGCGGCGGACATGAAAAAACCCGCGGCGAGCAGCGCCGCCATCTGCGGCGAACGCAGAACCACGCGGAAGTCTGCGGCATCGTGTGTCGAGGGTGGCAGCTTCGCTTCCGGCAAGGCAAGTGCGGACGCCAACGTAGCTACCAGCAGGCCGATGCTGATCCACAGCAGCAGACTGACAGGAGCTATATCCAGAAGCAGACCGACGCCTTGCACCGCGACAATGAAACCGACCGAGCCCCAAAGCCGGATACGGCCATAACGCTCGATGCGGTGACTCAGATGGGCAAGGGTGAGGGCTTCGACCAGTGGCAACGCGGCAGTAAAAAAGAACGCCAGCAACGCCGTCACAACGAACAACGCCCCAAAGCCGCGGGCATGGAAGAAGCCGACAAACACGATCAGTGCCGCCGCCGCACTGAACCGGATAACCGGCATGGTCGCGCCATGTCGCTCGGCCAGCCAGCTCCACAGATTGGGTGTGACCAGCCGCATCACGTTGATCAGGGACAACAACACACCGATGCCAAACGCCGAGATCCCGAGAGATTTTAGATACAGGCTGAAATAGGGATTGAACCCGCCGAGAAAAGCCAGGTAACAAAAATACCAGGCGGACAGTCGCCAGTAGGGAATGCCAGCCGCAGGCACCTTGATCGGGCGGGCGGGATTAACCGCCGCCGATGCGGCCGGGTATTTTCGGCATGGCGCAGACCACATCGCCGCACTGGGCGCGATGGCGCAACGCGGCGTCGATCAGCACCAACGCCAGCATCGCTTCACCAATCGGAGTAGCGCGTATGCCGACGCAAGGGTCGTGACGACCATGCGTTTCCACCATGACCGGGTTGCCCTGCAAGTCGACCGAACGGCGCGGTAGCCGCATGCTTGACGTCGGCTTCACGGCGAACCGCACCACGATATCCTGCCCGGTCGAAATGCCGCCGAGAATGCCACCGGCGTGATTGGTGACAAAACCCTGCGGCGTTAGTTCGTCACCATGCTCGCTGCCGTTCTGAGTGACGGCGGCAAAACCGGCGCCGATCTCGACCCCTTTGACGGCGTTGATGCTCATCATGGCGAAGGCGATTTCGGCGTCGAGCCGGTCATACACCGGGCTGCCCCACCCTACCGGCACGTTCTCCGCCACGACACTGATCTGCGCGCCGACCGAATCACCCGACTTGCGCAGCTTGTCCATGAACTGCTCCAACGCAGGCACGACGGCGGCGTCGGGCGCGAAAAATGGATTCGTGTCGACAACACTCCAGTCGGTGAACGGAATGATGATCGGCCCCAGCTGACTCATGCAGCCACGAATTGTTACGCCATAGCGTCCGCGCAGCCATTTCTTGGCCACCGCGCCGGCAGCCACGCGCACCGCAGTCTCGCGCGCACTGGCGCGTCCCCCGCCGCGATAATCGCGAATGCCGTATTTCTGCAAGTACGTGTAGTCGGCATGGCCGGGACGGAAGGTGTTGATGAGATTGCCGTAGTCTTTGCTGCGCTGGTCCTCATTGCGGATCAGCAGGGCAATAGGCGTGCCGGTGGTGCGGCCTTCGAATACACCGGAGAGTATTTCAACACTGTCGGGTTCGCGGCGCTGGGTAACGTGACGTGACGTGCCCGGTTTGCGACGGTCCAGCTCCGGCTGAATATCGGCTTCGCTCAGTTCCATTCCGGGCGGGCAGCCATCAACAACGCAGCCGATGGCCGGACCGTGGGATTCGCCGAATGAAGTGACACGAAACAGCGTGCCGAATGCGTTGCCGGACATGGAAAGACCTTGAAAAGACGGTTAAATAGCGTGCGGAAGTCTATCACGCAGCGTGCTTGGCCCCTGCTGTGCCGCGCTCCGCGGCGGCTCAAGTCAATCGCCGGGCCGCCCCGAGATTGACTTGGCCCCCACGGGGGCGACTTGGGCCAAGGGCCCGAGTCGAGGGCACAACTCAGTATCAGCGACTTTTCTGTTCCTCGGGCCAATCACGGATGTAGGTTTTAAGCATGCGATTCTCGAAGCTCTGTTCCTCAAGCACCGCCTTCGCCACATCGTGGAACGAGACAATGCCCATCAGCGTCGCACCGTCCATCACCGGCAAAAACGCACCTGGTGGTCGATCATGCGTCGGCCGCCGTCTGGTCCGGCGCGATGGGGTAGCGCACGGTGTCCTTGATCGCAAAAACTTCCCGGATTTGCATGGTCGCTGCCTCGTCAGACGTCATTGCGCTCTCTGCGCTGTAGTAACGTCAGCGTTCCAGATGTTTCAGTTTGTTTGGCACACCAAGCCATGAGTCTCCGTCGGTGGGCGGCGGCTTGCGCTCGAGGATCGCCGGCCACGTCTTGGCCAGTTCGGCATTCAAAGCAATGAATTGCTGCTGATCGGTCGGCACGTCGTCTTCGGCGTAGATCGCCTCCGCCGGGCACTCGCTGACGCAAAGGGTGCAATCGATGCACTCTTCAGGATCAATGACCAGAAAATTCGGCCCTTCCCGAAAACAGTCAACCGGACAAACATCGACGCAGTCGGTGTATTTGCACTTGATGCATGATTCGGTAATAACGTAGGTCATCGGAAATGCCAAGCGATAGGAACTCTGTTATGTCAGGGTAGCATCAAACTTGTGTGGCAAAAAGGCGACCGGGCGCAAGATAAACCCCCACTCGCCAATAGCGGCCGGTTTTGTTAAGCTAGCATCACTTATCGTGAATCCCCCTGCTCTTCCCGCAACCATCACCCTAAACCGCTGCCTGAACTGTGCGTTCCAGCGAGCGCCTTTTTACCCAATCAACCAGAGGAACCCATGAGCGAACATATCCACCACGTCAGCGATGCCAGCTTCAAGAGCGAAGTGCTTGAATCCCCAACCCCGGTTCTCGTTGATTACTGGGCGGAGTGGTGCGGCCCCTGCAAGATGATCGCCCCGATTCTTGAAGAAATCGCCAAGGAGTATGCCGGCAAGCTCAAGATCGCCAAGCTCAATATCGACGACAATCCAAAAACGCCCGGCGAATACGGTGTTCGCGGAATCCCGACGCTGACCCTGTTCAAGGGCGGCGCCGTCGAAGCCACCAAGGTCGGCGCACTTTCAAAATCCCAGTTGGCCGCTTTTATTGACAGCAATCTTTAATCCCGTTACATTCAGCATCAAATCCGGGCGGCAAAATCCATAACAAGGCCGCCACACCGGATTCGGGTATCAACCCACTCCAACACCAGTTCCCCTTCTAGTTCCATCCGGACACTCCCCGTCCGGATCACATCCACAGGTTCTGCCTATGCATCTCTCGGAGCTCAAAGCCCTCCACGTCGGCCAACTGCTTGAAATGGCCAACGTCAGCCAAATCGAAGGCGCCAACCGCCTGCGCAAGCATGAGCTGATCTTCGCCATGCTCAAGAATCAGGCAAAAAAGGGTGAAACAATCTACGGTGACGGCGCGCTAGAGGTGCTGCCCGACGGATTCGGTTTCCTCCGTTCGCCCGATACCTCGTATCTGGCAGGTACCGACGACATCTATGTTTCACCCTCCCAGATCCGCCGCTTCAATCTGCATACCGGCGACACCATAGAAGGCGAAATTCGCACACCAAAGGAAGGCGAGCGCTATTTCGCGATGGTGAAACTCGACACCATCAACGGCCAGTCGCCGGAGAACAGCAAGCACAAGATCCTGTTCGAGAATCTGACGCCGCTGCACCCGACCGAACATCTCAGCCTTGAGCGCGACATGCGCGGCGAAGAAAACATCACCAGCCGCGTCATCGACATCATTGCGCCGATCGGCAAGGGTCAGCGCGGACTGCTGGTGTCCAGCCCGAAGAGCGGCAAAACGGTGATGATGCAGCACATTGCCCACGCCATCACCACCAATCATCCCGACGTGGTGCTGATCGTGCTGCTGATCGACGAACGGCCCGAGGAAGTGACCGAAATGACCCGCACCGTCAAGGGCGAGGTGGTCGCCTCGACGTTCGACGAACCGGCCACGCGCCATGTACAGGTCGCGGAAATGGTGATCGAGAAAGCCAAGCGCCTGACCGAACACAAGAAGGACGTGGTAATCCTGCTCGATTCCATCACCCGTCTGGCGCGCGCCTACAACACCGTGCAGCCGGCGTCCGGCAAGGTGCTGACTGGCGGTGTCGACGCCAATGCGCTGCAAAAACCCAAACGTTTCTTTGGCGCCGCCCGCAACATCGAAGAAGGCGGCAGTCTGACCATCATTGCCACCGCCCTGATCGATACCGGCTCGCGCATGGATGACGTGATCTACGAAGAATTCAAGGGCACCGGCAACATGGAAATCCACCTCGACCGGCGCATGGCCGAGAAGCGGGTTTATCCAGCGATTAACGTCAACCGTTCCGGCACCCGGCGCGAAGAATTGCTGCTCAAGCCGGATGTGCTGCAAAAGATGTGGATTCTCAGAAAGCTGCTCTACAACATGGACGATCTGGAAGCCATGGAGTTCCTGCTCGACAAGATCAAGGCCACCAAGAACAACGGCGAGTTTTTTGACTCCATGCGCCGGGGTTAGTCGCGTTTGCAAAGTGCGCGAATTTCGAGGATAATGCGCGCCTTTCCGGCTCGCCACAATCACGAGCCGCGGCAACTGAGGATACGATCATGAGACAAGGCATACACCCCGATTACACCGAGATTGAAGTCACCTGCAGTTGTGGCGTCAAGTTCAAGACCCGCTCCACCAGCGGCAAACCACTGCATGTTGAAGTCTGCTCGTCGTGCCATCCGTTCTATACCGGCAAACAGAAGATCGTCGACACCGCAGGCCGTGTCGAACGCTTCCGCAAGAAGTACGCCAAGAGTGGCGCAGCGGCCTGATCGTGCCAAGCAACCCGGAAAGGCAGCCTCGGCTGCCTTTTTTGTTTTATAGCTGCTGATTAACGATGAAGCCGCTTTCGCTACCCCTCACCGGCTGGCCCATCATCCTGTTCTGCGGGCTCTACCTGCTGACTGGCTTGTTCGGCCACGACCCATGGAAGACCGAGGACGCGGTGCATCTCGGCGTGGCCTACGAATTTGCCGCGCACGAAAACTGGCTGGTGCCGCGCCTAGCCGCTGAATCGTGGTTTGGCAGCCCGCCCCTCTACCACTGGTGCGCAGCCCTGCTGGGGAAAGCACTGGGCGGACTGCTGCCCTTCCATGACGCTGCACGACTGGCTTCGGCAGTGTTCGGTGGCCTATTGCTGGCTGGTCTGGCACTCGCCGTAAAAGCGCTGCAAGGCCCACAGGCCTCAAGCTGGAGCGCTCCTTTGCTCGTCGTCGGCACATTGGGGTTGCTGGTACCTATCCACGATGCAGAACCGGCAATCGCCCTGCTGGCGGCACAAGCCTTCCTCTACTACGGTATCGCCAAAGTACCGGAGCGTGCATTGGCGGGCGGCATCACCGCTGGGGTTGCGCTGGGCAGCGGATTCCTCGCCATGGGGAGCACAGCGCTGCTGTTTCTTCTGCCGGTAGTGATATTCCCGCTTTGCCATTCGCGTTGGCGCAGCGCATCGGCCCTGGGCGGCATGGTGCTGACGCTGTTCGTCGGTCTTTTGTTGGGCGCTCTGTGGCCGGCTTCACTGGCAATGTGGTCGCCCGAATCTCTTGCGCCCTGGTGGCAGGCCGAGACAGCAAGGCTAGCGGTGAAGCCCCTCGATTGGACAGCCCTGCACGAGCACATGGAACTGCTTGGCTGGGCTGCATGGCCGATTTTGCCACTGGGGCTGTGGACGATCTGGAATCAACAACGTCATTTATCAGCACCGCAGGTGTTGATTCCCTTGCTCGGTAGCATCATTGCCTTGCTGGAGATTGTATTTTTTACCGATCCGCAACCTTTGCATCATCTGCCGCTCGTGGTTCCACTTGCCCTGCTCGCCTCTTCCGGTATCGACCGCCTGCGGCGCGGTGCGGCCAACGCGCTCGACTGGTTCGGCATGATGACCTTCACGTTGCTGGCAGGGCTCGTGTGGTTGGGTGGCTACGCCATGGCGACCGGATCACCGGAGCGCCTCGCAAAAAGCTTCAACAAAATGGAGCCAGGCTTCATCGGGCAATGGTCGATACCGGCGTTCGCGTTTGCCAGCGTGTTGACACTTGCCTGGCTGTTCCTGCTGTTCCGCCTGCCGCGTTCCCCCTGGCGCGGTGTGACCCACTGGGCCGCCGGGGTGAGCTTGATATGGGGGCTGCTGGTCGCCTTGTGGCTGCCGTGGATGGACTATGGCAAATCCTATCGCCCGGTCGCCGCGTCGCTGCAAAATGCCTTGGGCGACAGCAGCGGTTGCATCGCCGCCCAGGGCGTGGGCGACGCACAGAAAGCCTCGCTGCGGTATTTCAGCGGACTGGCCACCCTGCCCTTGTCCGGCGCCGGCCATGGCTGCCCGTGGCTACTAATGCAGACCAGTGACCGCAGCGCAAAGGCTCCCGCCGGCTGGCGCAAGGTGTGGGAAGGCAATCGCCCCGGAGATCGCAGCGAACGGCTGCGCCTGTATCGGCGCAGTTGACGAACAACGCTCGCCACTTACAGCTTGAGGAAGTGCTCCCGGTAATACTTGAGTTCCTCGATCGACTCGTAGATGTCCGCCAGCGCTTCGTGCTTGCCGTGTTTGGTAAGACCCTTGGCAAGCTCCGGCTTCCAGCGTTTGCAAAGCTCCTTCAGCGTCGACACATCGAGGTTGCGGTAGTGGAAGTAGGTTTCGAGCTTCGGCATCCAGCGCGCCATGAAACGGCGGTCCTGGCAGATGGAGTTGCCGCACATCGGCGATTTTCCCTGCGGAACATGCAGCTTGAGGAATTCGGTGGCTTGCAACTCGATATCGCCTTCGGACAATGCGGAGTTCTTGACCCGGTCGATCAGTCCTGATTTGCCATGCGTCCTCTGATTCCATTCGTCCATGCCGGCCAGCACCGCGTCTGTTTGATGCACGGCCCACATCGCGCTTTCGGCGATGGTTTCGAGATTGTTGTTGGTGATGACCATCGCAAGTTCGATAATGTAGTCGCTGTCCGGATCGAGACCGGTCATTTCCATATCGAGCCAGACGAGTGCGTTTTGATCTTGTGCCATAATTTTTCTGCTGCCTTATTCAATGCATCGCAACGATAGCCGCGATTTTGTCACACTTCCTTTGGACACCACGCCTTGACCCCAATCATCTCCGCCGTTTTTCTGCTCGCCGTGCTCGCCACCACCGGGCTGCGCATCTGGCTCACCTTCCGCCAAATCGGCCACATCTCTGCACATCGCGCTGAAGTCCCTGCACAATTCGCCGAACGTATTTCCGTAGAGGATCATCACAAGGCGGCCGACTACAGCATCGCCAAGCAGCGCATCGGCCTGTTGGATACACTAGTCGGCACCATACTGTTGCTGCTGTTCACACTCGGTGGCGGCTTGCAGATGATCGCTGATGCAGTACAAGGTTTTTTCCCCGACACTGCCAGCTATGCTTTCGGCCTCGCCTTGTTCGCCGGGTTCGGCCTGGTTGGTTTCATCGTCGACCTGCCCTTCTCGCTTTACCGCACCTTCGTCATCGAAACGCGTTTCGGCTTCAACAAGATGACGCCGCGTCTCTACGTGATCGACCTGTTCAAGCAGACCGCACTGGCCGTGCTGCTCGGCGCGCCGCTGCTGCTGGCGGTGCTGTGGCTCATGGGGCGCATGGGCGAACACTGGTGGGCCTATGTCTGGCTGTTCTGGATGAGCTTCAACCTGCTCGCCCTGCTGCTTTACCCGACACTGATCGCGCCGCTGTTCAACAAGTTCGTGCCGCTCGCCGATGCTGCGATGCAGACGCGCATCGAATCTCTGCTCACCCGGTGCGGCTTCCGCGTCGGCGGCCTGTTTGTGATGGATGGTTCAAAGCGTTCCGCACACGGCAACGCCTACTTCACCGGCTTCGGCGCCGCCAAGCGTATCGTCTTCTTCGACACGCTGCTGGAACGACTACAGCCCGAAGAAGTAGAAGCGGTGCTGGCCCACGAACTCGGCCACTTCAAGCATCGCCATGTATGGAAGCGCATCGCCGCGCTGTCGCTGATCAGCCTCGGGCTGCTCTGGCTATTGGGACAATTGATGCTGCAACCCGGTTTCTATGGGGGGCTGGGCGTCACTACCACGGGAACAGCAATGGCGCTGATCCTGTTTTCACTGGTAATGCCGATCTTCACCTTTCCGCTGTCACCGCTGTTCTCGTCGCTTTCGCGCCGTCACGAATATCAGGCCGATGCCTACGCCGCACAACAGACTGCGGCCAACGACCTGGTCACCGCGCTGGTAAAACTGTATCGTGACAACGCGTCGACGCTGACGCCGGACCCGATCCACTCGCTGTTCTACGACTCGCATCCACCGGCAAGCCTGCGCATAGCCAGGCTCACGCACGCATGAAGGAGATTATCCATGGCTGAACGCATCCTGCGCCGCCGTCTCACCGCAGTAGAGATCGCAGAACGCAGCAAGACCCTGACCGGCTGGTCGCGCAAAGGTGGCGTGATCTCAAAAACCTACCGTTTCAAAAACTATTACGAGACCGTCGCCTTCGTCAATGCCACCGCCTGGATTTCCAACCGCGCCGACCATCACCCGGACATCGTGCTCGGCTACAACCAGTGCGAAGTGAGCTACACCAGCCACGACGTCGGCGGATTGTCGGGACGGGACTTCGTCTGCGCCACCAAAGTCGATAGCCTGTTCAAGCTTTGAGCGAAGTCGCCGGAACCATCGTCGCCGCCTTCGGGCGACATTACGAAATAGAACTCGATAGCGGCGCAAGCGTCACCGGTTTCCCTCTTGGCAAGAAGAGCCCCTTCGCCTGCGGCGATCGGGTCGAACTGGCGCTCAGCGCCGCCGATCAGGGCCAGATCATGCGGCACCAGCCGCGCACCTCGCTGCTCTATCGCAGCGACACCTACCGCGAAAAACTGATCGCCGCCAACGCCACGCAACTGCTGCTGGTGGTCGCCACCGAGCCGGCATTCAGTGACGAGTTATTGACCCGCGCATTGGTGGCCGCCGAGCATGATCAGCTGCGGGTGGTGATCGTGCTCAACAAATGCGATATCGCCGAGCACCTGCCGGCCGCCCGCGCCATGCTGGCGCCTTATGCGGCCATGGGATACACGGTGATTGAGCTATCAGCCAAGCAGGATGTATCGCAACTGCGGCCATGGCTGGCGGGAAAAGCCTCGGTGCTGGTGGGTCAGTCGGGCATGGGCAAGTCCACGCTGATCAATGCGCTGCTGCCCGACGCGATGGCCGCCACGCGTGAAATCTCCACGGCACTGGGTTCGGGCAAGCACACCACCACCCATGCCCGTTGCTACCGACTGGACGCGGAAAGCACCATCATCGATTGCCCCGGCTTGCAGGAGTTTGGTCTGACCCATATTTCGGAACCGCAGATCGCGGCGGCATTTCCGGAGTTTCGCCCATGGCTGGGCCAATGCCGCTTCCGCGATTGCCAGCACACGGCCGAACCCGACTGCGCGTTGAAGAATGCGGAGAAAGACGGATCGATCAGCGCGAGACGCCTGGAAATCTTTCGCCGCATTATCGACAGCCGCTAAGCCCTATGGCCAATGAGGGCCGGTTATTTCAGGTGCGACGCGATTCCTGCGCCTTGACTAAAACCCGCCGTGAAACATCTGTAGGACAACACCGATCAGCGCACCCACGGCAAGTGTCGCCAGCGCGAATGTACCAATGCCAAACCCGGGGCCGCGCTTGCTCGCATCCTGCGAATAGGCCAGCACATACCAAACCCGCCCCACCAGCCACACCGCTCCCACCAGTGACGCCCAAAGCGGGCTGATATACATGGTGAACAGCCACAGCGACGGCAGAAACATGACCGCGTTTTCCAGCGTGTTCATCTGCACCCGGAATATCCGCTCGAAATCGAGATTGCCCATGGTCGCAGGCGCCTTGATGCCGTAGGTTCCGCGTGCCTTGCCGACCCGGATCGAGGTCCAGAACATCAAAACGATTGTCAGCAGGCTGACCATGGCCGGCAGATGGTTGGCGTTCATATGCGTCCCTCCTTTATGGTAGTTACTGAGGGGGCCGGTAAATAGTGCGTGATTATGATCAGGCGGCATAGCGGACATGTTTTTCCTGAAACAAGTTTCGGATGACATGAGGCTGC
>JAYUGL010000233.1:0-4114 GCA_043738385.1 Sterolibacteriaceae bacterium
GTCCCTCGCCGAGCGCGAAGGCCTGCGCGGCAAGGTGCAGTGCATCTACTTTGACCCGCCCTACGGCATCAAATTCAACAGCAATTTTCAGTGGAGCACCACCAGCCGCGACGTGAAGGACGGCAACGCCGAGCACATCACCCGTGAGCCGGAGCAGGTGAAGGCGTTTCGGGATACCTGGCGCGATGGCATCCATTCGTACCTGACATATCTGCGGGACCGGCTGACGGTGGCGCGGGATTTGTTGACCGATTCGGGGTCGATCTTTGTACAGATTGGGGATGAGAACGTACACCGGGTCCGGGCGGTAATGGATGAGGTGTTTGGGGATGAGAACGCAATAGCCGTTATCTCGTTCAAGAAGTCTGGGGCGTTCGACACAAACTACCTGCAGTCCAACTTCGATCACATAGTATGGTTTGCCAAACGAAAGTCTGATCTGAAATTTCGTTCGGTCCCCGATGTCAAAGAATTCTCAGAGGGAGACCTTGCGTTTTTCGACACCGTAGAGCTAAGCCCATTTGATCGGCGGTCGGTCAGGGATGTTGACTTTCGTGGCCCGAGCAGCGTGCCGAATGTGGGAGAACCAATTGCACGCAACCCGCTTAATTCCGATGGATGGGTGGACTCGCTCGGTTACACCTTCGAATACGAAGGCATCGGGTACACCGTTCCGCGGAACCGCCACTGGACCACTACACACGAAAACATGCACCGCCTTGGCAAGGCGAATCGACTGATACGAAAAGGGAACACACTGAGATTCGCTAGGTTCTGGAAGGACTACGCGACCCAGAAAAGAAATAACGTATGGCTTGATACAGCTGGTGGCGGTTTCGTTGGCGACGGGAGGGTTTATGTCGTACAAACTGACAGTAAGGTCGTCCAACGCTGCATCCTCATGGCCACCGACCCCGGTGACCTCGTCCTAGACCCCACCTGCGGTTCCGGTACCACCGCCTATGTCGCCGAACAATGGGGCCGCCGCTGGATCACCATCGACACCTCCCGCGTTGCTCTCGCGCTGGCCCGCGCCCGCATCATGGGCGCACGCTATCCCTACTATTTGCTGGCCGACAGTCGCGAGGGACAAATCAAGGAAGCCGAAGTCACGCGCACCGCCCCGTCCAGCACGCCCGTGCGCGGCAATGTGCGCCAGGGCTTTGTGTACGAGCGCGTGCCGCATATCACGCTGAAATCCATCGCCAATAACACCGAGATCGATGTCATCTGGGACAAGTACCAGCCCGGGCTGGAGGCACTTCGCAGCGACCTGAACGCAGCGCTGGGCAGCGCATGGCAAGAGTGGGAAATTCCGCGCGAGCTCCCAGAGTTAGGCGATGTACTGGGCTGGAAGGCCATCAAAATTAATAGCGGCTTACGCACTAAGGACGAGGGCCAGAGGGCTAAAACACTCATAAAAACCTGGTGGGAGACACGCATCGCCCGCCAGCAAGAAATTGACGCCTCGATCGCCGCCAAGGCCGAGTTCGAGTACCTCTACGACAAGCCGTATGACGACAAGAAGAAGGTGCGCGTGGCCGGGCCGTTCACTGTCGAAAGCCTGTCGCCGCACCGCGTGCTGGGCGTGGATGAAAACGACGAGCTGATCGATCCCAATGACCCCAAGGTGGCCGAGCGTGAGGCCGAGTACAACGCAGAGCGCAACTTCGTCCAGATCATTCTGGAAAACCTCAAGACCGCCGGTGTACAGCAAGCGCACAAGGAAAACAAGATTGACTTCACGTCACTGACACCCTGGCCGGGCGACCTGGTTTGTGCCGATGGCCGTTACATGGAAGGCACAGAAGAAAAACGCGCCGCCGTCTTCATTGGCCCCGAGTTCGGCACCGTCTCGCGCCCTGACCTGGTAGCTGCCGCGCGCGAGGCGGGAGATTCCGGTTTCGACGTGCTGATTGCCTGCGCCTTCAACTACGACGCGCACTCCAGCGAGTTTGACAAGCTCGGCCGCATCCCCGTGCTCAAGGCCCGTATGAACGCCGACCTGCACATGGCCGAAGACCTGAAGAACACCGGCAAGGGCAACTTGTTCGTGATCTTCGGCGAGCCCGACATCGACATCCTCGACGCCGACGGCGACCAAGTGCGCGTCAAGGTCAACGGCGTGGACGTATTCCACCCCAACACCGGCGAAGTCCGCAGCGACGGCGCCGACGGCATCGCCTGCTGGTTCATCGACACCGACTACAACGAAGAAAGTTTCTTCGTCCGCCACGCCTACTTCCTCGGCGCCAACGACCCATACAAAGCGTTGAAGACGACGCTCAAGGCCGAAATCAACGAAGAAGCCTGGGCCACGCTGAACAGCGACACGTCACGGCCGTTTGACAAGCCGAAGTCGGGGCGGATTGCGGTGAAGGTCATCAATCACCTGGGGGATGAGGTGATGAAGGTGTTTAAGCTTTAGCAAGAATAAAGGGAGGCAACTCAATGTCTGTAAATGTCCACAATCCAGACCAGTACATGGCCAGCCTGCGGCAGATCATTGCCCAGGGACGCAAGCGGATCGGCCTCCTGGTCGGGGCGGGCGCGCCAGCCGGCATCTTTCCACCCGGAAGCGACAAGCCGCTGATCCCTGCTGTGGCAGGCCTCACCGACATGGTGATGGAAGCGCTGAAAGCCGACTACGGCAAGACCCTCGACGCAGTACGTTCCGAACTCGAAACCCCGAACATCGAAACGATCCTGTCGCGGGTGCGCAGCTTGGCTGGTGTCATTGGCAAGACGAAGGTTCATGACCTCGACGGGGAAGGATACAAAAAGCTGAGCGAAGCCATCTGTGAGCAGATCGGCACCATCGTCAGTAAGCCTCTTCACGACGGTCCTTCGCCGTACACCGAGTTCGTGACGTGGATCAGCGGAACGGGACGCGAACACCCGGTGGAAATTTTCACCACCAACTACGATCTGCTGTTCGAGCAAGCGCTAGAGCGCACCCGCGTTCCGTTTTTTGATGGCTTTAGTGGCGCCAGCGAGCCGTTCTTCGATCCGTCATCCGTGGCGAGTAACGACTTGCCAGCGCGCTGGACGCGTTTGTGGAAGCTACATGGTTCGCTCGGTTGGGCTGCCAACGCACGTGGCGAAGTGGTACGTACAGGGCGAGCCACGGCAACCCATCTTGTGTTCCCGGAACACCTCAAATACGACCAGACGCAGAAGGCGCCATATGCCGCGCTGTTCGACCGCTTGCGGGCGTTTCTGATGACCCCTGACACGTTGCTGATTGCGACCGGGTTTTCTTTCGCCGATGCGCACATCTCCGCACGGATCGATGAATGCCTGGCCGCCAATCCGTCGGCCAGCGTGTTCGCGTTCCAGTTTAAGCCGCTGGAACAAGAAATCCATGCCTGCGACATCGCGGGACGCCGCGCCAACATGAGCTTGTATTCCCCTGACAAGGCCATGATCAACGGCATCGCTGCGCCGTGGATGCCAGGTGATCTGCCGACGCGCGACTGGGGCGCCATTCGAGCCACCTATTGGGACATCGATGAGAAGAGCGGGGCCGCACAGTTTCAACTCGGTCGCTTCGACCGGCTCGCGCGATTCTTTGCATCATCCCGTGCGGCTCAGCATTTCCCACATCCACCATCGACGGCGGAGTCATCGGCTGTCGTTGCCCCCCACACACCGGAAGATGCGGCGGTAGCGCCAGCGGCTGGCGCGGTATGAACTCGAAGCCGACATTGCTGGGGCATGTGGGTGCCGTGACCGGCGCGACGGTAAGCGTCCGGCAGTCGCCGAGTGTGGGCTCGGGCATTGCCATCATTGGTGGCAAGAGCTACCGCATCGGCCAGGTAGGTAGTTTCGTGCGCATCCCGCAGGGCTATCACGATCTGTACGGCATCGTTGCGGAGGTTGGCGCGAACGCTACACCAGAGGCAGCGCGCGAGCCCAATGATCGGGGAGATCGTTGGATGACCATTCAACTGGTCGGTGAGATCGTCGGCTCGTCCTTCGAGCGCGGGATCAGCCAATACCCAAGCGTCAACGATGAAGTGCACTTGGTCACCGAAGAAGACCTGGCTGTGATCTACGGTTCGGCTGATGGTGGACAGGTTGTCATTGGCCGCTTGGCCAACGCTGAAGGCAT
>JAYUGL010000234.1:0-4108 GCA_043738385.1 Sterolibacteriaceae bacterium
CGGCGCCCATGGACCAGCAGGTGCCCTTGGGGTTCTTTAACGAAAGGCCGATAGAGGTGACTCTGGTCAACCTGACGCCTGAAGGTCTCACGCGTTTCACCATCCCCAACCTGGTAGCCCCAGTCAACGTGTTCCCAAAGAAAGGCGAACGCGAGGACTACGCCGCTACTTTGGACACTGTGCTGATTGAGCCTGACCAGCCACGCTTTACGCTGACCTGGCGCGTGGCCCGGCCCCTGAAGAAAAACATGTTCGAGATTGCCCAGGTGCTGGTCGGCAAAAAGGGCAAAGAATGGTGGCAACAGCGTGAGCAGGTGGCGTTCCCGATCCCGGTTGTGATGGTGTCGATGGACCGGTCCACCCCTGAGGAAGCCGAGCCGGCATGAGTGCAGCGCCTATCGCGATTCTCAAGGCAGGAATGGTCACGTCTGTTGGCCTGACAGCGGCGTCGTCTTGCGCAGCCATCCGCGCCAAAGTCTCCAATCCGACTGAAACCCGCTGCGTCGATTCGGATGACGAATGGATCATGGCGCACCAGGTCCTGTTCGAATATCCGTGGCGCGGCCTTGCCAAGCTCATCCGCATGGCCGCCATGGCCATCGAGGAATGTCTCGCGTCAGCTTACAGCGCCGACAGGTCGAAACTTCCGATGCTCCTGTGTGCGGCCGAGCGCAGCCGACCAGGTCGCATCTCCGGCCTTGACGACCATTTATCAAACAACATCGCCATCGAACTCGGTGTCACGTTCGGTCTCGAGTCCGCGCTGATGTGCCACGGTCGCACCGGTGTCGCCGTCGCGTTGATGCGGGCGAGAGACCTGATCTACCGGCAAGGCATCGAGCGTGTGCTGATTGTCTCCACCGACAGTGTGGTGACGCGGCGCACGCTCACCTACTACGACCAGCACGACCGATTGCTCACACCGTCGAACTCGGACGGTTTCACCCCTGGCGAAGGCGCATGCGCCTTCCTAATCGGCAAGCCCGCCAGCCAGCACGAATTGATCTGCGCTGGCATCGGATTCGGCATGGAGACCGCGCACATCAATTCCGGAGAGCCCCTACGCGGGGACGGTCTCATTCAGGCGCACAAGATGGCGCTGGCCGAGGCCGGGCTAAGTATGGACGACGTTGACTACCGCGTGACTGACCTTAGCGGTGAGCACTATTACTTTAAAGAGGCGCATTTCGCCTTTGGACGCTTGCGGAGGCGGAAGGGCGATCCGGAACTCTGGCATCCGGCCGAATGCATTGGCGCGGCTGGTGCTGCACTGGGTGGCGGCTGCCTCGGCGTTGCCCGGGCCGCAGTTGAGCGCGGATACGCACCGGGAGAAACGGCGCTCCTTCATTTCAGCGACGACGATGGCCGAAGGGCCAGCGTCGTCTGCACAGTGGGGTAACTGCCATGGGGAACTCCGTCTACGCGAACGGCATGGAGGTGTCCAGCAAGTCGATGGGCGGCAAGTCTATTTGCGAGTTCCCCGACGTCTGCTTTACACCGCCGCTGACGCCAGCGACTCCGCCCGGCGTTCCAATCCCCTACCCGAATACCGGGCTCGCCGGCGACACCACCGACGGGTCGACGTCCGTCAAAATCGGCAATCAAGAGGTGATGCTGAAAGACAAGTCGAACTTCAAGACAAGCACTGGGGACGAGGCAGGCGCGGCACCGAAAAAAGGATTGATCACGTCTAAAACAAAGGGCGCTGTTTTCTTCATCGCATGGTCGATGAACGTGATGGTCGAAGGCGAGAACGTGGTCCGCAATCTGGACATGACGACGCATAATCATGGCTAGCAAGGTGCCCCCCAACGGCTCTGTTCCGACGGTGCATATTGCCGGTGTTGCGCCATCGGTGCCGAAAGGCAAGAACGACCCGTGTCGGCATCGGCGCAACAAGAAGAAGAAAACCGTATTCGTGGTCTACAAGGCGGCAGAGGACACCGGCTCGGGACCTACTGGCAACTACTACGTAGGGCGGACAAGAGGAGCTACGGCCGATTTGGCTAAGAACAACCGCGAGCGGGGCCACCATCGCACAGACATCGGCAAACTTCAGATAGTTTGTGTAACGGACAGCTACTCTGCGTGTCGCGGAGCGGAACAGAAACACTACGCGGCGGCGAAGAAGATAACCTCAAAGAAGTCAAAAGGAAGGGGAGCGCAAATTGCTCCTATTTCCGACGACAATCCGAGGAAGAAGGATTACGAGGATTGCGCAAAAGCTTCGGCGACACCTTCGCCTCCAGGATCAGGATGTAAGATATGCGCGAAGTAGGTGTAGCCGAATTGGGAGTGAGCCATGGCCGAGAAAAAGGAATTGTCGAAGCAGAAGTACAAGGTGGGACAGATCGTTGTCATCCCCCTGCCCGACGGCAAGTTTGCGTACGCAAAGGTTTTCAACAACTTCGATCTTGGCGTCTACGACTTCTTGTCAGACGCGATCGAACCACTTGAGCGCGTCGTCAAGAAAACATTCGCCTACTTCAACGGCGTGACAGACAGGGCCATCAAGGGCGGGGCGTTTCTCATCATCGGCGAGCAGCCGTTTCCCGACGAAGAGTCTGCGTGGGCCCCGCCGATGGCATCGGGTATCTTTCCCGGAGATCCTGATATGGAGACCCTTCACATCGACCACAAAGGCGTCTCTCGCAAGGCCTCTCCTCAACAGGCGGCTGGGATGGATATCCGCGATTTCTCTCCGCGGCCGGAGCTTTTCGTGAGAGACATCGTCGATCGTCTCGTCACGGGTAATCACCAAAAGTACCGAGTACAGCCATGAGCGTCTGGGGGCCTGGGCCGTTCAACAATGACGACGGCGCTGACTGGTTCGCCGACCTCAGGGACACGCCGAAGCTGCAATCGATCCGGCAAGCGATCAAGGAGGTTTCCGATCCGGAGCACATCGGTTATCTCGAAGTCACGGATGGTGCCGAGGCCTTCGCTGCCGCTGAAGTGCTTGCTGAGTTGCTGGGATCGCCGGGAGACGATCCGGTGCTCGACGACGAACTCGAGGACCTCGCCGAATCGCTTAGACGCGAACTTGAGCGCGAAAGCAAACGCGACGTCCAGAAGCTTGTCAAACAGGCGATCAACGCGCTTGAAATCATCCTGAACGATGCCGAAAACTCAGAGCTTCGGCAGATGTGGGAGGAGCAGGCAGGGGAGATGCCGGCGTGGACGGAAGCCATGATCACCCTCCAGCAGCGCCTGCACAAAGTCGTCCCATGAGATCATCAGCATTCGGCGGTGGCGGAGTTGACTGATGGCGACGGGTTTGCCCTGAGTCGGTGTCGGCGGTCATCTCGAATCGTTGGGTGAGGCCTCAATACTGCAATACTGTTAGATTGACGTAATTTCTGGCAGATCAGCCTGTCGCAACGCCGCCGGGTGCTGCGCAGCAAAAAGCCTGATCAGGTGCGCCAACACTTCTATGGCTGGGCATTGGCTCACTGTACGGTGCGCTGGCTGATGCATTCGGCAGGATGCGCGCATGAAGTGGAGCCCAGGCGATTGTCTTTTGTAGCCAATGTGCAGGCACTCAAACGAGCCCAGCCCCAATCAGGGGCCTTCCCCCCAGTGCGCCCGCCACGTTTCGCGGGGGAAAAGCAATTCCTGATGCTGACCCCCTTCAGTCCAGCCGCCCCCTTAAATTGTCGCCATGGGACACGAGCACAAGCGCCAGCCTATTCCTCAGGGTTGATGCGCCATTTGAGTGGTGACCCCTCCAAATCGTCTTTAGATGGGGCAGATATTCAAATTGACGTTTGCCACGCAACCCACAACCCTTGCCTACCCATGGAATTCAACGCATGACGATCGCAATTCGAGCGCCCATCCCGGTTGTGGTTCAACAGCATGCCGAAGATGTGGCCATGTTGAGGAACACCCGCACCTTTCTGGTGTCCGCACCGCATGTCAAGCTGCACCAGCTACGCAGGCTTGACGACCGGCTGGCGGCGCACCTTGACGGCCTTGCCGTCGCTGGGGAATATGGATCAAAGCTGGCCGCAGCAGCGCTTGAACGCCCGGGCCGGGGGGAAGCCTTCACTGCAACAGTGCGGGCCATCGAAGACCGCGATGTGCTGGGCCTTGACAGGCTGCTGGC
>JAYUGL010000235.1:0-11376 GCA_043738385.1 Sterolibacteriaceae bacterium
TGGGGCGGCTGCGCTGTCCGACGCGGAACTGCTGGCGATCTTTCTGCGCGTTGGCGTGCGCGGCAAGAGCGCGGTCGATCTGGCGCGCGAGCTGCTGACTCACTTCGACGGACAACTGTCACAACTCGCCAATGCCACGGCAAAGGAATTGTCGAAGCTACCTGGCATCGGACCGGCGAAAGCGACCCAGTTGATGGCCGTGCTGGAACTGGCGCGGCGCGCCATGCGCGAAGATCTGCGCGGCCGCGACCTGCTCGGTTCCCCCGGCGCGGTGCGTGACTGGCTGCGTCTCAAGCTGGCCGCCCTGCCCTATGAAATTTTTGGCGCGCTGTGGCTCGACAGCCAGAACCGCCTGATCGAATACGACGAACTGTTTCGCGGCACGCTGACCCAGACCAGCGTCTATCCGCGCGAGGTGGTCAAGCAGGCACTGCTGCGCAACGCCGCAGCAGCCATCCTGGTCCATAACCATCCTTCCGGCGTCGCCGAACCGTCGCGCGCCGACGAATTGCTGACGCGGGCACTCAAGGACGCGCTGGCGATGGTGGACGTCAAGGTGGCCGACCATTTCATTGTCGCTGGCAACGCCAAGCCGATCTCATTCGCCGAACGCGGCTTGCTGTAAAGTCGGCGCTTGCCGCCCTGCCATCGCCCCCAGCCGTGAAAATACCCCCCAAGCGTATCGTCGTCATGCTCATCGCCGTCGCCACCATCGCGGTCCTGGTCGCCGGCTTCAAGTTCCTCACCCGGCCCAAACCCGTTGCGGTGCTGGTCGCCAACGTGGAGTCCGGCCGGGTCGAGACCACCGTCGCCAATACCCGTGCCGGTTCGGTGGCGGCCTGCCGCCGCGCCAAGATTGCGCCGTCGTCCGCCGGGCACATCGCGACACTCCAGGTCAAAAAGGGCCAGCGCGTCAAGCAGGGCGATCTTCTCCTCGAACTGTGGAGCGAGGATCTGGCGGCGCGCGAACGCGTGGCGCGGGAACAATTCGCCACCGCCCAGGCCCGTGTCGTCGAAGCCTGCCAGATGGCCGATGCGGCCACCAGCGAGGCCAGGCAGCAACGCGCCCTGCGCAACAAGGGTTTTGTGTCCGACGAACGCGTGGTGCGCGCTGAAGCACAGTCCAAATCGAGCCAGGCGACCTGCGCATCAACGCGCGCCCAGGTGAAGGAAGCCACCGCACGCATCGCCGCATCGCGCGCCGATACGCAGCGTACCGTGCTGCGTGCACCCTTCGCCGGTGTGATCGCGGAAATCAACGGCGAACTCGGCGAATACGTCACGCCCTCTCCACCCGGCATTGCCACCCTGCCCGTGGTCGACCTGATCGACGATGCCTGCCTCTATGTCACCGCGCCGATCGACGAGGTGGACGCGGCGAAAGTGCAGCTCAAGATGTCGGCGCGCATCACGCTCGATGCCTTTCGCGGCAAGCACTTCCCCGGCCATGTGCGGCGCATCGCGCCCTACGTGCTGGCGCTGGAGAAGCAGGCGCGCACGGTCGAAGTCGAAGTCGAGTTCGACGATCCGCAAGCGGCGCAGAAGGAAGGCAACCTGCTGGTCGGCTATTCGGCCGATATCGAGGTCGTGGTCGATAGCCGCGACAAGGTGCTGCGCTTTCCCACGTCGGCGCTGATGCCCGGCGATCATGTGCTGCTGCTCGACGATGACGGCAAGCTGGCCGAGCGCAGCATCGAGACCGGCTTGAGCAACTGGGAGTTCACCGAGGTGAAGGCCGGCCTCAAGGCGGGTGACAAGGTCGTGACCTCGCTTGATCGCGAAGGCGTCAAGGCCAGCGCGCGGGCCGAGATCGAACAGAAGCCCGCCGCAAAATGATCCGACAATGATCCAACTGAGCGGCATCAAGCGTATCTTCCACGTCGGCGACGAGGAAGTGCAGGCGTTGCGCGGCATCGATCTGACCATCGAAGCCGGTGAGTACGTCTCGATCATGGGCCCGTCAGGCTCCGGCAAGTCCTCTTTGCTCAATCTGATCGGCCTACTCGACCGCCCCAGTGCCGGCCGCTATGAACTCGATGGCCGCGACGTGACGGACCTCAGCGACGATGAACTGGCCCGCGTGCGCCGCGAAAAGATCGGCTTCGTGTTCCAGTTCTTTCATCTCGTGCCGCGCCTCACCGCAGCGCAGAACATCGAGTTGCCGATGGTGCTGGCGGGTATCGACCCGGCCCAGCGGCAACCACGGCTCGCCACGCTGCTCGGGCAGTACGGACTTGAGCAGCGCGCCAGCCACCGGCCCGACCAGCTCTCCGGCGGCCAGTGTCAGCGCGTCGCGATTGCACGTGCGATGTCGATGCAACCGAGCGTGATTCTGGCGGACGAACCGACCGGCAACCTCGACAGCAATACCGGCAAGGAAGTCATGGCTTTGCTTGAAGGGCTGCATCATGCCGGCGGCACCTTGATCACGGTGACCCATGACCACGAACTGGGCAGCCGCGCGCATCGGCGCCTGCGATTGGTCGACGGCCAACTGGCCGGCGATGAACGCGGCACATGAGCGATGCGTAGCGCCGATCTGCTCAACTTCGCCTGGCAGGTAGTGCGCGGCAATCGCGGTCGCACGTTGCTGATCCTGCTCGCCATGGGCATTGGTGTCGCCGCCGTGCTGGTGGTCACCACGCTCGGCGAAGGCGCGCGGCGTTACGTGCTGAACCAGTTCTCCGGTCTCGGCGCCAACCTGCTGATCGTATTGCCCGGTCGATCCGAAACCGCCGGCGGCACGCCGGGCTTCCTGGTCGGCAAAATGCCGCGCGACCTGACCATCGACGATGCCCAGGCGCTGCTGCGCAGCCGCGCGGTGCGTCGCGTCGCACCGTTGATCGTCGGCGCGGGCGACGTGCATTGGAATGCGCGTAACCGCTCTACGCCGGTGCTCGGTACCACGGCGGAATTCATCACCGTGCGCCAGATGGAGATGGGCCAGGGCGTATTTCTCCCCGAGGGCGACCCACACCATGCGCAACCGGTCTGCGTCATTGGCGCCAGGGTCAAGCGCGAACTGTTCGCCGGAAAGGAAGCGATCGGCGAATGGCTGCGCATCGGCGATCGGCGCTTCCGCGTCATCGGCGTGATCGCGGCGCAAGGCCAGTCGCTCGGTTTCGACACCGACGAAATCGTGGTGGTGCCGCTCGCGGCGGCACAGGCGCTATTCAATACCGAGTCCCTGTTTCGCATCATGATCGAAGCCAAGTCGCGCAGCCAGGTGCCGTTCGCCAAGGAAGACGTGTTGAACATCCTGCGTACACGTCACGAGGGCGAGCGCGACGTCACCGTGGTGACGCAAGACGCGATCCTGTCGACCTTCGACCGCATCCTCGGCGTGTTGACGCTGGCAGTGGCCGGCATTGCCGCGATCAGCCTGTCGGTGGCCGGCATCCTGATCATGAATGTGATGCTGATCTCGGTATCGCAGCGCAAGCGCGAAATCGGCCTGCTCAAGGCGCTCGGCGCCAGCGCAGGCCAGGTGCGGCTGATCTTTTTTACGGAAGCCATACTGCTCGCGCTGGCCGGGGCAATTGCCGGATTGCTGGTCGGCTGGTTCGGGCAGCGGGTGATTGCCGAGCTCTACCCGAACATTCCCTTCATCACGCCGTGGTGGGCAGTGCTTGCCGCACCACTCACCGCACTGGTGACCGCCGTGCTTTTCTCGGTTGCGCCAGCCCGCCAGGCGGCGCGGCTCGACCCGGTGGTTGCACTGTCGTCGAGAAAATGATGCGCAACGCCGACTTCATCCGCTTTGCCTTCCAGTCGCTCGCCGCCCACCGTCTGCGCACCGCATTGTCATCGCTCGGCATCGCCATCGGCATCACCTCGGTGATCCTGCTCACCAGCATCGGCCAGGGCCTGCACCAGTTCATCATTGATGAGTTCTCACAGTTCGGCACCAATCTCATCGGCATTTCGCCGGGCAAGACCGACACCCACGGCGGACCGATCGGCGCCATCAATACCGTGCGTCCGCTCTCGATCGAGGATGCGCTGGCACTGCGGCGTGCACCGCACGTGCTGGTTTCCGATCCCACGGTACAGGGCAACGGCGATGTCGAGCACGAGGGCAGAAGCCGCCGCGTCATGATCAGCGGTGTCAGCCACGCCATGACCGAAGCGGTGCGCATGAAAGTGGCGGTGGGCGATTTTCTGCCCGACGAGGATCCGCGCAATGCCCGCGCCTTCGTGGTGCTCGGGGCAAAAGTGGCACACGAACTGTTCGGTGGCGCCAGTCCGCTGGGCGCCCGCATGCGCGTCGGCGGCGAGCGCTATCGGGTCATCGGCGTCATGCAACCGAAGGGCGAAATCCTCGGCTTCGACATGGACGACACGGTATATATCCCGGTCGGCCGCGCGCTGGAAATGTTCAACCGCGACAGCCTGGCCGAAATCCACGTCACCTATGAACCAACCGCCGCGCTGGAGGCGGTCGAGGAAGGCATCCGCAACATCCTGATCAGCCGCCACGGCCGTGAGGACTTCACCCTTACGCCGCAGAAAAAAATGCTGGAGACTTTCGGCACGATTCTCGACACCATCACCTTTGCCGTAGCCGCGATCGGCAGCATTTCCCTCCTGGTCGGAGGCATCGGCATCCTCACCATCCTGACCATTGCGGTCTCCGAGCGCACCTCGGAAATCGGTCTGCTACGCGCCTTGGGCGCCACGCGCAAACGCATTCTCGGCATTTTCCTCGGCGAGGCGGCCGTGCTGGCCGGTCTGGGGGGTGCCGCAGGGTTGGCGCTGGGCTGGGGCCTGGCCGCGCTGATCAAGGTCTTTCTGCCCTCGCTGCCGATTGAAACACCCTGGTCCTATGCCATCGCCGCCGAAGTATCGTCGGTGCTGATCGGGCTGCTGGCCGGGGTCATGCCGGCGCGCCGTGCCGCGCTGCTCGATCCGCTGGAAGCGCTGCGGTCGGAATAGCCGAAACGAAAAAGGCTTGAAAAACAGCCGGTTTTTCGGATAGAATGCTCGGCTTTACTGAATCAGCTTCCTGGAGCAACCCACATGTCCCGCGTTTGCCAAGTCACGGGCAAGGCCCCGATGGTCGGAAACCACGTTTCCCATGCCAACAACAAGACCAAGCGCCGCTTTCTGCCGAACCTGCAGAGCCGCCGCTTCTGGGTCGAATCCGAAAATCGCTTCGTGCGTCTGCGCGTATCGAACGCCGCCCTGCGCACCATCGACAAAAAGGGTATCGAAGTCATCCTCGCCGAGCTGCGTAGTCGCGGCGAACGCGTCTAACCCACACGGAGAGCGACCATGGCTAAAGGCGGCCGCGAAAAAATCAAGCTTGAGTCGTCGGCCGGCACCGGCCATTTTTACACCACGACCAAGAACAAGCGCACCACCCCGGAAAAACTTGAAATCACCAAGTACGATCCGAAGGCGCGCAAGCACGTTCCCTACAAGGAAACCAAGCTCAAGTAATCGCGTTTGGTCACCAATAAAAAACCCGCCACTGGCGGGTTTTTTATTGGTGTTGCTTGACCAGGGAGAGATCAGACGGCGTAGCTACGCAAGCGCAGCGAGAACTCTTCCAGTTGCCGGATCCCGCTTTGCTCGGCGTTGTGGATCCATTCCTGCAACTGCTTCAGCAATTGCTCGTGCGTGGCTGTAGAGCGAACCCACAGCGCCTCCAGTTCGGCACGCATGGCATAAACCTTGGACAAGCGATCGCTTTTCTGGAGCATGGATTCAAGCCGGGCCTTGTCAGCGCCCTGAAGTTCGTCTCCGGCCTCGTGCAGCAACCGCTTGATGGCCTTGCTCTGGCGCGCATCGATTTTCAGATGCTCAAATTCCTCGGCGGCGATCTGGCGCAGCGACTTCAAATATTTCGACAAGACATCGTAGCGATGGGTGATCACCGCCTGTAGCGTTTCCAGATCGACGGCCGGACGCGCCACACCCAGCTTCGGCCGTGGCGCAACTTTCTTGACGTGCGCCATACCCAGAATTTCCATGACGCGGATATAGAACCAGCCAATATCGAACTCGTACCACTTGTTGGAAAGCTTGGCCGACGTGGCGAAGGCATGATGGTTGTTGTGCAGTTCCTCGCCGCCGATCAGGATGCCCCACGGAATCAGATTGGTGCTGGCATCTTCACAGGCGAAATTGCGATAGCCGACAAAATGGGCGACACCGTTGATCACACCCGCCGCCCAGAAAGGAATCCACAACATTTGCACGCCCCACATCAAGGCGCCGGGCACGAGGCCGAATAGTCCAATATCAATTGCCAGCATCAGCACGATGCCGAACTTCTGTTCCGGGGAATAGACATTCCGCTCCAGCCAGTCGTCGGGTGTACCGTGACCATAGCGCTGCATCGTGTCCGCATTGCGGGACTCTTTGATATAGAGCAACACACCGCCGAACAGCACACGCGGCAAACCGAGCTGCTGGGGGCTGTGGGGATCGTCGGCCGACTCGCACTTGGCGTGATGCTTGCGGTGAATCGCCGCCCACTCCTTGGTGACCATGCCCGTGGTGAGCCACAGCCAGAATCGAAAAAAGTGGGACGGGACCGGGCCCAACTCCAGCGCGCGATGCGCCTGGTGGCGATGCAAAAAAATGGTGACCGCGGCGATGGTGACATGCGTCATCGCCAGCACGGTCAGCGCATAACCCCACCAGGGAAAATCGAAAACGCCGGAGAACATCATATCCATAAGCCTTTTATCGTCAAGGGTGACTAACCGTTGGATTCTACGCGAATCGCAATTCCGCTGATAGTCAGGGCTTGGACGGCTCCGCCGCGGTTGGCGTCCCAATCAGTCGAACTTCCCGTTGCGGGAAGGGAATCTCGATACCGGCAGTCTTGAAGGCACGCCAAATGGCGAGGTTGATGTCGGAACGAACCTGGGACGTTCCCTCCTGCGGATCGGCGATCCAGAATCCGAGTTCCAGGTTGATGCCGGAATCGGCAAAGGCGTGCACAAATGTTTGTGGCGGCGGATCGGCCAACACCCGGCGCTGAACACGGGCGGCTTCCGCCATGAGGCTCATGGCCTGTTCCAGATCACTGTCGTAACTCACCTGAACCGGCAGCGACACCCGCACCTGCGGACTCGACAGCGACTCGTTCAGCACCACGGAACTCACCAGCACTTCGTTCGGCACGATGGCCTCGACTCCCGTCATGCCTTTCAGCACCGTATAGCGGGTGGTGATGCGGGTGACCTGGCCGCGCTCACCGGCGACGGAAATGAGATTGCCGAGCTGAATCGAGCGGTCGAGCAAAATGATAAAACCCGACACATAGTTGTTGGCGATTTTTTGCAGACCGAAACCCAGGCCCACGCCCAGCGCGCCGCCGAACACCGACAGAGTGGTGAGATCGATGCCTACCAGCGGCAAACCGATCAGCACTGCCAGGAGCACCAGCAAGGCTTTGGACAGGCGCGAGAAGACTACTTTCAGATTGCGGTCAAGGCCTTCAGCGCGCGCCAGCCGCGTCTCCACCAGTCCGCCCAGCCACAACGCGAGCAGCAGGGTAACAATGACGGTGGCGACGCCCTGGCTAATCAGCCACAGATTAAGTTGCTGCTTGCCGGCGCTAAAGGAAGTTGCCTCCATCAGCTCAATCAGATGCGGCAGCACGCCCACGATGTACATCGCTACCACGCCCCACACCAGCAAAGCGAAACCACGTTCGAAACTCACCAGCCAGCCCGAGGAAACGAAGGTATGCCGCAGCACGAAGAACACCATGCGAATGATGGCCAGCGACAGCAGCAGCGGAATCGCGATGGATAACAGGTTGATCGGATGTGAAGCACCCAACAACGCCCGCGCCACCTCCACCAGGAATAACGCCGTCAGCGGAAAAGCCAGTCGTTTCATGCCGCCCTGGCGCAGGGAATGGGCGGTTTTGTCCTGCCGGCCGCGCACATAGCGTTCGAACAGTTTTGCGCCAATCAGGCACAACACCAATGCACCAATCTGCCACCAATAGTCGGGATGATCGAAGTCGCTCAAAAAAGCGCTGAGCAGGATTTTTTCATTCATGGTGTGGACAAACCCTCCGAATAGGGCAGCGCCTCATCGTGATGACGGCGCCAGTTTTTCAGGTAAGCGGCGGCCAACGCCGGATTCCCGCGCAGGATCAGCAGATTTTCGGCATTGCGCGCCTGCGCCGACCAGGTGAAGTTATAACTGCCGGTGACCACCGCAGAATCCGATTCCTCAGGATCAATCAGCAAAATTTTATTGTGAGCGGCCGCATAGCGCACCTCAAGCCTGACCGGAATGCCGGCAGCGGCCAATTGGGGAATTTGCGAGTTGTCACCACGGCTCAACATCTCCCGATCCGTCAGAATTTCCACCGCGACGCCGCGTCCCTTGGCTTCGATCAACGCCTTGGCCAGCGCGCGACTGGTCAGCAGATAAGCTTGAGCGTAGATCGCCTTGCGTGACGCCCTGATCGCCCGCAGCACCGCACCCTCGGCGTCGTCCCACGGCGTGAAGGCAACTTCGACGGTGCCGCTCGCCGGCATCGGCGCGCTCGCCACAGCAGCGGTCACAAACAGCCAGACTGCGGCGAACAGCGCCCGTTTTTTCAAGTCACGCGCTCCAGCGCCGCCGCATAAAAACCGTCGGTGCCGTGCACATGCGGCAGCAGCCTGAGATCGACTCCAGTGTCGAGTGCAATGTGCTGTTGCGCCAGAATTTCCGCGCAAGACAGGCGACGGAAGTTGTCATGCGCGGCAAGAAAAGCCTCGACAATGTTTTCATTCTCGTCGGCGAGCAGGCTGCAAGTCGCATACACCAGCCGCCCGCCGGGCTTGAGCAGGCGTGCCGCGGCGGCGAGAATTGCCATCTGCTTGTGCGTCAACTCGGTCACGCTCTGCGGTGTCTGCCGCCATTTGAGATCGGGATTGCGACGCAAAGTACCGAGGCCGGAACACGGCGCATCGACCAACACCCGGTTAATTTTTCCGGCGAGGCGCTTGATGCGAATATCGTTCTCGCCCGAGATCGCCGCCGGATGCACGTTGGAAAGCCCGGAGCGCGCCATGCGCGGCTTAAGTCTGGCCAAGCGCTTGTCAGAAGTATCGAAGGCATAAAGCCGGCCAGTGGAACGCATCAGTGCGCCGAGCAACAATGTCTTGCCGCCCGCGCCGGCGCAAAAATCGACCACCATTTCGCCGCGCTTGGGCGCCAGCAGATAACTGAGCAATTGGCTGCCCTCATCCTGTACTTCAAAACTTCCGTCGAGAAACAACGGATGACGCGCCAGCACCGGTTTGGTTTTAAGTCGAATCCCCAACGGCGAATAAGGACACGGAGCGCCATCAAAATCGTTCGCCTTGAACTGCTCCAGTACGCTCTCGCGATTTGCCTTGAGCGGATTGACGCGCAGGTCAAGCGGCGCAGATCGATTAAGACCACGCGACAGCGCGATCAGGGCATCGGTATCCATCTGGAGAGACAGGCGTTCGATCAGCCAGTCCGGCATGTCCAACTGTTCGGCCAGACTCAGCAAGGGTTCCGGCGCGGCGCGCAATTGCGTCAGCCAGGCCATATCGGCCTCTGATATCGCATCCGCCAACTGCCGTTGACTCAAGCCCTGAATCGACACCAGCGCCGCCAGCAGCAATTGACGCGGCTTGGCACCTTCACCACAAAGCCGCTCCAGAGAACGCTTGCGGCGCAGCACCGCATAGGCCGACTCAGCCACGAAAGCACGCTCGTGCTGACCCAGCTCGCGATGGTTGCGAAAGTAATTCGACAGGGCGCCGTCCGCCGGTTGGCTGAAGTCCAGCATCACGGCCAACGCTTCAGTGGCCGACAAAATCATTTCGGTGGTGATGCGCGACAAGCTACTTCCCTTCGTAATCAATTTCTTCGGCCTGTAAATCGACAATGCCGCCCTTGCGATCAGTCTGACGGATTTTCACCGGCAAGCCGGCGACCTCCTGCCCCAGCCAGACCTCGGTGATGTCCTTGGCGCCGGACACCGCATGCACCCGCACATGCCAGGCGTGGAAACGCCCGGCCGTGACAGTGATGTCTTCTTCATCGAGCCATTCGAAAGCGTAGCGCTCCACCTTGCGGCCGGTGGCTATCGCCATTTCGAACCCCTCACCGCGCATCGCGGCCTGGGTCAGTTGATAGAACATCGACAACAGATCCTCTGCGCCGTCGGCGATGGAGACCTCCTGCTGGCCATTGAGGGTGACTTGCAGCTTGTCCCAATCGAAGCTGGCGGTATTGACCGTGCCGTCGCCGCGATCGTCACGAAATTCGCGCGGCATCAATGCGCCCTTGGCAAAACCGCCTTCGCTGCTTTGCACGATCTTGATCGGGCGAAACAGTGCGGCAAGACCAGTGGTCACGGTGGTACCGGTCATCGAATAGGTATGGTTGTCGTGGTGCCACTCGTGCGTTGTCTTTCCCAGCACAAAACCATCCGGGCCCTGCGCGACCGAAAAACGAATACGGCCGCGATGCGGCAATGCAAAGGCAACATCGGGGATGATGGCGGGGAGCAACTCCGTTTCAGGAGACGGCTGCGGCGACGGTTGCAGCTCCGGCGACAGTTGCGGTTGCGGTTGGGATTCCGGTTGCGGTTGCGGCTCATCCGCCAGCGGCGGTTTTGCAGCATGGTCCAATGGCGCCGCATCGACAGGACTACTCGGCAATGTCGTCGCATCCGCGATCTCCGGTGGCGGCGCAGGGACGCGATGCGGGGCGCGTCTCGGCGCCGGGTGGGGGACGGCATGTCTGACCAGGCGCGCTTGAATAACAGGCGCATCACTGCCGAGCAATTCGTCAAGATTCGGCAACTGCCATGCCGGAGAAAGAATCAGCAGCACATGCAGCAGCAACGATATCAGCAGCGCCCATGCAATGCCGCGCACGCAATCTCTCCGTACACCGGTCAGCTTCACGTCGGCAACGTGGAGCGGCGCCATCAGGCTCAGGCTGGCGGCGAACATAGCCAGGCAGACTCAGACTGCGGCCCCGAATACGCTACGCGCCGCCCGTCGAGTGTCAGCTGACCGTTGAGAAACCACGCCGCAGCCATTGGGTAGACCACGTGCTCACGGGCAAGCACACGCGCCGCCAGCGCCGCCTCGGTGTCGCCGTCAAGCACCGGCACTGCCGCCTGCAATACGATCGGCCCAGAGTCGAGATCCGGCGTCACGAAGTGGACGGTGCAACCGTGAATGCGCACACCCGACGCCAACGCCAATGCGTGCGTGGCCATGCCGGGAAAAGCGGGCAGCAGCGATGGGTGGATGTTGAGCATGCGGCCGGCGAAGTGGCGCACGAAACCATCGGTCAGTATCCGCGTGAAGCCGGCCAGCAATATCAGGTCAGGCTGATGACGCTCGATTTCTTCCACCAACGCGG
>JAYUGL010000236.1:0-11368 GCA_043738385.1 Sterolibacteriaceae bacterium
CGCGTATCAATGAAATCATTGAGCGCATCCAGTTGTTTGAGGATTTCGAGCCGGCAGAAATCGCCACCCTGGCGGGGTATATGACGTGCTACAACGCGCCCATGGGAATCGAAATCATCCGCGAAGGCGAGGTCGGCGACTTCATGCTGCTGGTGCTCGATGGCACGCTGGAAGTCGTCAAGAACAATTCGCACGGCCTGCCTTCACGGATCGGCATGGCCGGGCCCGGCAAGACGCTTGGTGAAATGTCGGTGATCGATGGCCAGCCACGTTTTGGCAGTTGTGTCACGCTGACCGACGTTCAGTTTGCGGTACTCGACCGCGAAGAACTGACCCGCCTGATCGCCGACGAGCCCAAGATCGGCATCAAGCTGCTGATGGAGTTTCTGATGTCGTTGAATCAGCGCTTGCGCCAGGTGAGCGGCCAACTGATGCAACTGATGGAACAGAGAGAGCGCCGCATCGGGCGATAATCGTCGCCCGCCGGTTTAGCCGGCGTTTTTCCCCTTCTGCCACATGACGTCGCCGCTGCCGCCGCTGCGATTGATACTGCGCGCCAGCACGAACAACAGATCCGAAAGCCGATTGACGTATTGGCGTGCCGTCTCCGAGACTTTCTCTGTTTCCGCGAGACCGACCAGCTTGCGTTCTGCTCTGCGGCACACGGTACGAGCGAGGTGGGTCAATGCGGCGGCGCGAGTGCCGCCCGGCAGAATGAATTCCTTCAGCGGTTCCAGCGTGCTGTTATAGCGGTCGATGGCCTGCTCCAGGCGGACCGGCTGCCCGGCACCCAACAGCTGCGCGCCGGGAATCGAGAGCTCGCCGCCGAGATCGAACAGATCGTGCTGGATGCCCACCAGCAGATCGCGCACATCGTCCGGCAGTTCCTCGCACAACACGACGCCGAGCAACGAATTGGTTTCGTCGATGTCGCCGATGGTCGCGATGCGCGCCGAATCCTTGGCGGTACGAGACCCGTCGCCGAGACCGGTGGTGCCGGCGTCGCCGGTACGAGTGTAGATTTTTGAAAGTCGATGTCCCATGGCAGTGGATTATATGCCCTGGCAGCGGCAGCGGCGCCGACCTGCTGCGTGTTACCATCGGCCGCAAAATTCAACAGTTGCGAGGCTCCAGCCGGCTGTCGCGCGCTTCTGCAAAAGCAAAAACTATCCATGGCACTGACGATCGAAGTCTGCAAAGCACAACATATCGGTGATCGCGAAGAGCAGCAGGATCGCGTCGCAATGTTTCCTCATCCGCTCTACAAGGGCGCGATGCTGGCGGTTCTGGCCGACGGCATGGGCGGCCTCAGCGGTGGCGCCATGGCGGCCGAGCAGGTGATCCAGGCCGCACGGCAGAATTTTGATCGCTTCGGCCCCGGCGCGAATGTGCCCGAAATGCTCGCCGCCGTCATCAATGACAGCCATGACAGCATCCGGCTGACAGCGCTGTCGGCAGAGAAGGATCCGCACAGTACCGCCTGCGTCTTTGTGTTGACGCCTGGCCGTGCCGAGTGGGCCCACTGCGGCGATTCCCGCGTCTATCAATTTCGCAACGGCGAGATGGTTGCCCGCAGCGTCGATCATTCGCTGGTCATGCGCAAGATGGTGATACCCGGCTATTTGACCGAAGAGCAGGCGGAGTCGCATCCCAACAAGAATATTCTGGTGTCCTGTCTGGGTGAGGAAGCGCGTCCCGAGATCGATTTCGGGGAGGCGGCGCCGCTTCAGGCCGGGGATTGTTTTCTGCTTTGTTCCGATGGGATCTGGGCCTATTTCACCCACGAGGAACTGGGCCAGATCCTGGCCGAAATGTCACCGCGCCAAGCGGCCGAAGCGTTGATCGAACGCGCCCGGGAACGATGCAAGGGCCGTGGCGACAACTGCGCGTTGGCTATCGTCAAAATCAAGGAAGTCGAGCAGCAGAAGCCGAAGCCCATGATGGGCCAGGTGCGCAAGCCCGGCGAGTAGCCGGCCAAAGTTGGGCAGTTTAGAACACCCGGTTGTTTAAGTATGATCGCTGACCAGCCCGAATTCGGCCGGTAGTGATCTGGTGGCGAATCAACAAACAATGAGGACTAAGGAGAACGCATGTCGCTGATGATCGGAGTACCACGTGAGGTTTTTCCAAACGAGAAGCGCGTCGCGACTGTTCCCGAGGTCGTTGAAAAGCTGATCAAGCTGGGCTTTTCGGTCGCCGTGGAGTCGGGCGCCGGTGATGCGGCAAATTTCAGCGACGAGACTTACCGCGCCGCTGGCGCCGAGATCGTCACTGGTGCCGCCCAGCTCTGGGCCAAATCCGACATTGTTTTCAAGGTGCGCGGGCCGAGCAAGGAAGAAGTCGGCCTGATGCGCGCGGGCGGCACACTGGCGAGCTTCATCTGGCCGGCGCAGAACCCCGAGTTGTTGCAACAACTCGCCAGCAAGCGCGCCACCGTGCTGGCGATGGACAGCGTGCCGCGCATGTCGCGCGCGCAGAAGCTGGATGCGCTGAGTTCCATGGGCAACATCGCTGGCTACCGCGCAGTCATCGAGGCGGCCCATCATTTCGGCCGCTTCTTCACCGGCCAGATCACCGCCGCCGGCAAGGTACCGCCGGCCAAGGTCTTCATCATCGGCGCCGGCGTTGCCGGTCTCGCGGCCATCGGTGCTGCCAGCGGCCTGGGCGCCATCGTGCGTGCCAACGACACGCGTCCCGAAGTGGGTGATCAGGTCATCTCGCTGGGCGGCGAATTCGTTCCGGTCGATTATGTTGAAGAAGGTTCCGGCGTCGGCGGTTATGCCAAGGTGATGAGCGAGGGTTTCCAGAAAGCCCAACTCGCGACCTTTGCCAAACAGGCCAGGGAAGTCGACATCATCATCACCACCGCGCTGATTCCAGGCAAGCCGGCACCCAAGCTCATCACCGCCGAAATGGTGCAGTCGATGAAGCCGGGCAGCGTCATCGTCGATATGGCCGCCGAACAGGGCGGCAACTGCGAACTGACGGAACCGGGCCAGGTGGTCGTCAAACATGGCGTGACGATCATCGGCTACACCGACCTGCCGAGTCGTCTGGCCAGACAGTCCTCCACGCTGTATGCGACCAACCTGTTCCGCCTGGCCGAGGAACTGTGCAAGACCAAGGACGGCGTCATCAACGTCAACATGGAAGACGAGGTGCTGCGCGGCACCACAGTGGTCAAGGAGGGCAACATCACCTGGCCACCACCGGCGCCCAAACTTTCTGCGGCGCCGCCTGCTATGGCAAAACCGGCGGCAGCCGCGCCGGCAGCAAAGAAAGGTCGCGGGCATGGCGGCAGCAGCGAACCGATGGCGGGTAACAAGCTGGCCATCATGTTCGGTGTCGCCGCGGCCCTGTTCTGGTTCGTCGGTGCCAATGCCCCAATCGCATTCCTCGCTCACTTCACGGTGTTTGTGCTGGCCTGCTTCGTAGGCTATATGGTGGTGTGGAATGTCACACCGGCATTGCATACGCCGCTGATGAGCGTGACCAATGCGATCAGCTCTATCATCGCTATCGGCGCCCTGATTCAGATCGCGCCGCCCTTGGTAGCGGGCATGCCGTCACCGAACGAATGGATACGCTGGTTGGCCTTTGGCGGTATCGTGCTCACTGCCGTGAACATGTTTGGCGGCTTCGCCGTGACCCAGCGCATGCTCGCCATGTTTCGCAAGTAACCCAGGAGACATTGATGAGCTATCCCCCCACCCCCCTTTCCTGGAAAGGGGGCGACCATGGTTCGCTGCGCTCCCTGTCTTTACGCCGTTTCTCCTTGGGGCGGCCCTTCGGAGAAATTCATGTCTGAAAATATAGCCACCGTCTCCTATATCGGAGCCACGATTCTTTTCATCCTCAGTCTGGGCGGACTTTCCCACCCGGAAACATCCCGCCGCGGCAACCTCTACGGCATCATCGGCATGACCATCGCCGTGCTGGCGACGGTCTTCGGGCCACGTGTCACACCCGCCGGGATTTCCTGGATTGTTGGCGCCATGGTCATCGGCGGCAGCATCGGCCTTTACGCCGCGCGCACCGTGCAGATGACGCAGATGCCCGAACTGGTCGCGCTGATGCACAGCCTGGTCGGCCTGGCGGCGGCGCTGGTAGGCTTCGCCAGCTACATCGACCATTCCGTCGTGCTCGTTGGCGCCGAAAAGAGCATCCACGAGATCGAGATCTACATCGGCATCCTGATCGGGGCCGTCACCTTCTCGGGGTCGCTCATCGCCTTCGGCAAACTCAAAGGCAAGATCGGCGGCAAGCCGCTGTTGCTGCCGGCGCGCCACTGGCTCAATCTGGCCGGCCTGCTGACGGTGATCTGGTTCGGCGGCGTTTTTCTGCACGCCGAGTCGGTGAGCGCCGGCATGATGCCGCTGCTGGTGATGACCGTCATCGCGCTCCTGTTCGGCATCCACATGGTGATGGCGATCGGCGGCGCCGACATGCCGGTGGTGGTCTCGATGCTCAACAGCTATTCCGGCTGGGCCGCCGCGGCCACCGGCTTCATGCTCTCGAACGACTTGCTCATCGTCGTCGGCGCCCTGGTGGGTTCGTCGGGCGCGATTCTGTCGTACATCATGTGCCGGGCGATGAACCGCAACTTCATCAGCGTGATCGCAGGCGGTTTTGGTACGGGTGGCGGTAAACCGGCACCCAAGGGCCCAGGTGGCGAAGGCGCGGAACCGGCCGGTGAGGTTGTTCCCATCAGCAGCATCGAAACGGCAGAATTGCTGCTTGAAGCCAGGAGCGTGATCATCGTGCCCGGTTACGGCATGGCGGTGGCGCAGGCCCAGCACACGGTGTGTGACATCACCAAGCATCTGCGCGAGAAGGGTATCAATGTCCGCTTCGGCATTCATCCGGTTGCGGGGCGCATGCCCGGCCACATGAATGTGCTGCTGGCCGAGGCCAGGGTGCCTTACGACATCGTGATGGAAATGGACGAACTCAACGACGACTTCCCGCAGACCGACGTGGCGATCGTGATCGGCGCCAATGACATCGTCAATCCGGCGGCGCAGGATGATCCGGGCAGCCCGATCGCCGGCATGCCGGTACTGGAAGTCTGGAAGGCCAAGACATCGATCGTGATGAAACGCAGCATGGCATCCGGCTATGCGGGTGTCGACAATCCGCTCTTCTACAAGGAAAACAATCGCATGCTGTTCGGCGATGCCAAGAAGATGCTGGACGAAGTGCTGGTAGCGCTGGAGGCCTGATCGCGGCTTTCACTCGCCGCCGTAAACGAAGACGCCCGCCAATGCGGGCGTCTTTTTTTGAGGGTGTTGTCAGCTTTTCTTCTGTTCCGCGCGCTTGCGCTTTGCCAGTAAGCGGATCTCCTGCGGCGTGAGCTTTTGCGGCTGGCGGCGGTCGCCGAGCATGAGCCACAGCAGCGCGCCATTGACCAACACCAGCGCGATATCAATATACAGAATTGTGGTGACGATCTGCCGCTGCGAGTTGTCGCCAAATACGAAGTAAAACCCTTCAAATGTCGGCAGCACCGCCTTGGTGATGGCGGCGTAGTTTTCAAACGGCGGGAACATCAGCATCAGCACCAGGTTGAACGCCACCACCAGAAGCACACCATGTTGGTAGCGGAGCTTTTCGCGAGCGCCGCCGGCCGCCGGTTTTTTTTGCAGCATAAAGGCAGCAATCGCCGCATTGATCAGGACAACAAAAATCTCCAGACTCAAATAGGGTTCATTGATGACCTGATTATGGTGGGCGCTGAACGCTAAAAAGAAGCCGCTGAAAGTGGGAATGTTGCCCCGTTGCAGCGAGATGTAGTCATAGGGCGGGAACAGGAGAACCAGTGCCAGGTTGGCCAGAACTACGCCCAGGGCAATCCGCTGTTGTCGAGTCATAGGGTGGGTTGGTGCAATGAAGCGCGTTGTTGGCTGCGGGGAGAAGATTAGTCCAGAACATGCGTGCCTGCAACAGTTGGGGCGATGGTGCGCCATCGCCCCCATGCGGGGGAATGCTGCGGATAATGGTCTGGCGAATCGCTTGGGCTAACATACCGGACCATAAATTCGGAGGATGAGAACAATGCGCTGGGTAATCGGGATGCTATTGGTATTGACGGGATTTGGTGCCAGCGCACAAGAAGTCACCTTGCGCCATGGGCTGGAAGGAAAGGCGCTGGATGCGTTGGCGACATTGGTCGGGCGCTTCAACGACACGCAAAAGGGCAAGGCAAGCGTGGTGCTGCAAGGCGTGCAAGGCCTCGGTGACCGCCGCCGGCTGCCGACGATGGCCTTGCTGGATACCGATGACCGCATGCGCTTCTTTGATACACGGCCGCGCTTCAAGCCGCTGTATCAAGCCATGGCAGAATCAGGCGAGAAGCTTGATCGAAGCTATTTTTATCCGCAGATCGCCGATGCTGTGGATGATTCTTCCGGACGCATTCAGGCGCTGCCTCTCGGGCTTTCGGTGCCCGTGCTGTTGTGGAACAAGGCGGCATTCCGCAAGGCGGGTCTTGATCCCGATCTGGCGCCGACGACTTGGCCGCAAGTGCAAAATGCGGCCGGTGCGCTTTTCGATTCCGGCGTTCGCTGCCCGTTGACGTCGTCGCGTTTCGCCTGGGTCCATCTTGAGAACCTCTCCGCCCAGCACAACCAACCCATTGTTGTGCGCCCCAACCGCATCGCGCTGAACGGATCGATGGATGTGAAGCACCTCGCGCTGCTGTCGAGCTGGTACAAGAGCAGCTATTTCCGCTACTACGGCCCGCGCCAGGAAGGCGATGTGCATTTTCTGTCCGGCGAATGCGCCATGCTCACCGGCGAATCGAGTCTTTACGCCCAAGCCGCACGCGGCAATTTCCCGGTCGGCATTGCGTCGCTGCCGTATTACGACGATGCCTACGGTGCGACTCCACGCAATGTACTGCCCGACGGCGCCGGACTATGGTTGCTGGCGGGAAGAAAGAAAGATGAATATCGCGTGGCGGCGCGCTTTGTCAGTTTTCTGATGCAGCCCGGCAATCAGCGTGACTGGGTAAAGGGTAGCGGTTATCTTCCAATGACGGGCGAAGCCGTCACCGCATTGAAACAGTCGGGAATTCCGTCGCCATTGCTGGAGGCAGTCGAGCATCGACTTTCCATGCCAGAGAAAACGGCGCGGCCGAAAGTCGGCGCTGCGCGCAACCTGATGCACGATGCGCTTGACACGGAAATCGAGTTCGTCTGGCGCGATCAGAGGTCGGTAAAGGAGGTCCTCGATACCGCCATGCGGCGCGTCAATGGCGCGCCTTCGGCGGCTGCCCGGCGTTGATCAATGTAACAGCGCTTACCAATGCTTACACTCTCGCGTCAGATCCGGGGGGATATCGGCGTTATTGTGCGTATGGGGTTGCCCCATGCCACTTACAGAAAAGGGAGTACCAACATGAAACTGAAATCCACTCTGGCTGTATTGCTCGTTTCCGCCTTCACGCTACCGGTTCTGGCCGAAACACCGCCGCCGGTCAGGGATCCAAACGCGACGCCCGGCATTGATAAGCGTCTCGACAATCAGGAAAAGCGCATTGAACAAGGCGAAAAAACCGGTTCACTCACCACCCGCGAATCCGAGCGGCTGGAAGCCCGCCATGACAAGGCCGAGGCTGATCTTGCCGCTGCCAAAGCCGACGGCAAGGTAACCAAGGACGAGCGCCGTGACATGCATCAAGAGCTGAATCACGACTCGCGCGCTATTCATCATGAGAAACATGACCGCCAGCATGACCTCAATCACAACGGCCGCGTGGATCGCCCGCATCGCCTCGCCCACTGAACTGTTTCACGCTTCCAAAGCCCGTCGCAGATTTCTGCGACGGGCTTTTTATTTGGCGCACGCTGATCGCGTAAAATCCGCGTTTCGCCCAATTCACCTTGCACTGACATGACCAGCGCCGAAATCCGCCAACAATTCCTCGATTACTTCGCCGCCAAAGGCCATCAGATCGTCGCCTCCAGTTCCCTGGTGCCGCACGAGGATCCGACGTTATTGTTTACTAATGCCGGGATGAACCAGTTCAAGGACGTGTTCCTCGGCTTCGACAAGCGCCCTTACACGCGCGCCACCAGCTCGCAGAAGTGTGTGCGCGCCGGCGGCAAACACAACGATCTGGAAAACGTCGGCTACACCGCGCGCCATCACACGTTCTTCGAAATGCTGGGCAACTTCAGTTTCGGTGATTACTTCAAGCGCGATGCAATTGCTTATGCCTGGGAACTATTGACCGATGTTTTCAAGTTACCCAAGGACAAACTCTGGGTCACGGTCTATGCCGACGATAACGAGGCTTTCGACATCTGGACAAAAGAGATCGGTCTTGCGCCGGAACGCGTAATCCGCATCGGCGACAACAAGGGTGCGCGTTACGCCAGCGACAACTTCTGGATGATGGGCGACACCGGCCCCTGCGGCCCATGCTCGGAAATTTTCTACGACCACGGCGAACACATCTGGGGCGGCCTGCCCGGCAGCGCGGAGCAGGACGGCGACCGCTACATCGAAATCTGGAACAACGTGTTCATGCAGTTCAACCGCGACGAGGCCGGCGTGATGCATCCGCTGCCCAAGCCCAGCGTCGATACCGGCATGGGACTGGAGCGCATTTCGGCCGTGCTGCAACACGTACATTCCAATTACGAAATCGATCTGTTTCAGGCCCTGATCAAGGCAGCTGCGCGTGAAACCAATTGCAGCGATCTCGACAGTCCGTCGCTCAAGGTGCTCGCCGATCACATCCGCGCCTGTTCCTTCCTGATCGCCGATGGCGTGATGCCGGGTAACGAGGGACGCGGCTATGTCCTGCGTCGCATTATCCGGCGGGCCATTCGCCACGGCTACAAGCTAGGCGCGCGTGCAGCGTTCTTTCACAAGCTAGTACCTGACCTCGTTGCAGTGATGGGCGGCGCCTACCCAGAATTGAGGAGTGGCAAGGTGCGCGTCATGGATGTCCTAAAGCAAGAGGAAGGCCGCTTCTTCGCCACTATCGAGAATGGAATGAGAATTCTCGAGAGTGCGATTTCCATGGAAAACTTTGCGCTGCGTTGGCTAGAGAAGAAAACTAACTGGACGTATTTTGGCCTGCAAGTGTCTGGTTTTAGTGGAATGCCCTTTGAATTTGATGGATTGATGAGAGCTGGGAACGATGAGGTTCCAGTCGAAGTCATCAATGGTAAAGACGACAGGGATTCTATCGACCGTTTATACCAGAGCATTTATGCTCTCAAAGAGCGTTCTCACCTTGGATATAAACGGTTTTCAATCGTAAATGTCGGGGACGAACTTCCAGGCGAAGTAAATTCGATAATTTCCTCAGCTGATTTCAAGATTGATGTTTTTTCAGTTGCAATGAATGAACTGGAGCCATTCAAAGTGCTTGGTGGCGATGTTGCATTCAAGCTACATGACACTTACGGTTTTCCACTCGATCTAACTGTGGACGTTTGTCGTGAACATGGTGTGACTGTAGACACGGCTGCTTTCGATACAGCCATGGCGCGGCAGCAGGAACAGGCGCGCGCTACAGGCAAGTTCAAGATGGCGGCGGGTATTGAATACGATGGCATTAAAACGCAGTTCCATGGTTACGACACGCTGTCCGACGAAGGCCGCGTGACGGCGCTGTACAAGGATGGCGTAAAAGTCGATCGTCTGGCGGCGGGTGAAACCGGCGTAGTGGTGCTCGACCAAACACCCTTCTATGCCGAGTCTGGCGGTCAGGTCGGCGATCGCGGCGAACTGACCAAGTCAGGTGTCTGCCTGACGCTGTTTCGTATCGACGATACGCAGAAGGTTCAGGCCGACGTGTTTGGCCATCATGGTGAATTGGTCAATGGCGAATTGGTCGTCGGCGACACGGTCGCGGCACAGGTCGATCATGCAGCCCGCACCCGCACCATGCGCAATCACTCCGCTACCCACTTGATGCACAAGGCGCTGCGTGAAGTGCTGGGCGACCATGTGCAGCAAAAGGGTTCGCAGGTGGATGCGGAAAAGACACGTTTCGATTTCGCCCATACCCAGCCGATGAGCGACACGCAAATCCGCCGCGTGGAAGACATCGTCAATGCCGAGGTGCTCGCCAACGCAGCGACGCAGTCGCGTGTCATGAATATCGAGGATGCGCAAAAGACCGGCGCGATGATGCTGTTCGGTGAGAAGTATGGCGATGCCGTGCGTGTGCTGGACATCGGTTCATCGCGCGAGTTGTGCGGCGGCACGCACGTGGCGCGCACCGGCGATATCGGCCTGTTCAAGATTGTGGCCGAGGGTGGTGTTGCTGCGGGCGTGCGCCGTGTCGAGGCGGTGACCGGCGAAGGTGCGCTGAATTACGTTCAGCAGCAACTGACACAACTGCACGAGATCAGCACCCACGTCAAAGCCCAACCCAGCGAGGCGGCGCAGCGCGTGGTGCAGATACTCGACAACGTGAAATCGCTGGAAAAGGAATTGGCCAGGCTTAAATCGAAACTCGCCGCGAGCCAGGGCGATGATCTGGTCGATCAGGCAGTCGATATCAAAGGCGTCAAGGTACTGGCCGCGCAACTGGAAGGCGCCGATGCCAAGACCTTGCGCGAAACTTTGGACAAGCTCAAGGACAAACTCAAGAGCGCCGCCATCGTTCTCGGCAGCGCGGCGGATGGCAAGGTGACATTGATTGCCGGTGTGACTCCTGATCTTGTCGCCAAGGTAAAAGCCGGCGAACTGGTGAATGCGGTGGCGCTGCAAGTCGGCGGCAAGGGCGGCGGCCGGCCCGACATGGCGCAGGCCGGTGGCACCGAGCCGGCGAAGCTGCCCGCAGCGCTGGCGTCCGTTGCAGCCTGGGTGCAAGAAAAGCTCGGATGAATGATCGCTTCCAACGCGCCATTGCATTGTTCGATGCGGCCAATGCCGAAGATCCGAACCAGGAGAACGACAACGGCGTCGCGGTACCCAAGGAACTGCTTTACGCGCGGCGCATGAGCGCGATGCTGGCGCGTTATGCGCCCGAGGCGCCGGAAGCGGTGCAGCTTGCCGCGCGCGCCCAGCACATCCAGCGCTGGAAGATCCCCCGCCGCGATTTTCCGATGACGTTACCTGGCTACAAGAAGTGGCGTACTACGCTCTACGGTTTTCATGCTGATCTGGCGGCAAAGTTGTTACAGGAAGCCAGCTACGACGAGGAAACGATCACCCGCGTCAAGGCCGCAGTGGGCAAGCGCGGACTGAACAGCAATCCTGATTCGCAACTGGTGGAAGATGTAGTCGGCCTGGTGTTCATCGAAGACTACATCGCCGCATTCGCCGCACTGCATCCGGAATACGACGAGGCCAAGTGGGTGGACATCATTCGCAAGACATGGCGCAAGATGTCAGACCGTGC
>JAYUGL010000237.1:0-27332 GCA_043738385.1 Sterolibacteriaceae bacterium
TCAAGTTATGTCGGCCGAAACAACGCGGCAGATGCTGTTCGAGTTGCGCGTGCATCAGATCGAACTGGAGATGCAAAACGAGGAATTACGCGAGTCACAGCTAGCACTGGACATTGTGCGAACGCGTTACTTCGATCTCTACGATCTCGCGCCGGTAGGCTATTGCACCACCAACGAGAACGGGCTGATCACGCAAGCCAACCTCACCGCCGCCAGTCTGCTGGGAATAAACCGTAACGTGCTGATCAAGCAGGTCTTGACCCGGTTCATCCACAAGGAAGACGAAGACATTTACTACCTGCACCGCAAAAAGCTCCTTAAGAGCGGTGCGCCGCAGGCTTGCGAATTGCGGATGATAAAGCCTGACGGCACGCAAGTCTGGGTGCATTTGTCATGCACCGTCGCGGAAGACGTCGAGGGCGCGCTCGAAGTGCGTGCTGTGTTGACCGATATCACCGAGCGCAAAGACGCCGATAACGCGCTACGTGAAAGTGGCTATCGCTATATCAATTTGGTCAATTCGATTGATGAAGGCTTTTGTCTCATCGATGTGATTTTTGATGAACAGGGGAAAGCGGTCGATTACCGCTTTCTGGAGGTGAATCCGAGTTTCGAAAAACAGTCGGGATTGAAGCAAGCGACGGGCAAGCGGATACGTGAACTCGCCCCCAATCTGGAAACGCATTGGTATGAAATTTACGGCGAAGTCGCGTTGACTGGTCAGCCGATTCGGTTCGTGCAGAAAGTCAAAGAAGGGGTTGGACGTTGGTTCGATGTGCATGCCTTCCGGTTGGGCGGGCCGGAAAGTCGAACAGTCGCTATCCTTTTCGACGACATCACCTCTCGTAAAAACGCTGAACAAAAGCTGGAGGAAGCCCAGATCGCCGCGGACAAAGCCAACCTCGCGAAATCAGATTTTTTATCCAGCATGAGCCATGAATTACGCACACCGCTCAATGCGATTCTCGGCTTCGCCCAACTCCTGGAATCCGGCACGCCGCCGCCGTCGCTCGTGCAGAAACAAAATTTAGATCACATACTCCAGGCCGGGTGGTACTTGCTGGCACTAATCAACGAAATCCTCGATCTCGCGGTCATCGAATCAGGCAAGCTCTCGCTGTCGATGAAGGCGGTATCGCTGGCTGAAGTTTTGCTCGAATGCAAGGGCATGATCGATCCGCAGGCGCAGACGCGCGGGATTGTCGTCACTTATCCGCGTTTTGATACCCCGTATTTTGTCCATGCCGACCGGATCCGGGTCAAGCAGGTGCTTATCAACCTGCTTTCCAACGCGATCAAATACAACAAGGCGGGTGGCGCGGTCGTCGTGAGTTGCACGGAGACCACGCCAGGACGCATCCACATCAGTGTCCAAGACACGGGCGACGGATTGACGCCGGATCAACTGGCGCAACTTTTTCAGCCATTCAATCGTCTCGGCAAAGAAACCGGTTCGGAGGAAGGCACCGGCATTGGCCTGGTGGTATCCAAGCGCATCGTCGAATTGATGCAGGGCGCCATCGGTGTGGAAAGCATTGTCGGCAAAGGCAGTGTGTTCTGGATCGAGCTGAACCTGGTGGTTGACTCACAAACGGTTCTCACGCCCCCGCCGAAACCCGGACCCATGCGTGCGCTGGCGCAAGATCTAGCTTACATGCGGTTGTGCTCGGTGCTCTACATTGAAGACAACCCGGGGAATTTGACGCTGGTCGAGGACATACTTGCGCGCCGGACCGATATTCGCTTGCTGAGTGCGGCCAACGGCGAGCGCGGCATGGCGCTTGCCCGTTCGTTTCTGCCGGATGTGATCCTGATGGACGTTGCCCTACCCGATATCAGCGGCGTCGGCGCGCTGAAAATCCTGGCTGAAGACCCGGTCACCGCGCACATCCCGGTGGTTGCACTGAGTGCCAATGCGTTACCCCGCGATATCGAGAACGGTCTGAACGCGGGTTTCTTTCGCTATCTCACTAAACCGATCAAGGTCAACGAGTTAATGGATACGCTGGACATGGCACTGAAGTTTGCCCACGCGGAAACAAAGCCCGCGGCGGCAAAGAAACTAACCTGACAACCAACCTCGCGCGCATCCGATCAAAACTGCGGGTCGAAATTCACTGCGCGCCGACCGCCTGTGGCTGCTGGACTTCTGCGCGCGCAATGCATACAAGTTCTTGCGCAATATCTTCCGGTGACAGAACAAAATCAATGCATCCACTGGCAATTGCGCTCTCCGGCATATCTGGTTGACTCGCCGTACTCAGCTTCTGCGCGATGGTAATACCGCCTACTTGTTGAATGCCGCATAGCGCATCGGCCCCATCGCCATCGTAGCCAGAGACAATCACAGCAACTAGCTTGCCATCCCAGCAACGGGTCAGTGAACACAGAAAAACCGTGATGACATCGGGCCAGCCCCGGGGTTTTGATATCGGCTTGAGATGAAACTCTCCATTCTCGACATGCAGATCCCGATTTTCGGGGATGATAAATACACGATTGGGTTCAATCGACAAACTTTCCGTGATGAGATCAACCGGCATGGTGGTGTAGTGAGGAAGAATTTCATGCAGTTGGGTAGGCACGTTTCTCATGTGATTGACGATGACGATGGCCACACCCATGTCAGCGGGAAGGTTTTGCAGCAGCCGGATATAGGCGTCCAGACCACCGGCCGATCCGCCGACGCAAACAATCGGAAAGTTTTTTAGCGCGGTATTCACTTTAGATCGCTTCCATCCGAATGGCGAAGTTCATGATCCTCTCAACGCCCGTTCTCACGGGCACCCTTGTGATCTTTTTGTCCGTCATTTTTATGTCTGCCAGCAATCTTGCGGTTTTCCGCCTTCTGTTATTTCTTGTTCAAATCCTCTAAAGGAGGACAAGTCTGCCCTGATTTCAGTTGCTGATCTTTGGTTTTCTTATTCATGAAACTCTCCTGACAAGACGTCAGTTACGTTTCGCCGACCTTTAGAGTAAGCATCCTATCAATGTTTTTTCAGAAACACTGTACGGCAGCCAACATAGGATTGCCGTGGGGACACACAGATCAAGTCGTCCTCGCGCATCCCCACTCCGGGGTGCGCGGGAATGACAGCACAGTGACCTATTCACTCCTTCCTGGCGCGATAACAATTTTTTTGCAGGCGATATCTCGATCACTTGGCCAGCGCGCCGAAAAAGTGCCTGCGTGGGATCCACGGCGCACGACCGAACTATTTTTCCGTATGTGCGCCAGCCAACAGAAGACTGAACGAAAGGTGGTGATAATGCATTCGTCCTGCGGGAGCACTGTTTCAACGGAGCGCGTCGGCGATTGTTGGCCGGGCCGGCAAGCACAGTTCTCTCTCCGATCGTTGCACTTTTCACTGAAACTCACATGTCTGAAACAGTAAATGACTTCGCCCTCGCCGACCAACACCGCAGCCGTTTCCGGGGCATTGCGCCGGCGCAATGGATGTTGTCACGGATGATCAATCCCCATGGGTGCTGCATCATGACGCGAGATGCATTCAAGTGAAGTCCACGCATAAGATTGTCGCTCTGCTGACAGGAGCGGTATTGCTGGTTACCTTCGTGGTGATGGCTTCGTTCTGGGCTTTCCAACAGACCAAAGCGGCAGCCGAGTTGCGCAGGCATACCTACGACACGATCATCCACGCCAATACCCTGCTGTCGGAGTTGAAAGATGCCGAGACCGGCCAACGCGGCTATTTGTTGACCCATGATGAAACCTTCCTGGCACCGTATCTGGCCGTACGAGACAACATTGGCAGCCATCTGGATACATTGCGTCAATTTTCTTTAAGTGGTGATGCCCATCAACACCTGGGCGCGCTGGTTCCGCTGGTCGCAGCCAAAATGGCGGAACTGGCGCAGGTCATCGAGTTGCGCCGTCAAGATGATGTCACGGCCGCAGTCGCGCAGGTCAGCAGTGGTCGGGGCAAATGGTTGATGGAAACGATTCGTACCGAGATGAACGGCGTGATCGGCGCGGAGAATGTCGAGCTGGCGCGGCACGACTCAGCGTTTCAAACCAACATGGGCCGTCTGGTGAACCTCATCGTCAGCGCCAGTCTGCTCGCGCTATTGTTGGTCCTTGCGTTTGGCTACCTGGTCTATCTGGAATCACGGCATCGGCGCAAGGAGTTGCTCCATATCGAGACGCAACACTCCCTTAAGGCACAAGAGGATACAAACAAGCAGCTACAGTTGGCCAACGCCACCTTGCACATCAGCGAAGAAAAGTTCGCGGTGACGCTCCACTCTATCGGCGATGCGGTCATCGCCACCGATGCCAACGGGCATGTGACGCTGCTGAACCCCCTTGCCGAACGGCTGACGGGTTGGACATCGGCGGAAGCAAACAATCGCCTGGTGGAGGAAATTTTTCACATCGTCAATCAAGGAACTCGACAACCGGCCACGATCCCGGTCAAGGAAACACTGGCGCATGGCACGACAAGGGGGCTGGCCAATCACACCATATTGATCGCCCGTGATGGCAGCGAGCGCTCCATCGCCGACAGTTGTGCACCGATTCGCGACCGCGATGGTCAGGTGGTGGGCGCGGTGCTGGTGTTCCGCGATGTCACCGCGGAATATGCCGTGCAGCAGGCCGTGCGTGACAGTGCCGCGCTGATCGAGACGATTCTCAATACGATGGTGGATGGCGTTATTACCCTGCATGCCAATGGTGGCATGGTAGCGACCGTCAACCCGGCCGCCGAGCAAATGTTTGGCTATGCTGCCGCAGACGTCATCGGAAAAAACTTCAGTGTCCTGATACCCAAGCTCGATAAAGACCAGCGCAACGGTTCCCTTGATTATTACAGCGCAAGCGACGCGGCGCGCGCCGCCGGCCTCGGACGCGAAGTCATTGGACAGCGCAAGGATGGCAGCCAGTTTCCGCTGGAAATCGCGATCAGCGAGATGTTGCTGGGCGGCGAGCGCTACTTCACCGGAATCTTGCGTGATGTCAGCGCACGCAAGCAAGCGGAAGAGGCGCTAAAAAAAGCAGGGGCCCTGCAAAACGCAATTTTCAAAAGCACCAATTTTTCGTGTATCGCCACGGATGCCAAGGGTGTGATTCAGATTTTTAATGTCGGTGCCGAGCGCGTGCTGGGTTATTCAGCCGCCGAGGTGCTGAATAAAATCACCCCGGCCGATGTTTTCGATCCGGACGAGCTATTGGCACGGGCCAGTTTGTTGAGTTCTGAACTTTCCATTCCGATTGCACCCGGCTTCGAGGCGCTCGTGTTCAAAGCCTCGCGCGGCATCGAGGATATTTACGAGCTCACCTACATTCGCAAGGACGGCAGCCGCTTTCCCGCTATCGTGTCGATCACTGCGCTACGCGATGAGAATGACGAAATCATCGGCTACCTGTTGATTGGCACCAACAATGCGGCGCGCAAGCGCATCGAGGCGGAGCGAAATGAAGCCTTGGAGTTGGCGGAGAAAGCCAACCACGCAAAGACCGACTTTCTCTCTAGCATGAGTCATGAATTGCGTACACCGCTCAATGCGGTGCTCGGTTTCGCTCAGCTCATGGAGGCCAGCTCTCCCCCGCCGACGCCGTCCCAAAAGGGCAATATCGACCAGATTCTCAAAGCCGGATGGTACCTGCTGGAGCTGATCAATGAGATTCTCGATCTTGCGATGATCGAATCCGGCAAGATAACCCTGTCGCGCGAGCCGGTTTCGCTCGCTGAGGTCATGCTCGAATGCCGGGCGATGATTGAGCCGCAAGCGCAAAAGCGTAATATCCACCTGACCTTCCCGCGTTTTGCGCATCCGTGCTTCATCAACGCCGATCGAACTCGGCTCAAACAGGTGGTGATCAATCTGCTTTTCAACGCCATCAAATACAACAAGCCGGAAGGTACGGTGATCGTAAAAAGCACTTTGACCGCATCGGGTTCAATTCGGATCAGCGTCCGCGACACTGGTGCGGGACTGACGCCGGAACAACTGGCGCAGCTTTTCCAACCTTTCAATCGCCTTGGCAAGCAGGCCAGCGGGGAGGAAGGCACCGGCATCGGCCTGGTGGTGACCAAGCGTCTGGTGGAACTCATGGGCGGCACCATCGGCGTAGAGAGCATTGTCGGCGTGGGCAGCGTGTTCTGGATCGAACTGAGCCTGGCAATCGCACCGATGCTGGCAACGCAAGACACCCAGCATGCTGCCCGAGAGCAACCAGATCTGCCGCAGGATACGCCGCTGCGCACCCTGCTCTATGTCGAAGACAACCCGGCCAACCTGGAACTGGTCGAGCAACTCATTGCGCGCCGCACTGGCCTGCGCCTGCTGGGCGCGACGGACGCTAGTCTCGGCATCGAATATGCGCGGGCCTATCAACCGGACGTGATTTTGATGGACATCAATCTGCCCGGCATCAGCGGGTTTGAGGCCATGAAGACTCTGCACCAGGATCCGACGACAGCGAATATTCCGATCATCGCGCTCAGCGCCCACGCGGTACCCCGTGATATCGAGCGCGGCCTCGAAGCCGGATTCTTTAACTATCTCACCAAACCCATCAAGGTCAACCAGTTCATGGATGCGCTGGACGTGGCGCTGAAGTTTGCCCAAGATGCATCACACCACACCGCAGAAGAGGAACAAACATGAGAGTTGCCGAATCCGATATTCTCAACGCCAGTGTCCTGATCGTTGACGATCAGGCGGTCAACATCAGCCTGCTGACGCAGCTTCTGCAAGAGGTCGGCTACACCCGCGTGGCTTCGACCATGAATCCAGCCGAGGTCTGCGCGCTGCATCGCCGCAACCACTACGACCTGATCCTGCTCGATCTGCAAATGCCGGTGATGGATGGTTTTCAGGTGATGGATGCTCTTAAGACCAACGATGCCGATGGCTACCTGCCGGTTCTCGTGATCACCGCCCAACCCGGCCACAAACTGCGCGCGCTGCAAGCCGGCGCCAAAGATTTCATCAGCAAGCCATTCGATCTGGTTGAAGTCAAGACGCGCATCCACAACATGCTGGAAGTGCGGCTGCTGTACAAGCAACTTGAACATTACAGCAAGGTGCTGGAGCATACGGTGGAGGAACGAACCGCCGAACTGCGCGAAAGTGAAGCCCGCTATCGCAGCCTGACCGAACTGGCCTCCGACTGGTACTGGGAGCAGGACGAGAATGGAACCTTCACCAAGGTTTCGGGCCCGGTGCTGGAGATGCTTGGAATCCAGGTCGCTGGACTGGCGGGCAATGACAGCGGTGTTCCGGCCGCCGGCTGGAATGAACCGGAGCGGGAAATTTTGCAGGCAAGAATTGCCGCCCGGGAGCCGTTTCTGGATTTCCTCTTTCATCGCGTCAATACCGATGGCTCGCGCCAGACATTTCGGGTGAGCGGCGAGCCTATGTTCAACCGCTCGTCCCGCTTCATCGGTTACCGCGGGATCGGCGTAGAGCAAAGCACCAAGCACTAAACACCATAGGTCGACGGTTGGCAATGGCTCACCCCCACAGTCCGAATCAAAACCATCTGCTCGCCGCCCTTCCAACGGCGGAATTCGAGCGTCTGGCGGGCCATCTGGAACTGGTTCCGCTGCGGCTCGGTGAAATGCTCTACGAACCCGATGAACAGTTGCAGTACGCCTATTTCCCCACCACCTCCATCGTGTCGCTGCAATATGTCACCGAATCCGGCGCATCCGCTGAAACTGCGGGGGTGGGCAATGAAGGCATGGTCGGCATTTCGCTGTTCATGGGTGGCAACACCACGCCAAGCTCAGCCGTGGTGCAAACCGCAGGCCATGCTTACCGCCTTGGCCGTCGCTTGTTGCTGGAAGAGTTCAATCGCGTCGGCCTGATGCAACACTTGTTGCTGCGCTACACCCAGGGGTTGATCACCCAGATGATCCAGACCGCGGCCTGCAATCGTCACCACACAGTTGAGCAGCAACTGTGCCGCTGGCTGTTGTTGACCCTTGATCGTATTCCCTCGCTGGAACTGGTCGTGACTCAGGAGTTGGTGGCCAGCATGCTCGGCGTGCGCCGCGAAAGCATTACCGAGGCCATCGGAAAATTGCAGCAGGCCGGTTTTGTTCGCTGCCGCCGCGGCCACATCGCAGTGCTTGATCGGTCCGGGCTGGAGAACCACTCCTGCGAGTGCTATGCCGTGGTCAAAAAGGAACTGCGCCGTCTGCTGCCGGATGAGCAGTACCGCCAGAGTGCAACGCTGTAAGAAGCAGCGCGTGCGATCGAGATAACTCGTGTGAAAGGCAAGGTAAGCGGGCGCATCAATATCGGTCACGGAAACAGGCCTCTCGATATCTCCTAAGGCGTATGCAGACGGCCATTCGATCCCCCGTCTGATCTGACGACGTTCCTGTTTCGCACCCATACGTTGGCTGGCGCACAGTGTTCCGTGGAGATGGCGCATACACTTTCGCGCAAAGATTTACAGCGTGAAATGGGGCGACGACTTTGTTTAATGGAATGGTAAAGCCGGTAAATCGGTGCAAGATCTTCATATGCCTGATGGCAGGATTGATTGTTGCCGTTAGCGGGTGCGGTTCGCTACCAACCATCGCTCCTGACATGGCACTGCGCCCGCTTCAGCCCGTTCAGCTCGAGGGTGCACGCGGCCCGCTGACAGCCCTGCAAAGCAGGGCCATCGTCGACCGCCTCAAGAGCCAGGGAGACCAGACCAGCATCTTCGACCGGCATCTGGCGCTGGAACAAGCCATTGCCGGAAGCCCCCTGATGGTGGGCAACAAGGTGGTGCTGCTACAAGATGGTCCGGTAACCTTTCAGCACATGTTCACCGCGATCCGCAATGCCAAGAACCATATCAACATGGAAACCTACATCATCGAGGACGATGAGGTAGGCAATCGCTTTGCCGACCTGCTTATCGACAAGCAGGTGCACGGCGTGCAGGTGAGTTTGATCTACGACAGCGTGGGGGCCATCAACGCGCCGGAGACATTTTTCAAGCGTCTCACCGACAGCGGCATCAAGGTGTTGGAGTTCAACCCGATTAATCCGCTGACCGCAAAGAAGGGTTGGGAGGTCAATCAGCGCGATCACCGCAAGCTGTTGATCGTCGATGGCCAGACCGCGTTCCTCGGCGGAATCAACATCAGTAGCGTTTATTCAGGTGGCTCCTTCAGCCGGCGCTCCAGGCAGCGCCCCGAAGGAGGACCTCCCTGGCGCGATACCCACCTGCAAGTGGAAGGCCCGGTCGTCGGCGAGTTTCAGAAATTGTTTCTCGCGACGTGGGAGAAGCAAAAGGGCGAAGTGCTCGCACAGGGAAAGTATTTCCCGCAACTGGCCAACAAGGGCAAGGAAGTCGTGCGTGCCATCGGCAGCTCGCCTGATGAACCCTACAGCCTGATCTACGCGACACTGATTTCAGCCATCGGCAGCGCCGAAACCAGCATACTGTTGACCAACGCTTATTTTGTCCCCGATCCGCAGTTGCTCGCCGCGCTCAAGGATGCCGTGCAACGCGGCGTGGACGTGAGGCTGATCCTGCCGGGAAAAACGGATTCCTGGCTGGTGTTCCACGCCGGACGTTCTTACTATGCCGAACTACTCGGTGCAGGGGTAAAAATCTACGAGAGGCGCGATGCCCTGCTCCACGCCAAGACTGCGCTCATCGACGGCGTGTGGTCGACGATCGGATCGACCAACCTCGATTGGCGCAGCTTCCTGCATAACCAGGAGGTCAACGCCGTCATTCTGGGGCAGGAGTTCGGCGCGCAAATGCAGGCCATGTTCGATATCGACATAGCTGCTTCCAGCCCCATCACGCTTGAACAGTGGGGAAAACGTTCGATCAGCGAGCACCTCAAGGAGGCAGTCGCCAGAGTATGGGAATACTGGCTGTAAATGCCGGACAGGCATGACAACCCAAATCGCACCGATGAGAAAAACATCAACAATGCACGCTTCGGCACCGCTGCGACTTTTTGCGGTCGTGATTCTCTGTGCCGGCATCCATATCGCCCATGCCGAAGATGCAGACTTGAATCCATCCGCGGCGCTCCTTGCAAAGTACGGCGCCGCGCAGGACCGCCTCAACCACAACCCGTTCCAAAGGCCGCTCTATCTGGATTCGAGCGAGACTTCGGACGGCGTAAGTGGCGACATCTATGCGCGCGTCGATTATCCGTTCGCCACCGTAAGCGCGGCACTGAACAACCCAGGCAATTGGTGCGAGATTCTGATTCTGCACCTCAATACCAAGTACTGCCGTGCCTCGCATGCCGACACCGGCAACATTCTCAATGTCGGCATCGGCAAGAAATCCGATCAGCCGCTGGACGACGCCTATCGGGTGGCCTTCACCTACCAGGTAGCTGCCCAAGCACCGGACTATCTGCACGTCCGGTTGAACGCAGCCAAGGGACCACTGAGTACAAAAAACTATCGCATTGCGCTCGAAGCCGTCCCCTTGAAAAGCGGCCAGACATTCATCCACCTGGCGTATTCGTATGGCTATGGCCTCTTGGGACGGCTTGCGATGCAGGCCTACCTCGGCACACTGGGAAAAGGCAAGGTGGGATTCACCGTGGCCGGCACACAAGCCGATGGCCAACAACGCTACATCGGCGGAATGCGTGGCGTGGTGGAACGCAACACCATGCGCTATTACCTGGCGATTGATGCCTTCCTCAACGCACTGTCGGCGTCGCCGCAGGCGCAACCGGAAAAGCGCCTCCGCGACTGGTTTGCCGCCAGCGAGCGTTACTCGCTTCAGTTGCATGAAATGGATCAGGCCGCCTACCTGGACATGAAACACCATGAGGTTCAGCGACAACAGACCGTCGGGGTCGATTGAAGCTTAAAGACAGGGTTTCGCGCGACGGCCTAAGGCTCGGTTAGCTTTGATTCACCCACAGCGACTCAAAGCTTCGAAAATAATTTCGCTGTATGTGCGCCGGGCCACAGACATCAAACCGCCAGCAGGCCATGCTGTGGCAAGCATCCGGTCGAAATATTTCCGCATTGTTGACCGGCGTGCGAGGTAACCCAAAGCGTGACACTCGCATCTTTTTAGATGGGAAAAGCAAACATGGAAACACCCATACCAGCAAGCAAGCCGTTCCCAACAAAAAAACGGGAGGGAAAAGCTTTGAATCCGGTCATCTTCAACTGGGGCGCGGGCTTGGCTGTCTTCGTGCTCACCTATATCGGCGTTTACGCCTTCCTCGACTGGAATGAGGCAGAAAAAAACCGCACGGTTCTCGCGTCGCTGTGGGTCAAGGCCGCAGCACCAGCGCCGGTGCAATCGTCTGAGGCCCCGGTGAAGATCCAGCGTGGCGCGCTCGATCGCGCTGGTGTTAAATGCGCCGAATGCGGCGTGATTGAATCGCTGAGAGAGATGAACTTGACCGGTGACGGAGTCGGGCCGGAAGCCGGTGACGGATCCATGGCCGGCAACGAAATTGGGAAGCTGGCAAAACCGACCACGAGTTATGCCATCACCGTTCGCTTTGAAGATGGGTCGAGACAAGGAATCAATACGGAAACCATGCCGCCGTGGCACGCGGGGGACAAGATCAAAGTCATCAATGGTGTCATCCGGTCTGATTCTGAGCGTACCGGTGAGCTCGATCCTTATCACGGCAGCACAGCCAGCAGCATGGTCGGTAGCGCAGTGATCAGCAATCAAGTCTCCACAGACCAAAGGTAGCGGGAGTTATCGCGCGCGCAAATATCGCGTTTTATGTGTGTCGGCGTACAGACGTCACGGTGTGAAAAAAGCATAGTTAATCAATCGAGATCCGCTTATCCGGTTCGATAAACCATCAACCTGAAAGATACGGAAATGAAACATGATCGCGTCGAAGACCACTGCAAGAATGGCGTGCGCATGAATGATCGATATAACGTGACAACAGACAGGCGCTATCACGCGCCTCACGGTGGTTCGGCGGACACGCCCGATAGTGGTAATCATCATCTGAGCGTACGGAAATTGGGACGCGTTCGACCAGGCTGGTCCGCCATCTTCGCCGCGCTTTGCCTCTTGATGGTCGGTGGTACGCCGCCGGCGACTGCGCAGTCCTACTCTTTCACCGATCTCGGTACGATTGGCGGAACTGGCGGCGGAGCCTATGGCATCAGCGATAACGGCCAAGTGGCGGGTTGGAGCAGCACTACCGGCAATGCAGCGGTCCACGCCACGCTCTGGAACAACGGCGCGATCACGGACCTCGGCGTATTGGGTGGTAACACCAGCAGCATCGCCTACGGCGTCAATAACGCCGGCCAGGTGGTAGGGCGGAGCATCGGGTCTGGGGGGTACCTTGCAACACTCTGGAGGGGAGGCGCCATTAGCGATCTTGGCTTCGGCAATAACAGCAGCGCCAGTGCGATCAATCGTTCCGGGCAAGTGGTCGGGATTATGTCAGGGCAGGCGACTACCTGGACAAGTGGCTCGATTACCAACAATTTTCAAACCAACTTTCTCCAACCGAGCATCAATGACAGGGGACAAATCGTGGGTGAAAGCGGGAACAAGGCCGTTCTTTGGGACAGCGGTGTCACCACGGTCCTCGGTGCGTTAACCGGCTCCGTAAATAGCTATGCATACGCGATTAACAGCACGGGGCAGATCGTCGGGGATAGCATTTTTTGTGGCGCCTGCAATGACCGCGCGACCCTTTGGGATCGTAATGGGAGCGTCATCAATCTCGGTACACTGGGCGGAGCAGACAGCATTGCGTTGGACATCAACGATCTTGGTCAGATCGTGGGGAACAGCACATTATCCGGCGGCGACTATCATGCCACGCTATGGAATGCGGGGGTCTTGCTCGACCTTAACAGTTTTCTCGACGCCAGCAATGTTGCGGCTGGCTGGGTGTTGACCCAGGCCACCGCCATCAACGATTCCGGTTGGATTGTGGGTAGTGCCTTTAACACAACGACAAAGACGAGTAGTGCGTTTCTCCTGGCCTCTGTCTCACCCATCCCCGAACCCGAAACCTACGCCATGCTGTTGGCGGGACTCGGCTTGATGGGCTGGGTTGTGCGGCGCAGGAAAGGCAGGAAAGGTGAAGGCGCGGTGAGTTAATCTGTTTCTTGTCAAAAAGTCAGAACAGATCCACTTGGGCGGACGGCGACTGGATTGCTTCGCGCGCAATGACCAAATTCTGTTTATTCAGCGGTTCCCTTGCTGCCCGCGCCTGCTTTGGTTTCTGCGGCGGGCATCAAACGCTCGTCCGCAGTGTTGCGTTCATCAAGTGCGGCAAGCACCAGATCGGGACTCATCGGTTGCTTTAGTGCCACCGCCTCGGGATCATGGCGGTTTCTGACGTTCGGTAAATCACGCCGCAACTCTTCCAGCAGGTCGATAAGCTTGGCGGCCTTCTGCTCCGTCAATAGCGTCACTTTCAGATCCAGATGCGCGCGCTGTTCCTCAAGCCTGGCAAGCCGGTTCTGCTTGATGAGCACCACGGTCGTGGTGAGCAACGCAGCCAGACCGACAATCCCCTGGAGCCAGAAAAACGGCGCCGGATCAAATTCGGCCCGACCCTGCTGGCGCAAAACGGTGTTGGCTATTATCCAGAGCGCGACAAAGAGCAGAATGAAACCGAGAAAAACCGGCTGTCCGATAAAGCCGCTGATGCGTTCGAGGACCCGTTGCGAGCGGCTGATCTTTTGATCTTCACGCGTGTAGAACTCTTGAATGGCCTCGATATTTTGGGTAATCTGGTCGCGTTCGGAATCGAATGACGTGTCGGGTGCATCCGGCGGTGGTGCTGACGGAACCGTAGGGATGGGTTTCATTGGAGAACACCTGAACAAAGCCGTGATGCCCGCGACGCCACCTTATCCGGATGAGATTGCTGGTCGGACGGTGGGCAATCTTCAGTGACCCTTGCAAGGAAGGCTGACGCCGCAGATTGCCCGCGAGGTTGGCAAACGCGGCGGCTGCGGAAACAATCAATAGCGCCGTACAACGCCGCCATCGATCTGCACGCGATCACCCACCCGAAGATCGCCACTGGTATTTTGCATCACTGTTTGATATGCGCCATCATTCATGCGGATCGTGATTTTGTAGGCATCGGTTTGCTGCTGGTTTCGCTTTTCAATTTGATGCCCGGCATAAGCGCCGCCCGCAGCGCCGATCACGGTCGCCGCCGTGTTGCCGCTGCCCTGCCCGACCTGATTACCAACAATACCCCCCACCAAAGCACCGGCGATGGTACCCACGCCTATTTTGCTGTCGGCGGTGTCTTGCCTGACCAGATCGATGGACTGCACAACGCCAGACGACGAGTAAGCGCTGCTTGAACTGCTGGATGATGGATACGCGCTGCTTGAGCTGGATCTGGTGCCGGCGTTATTCGTGGTTCCGCATGCGCCGAGCGCAAGCACGGCAGCCAGGCCGAATACTGATCCGAATTTGTTCATGTTCATCATGGTGGGTCTCCTGAAAGGGGGAAATGGTGCTGCCGATCTGGCACTGATTGCCGATTAAACCGCCGGGTTGGACTTCATGTTTAGCCGCTGCGGCTGCGCATGAGACATTGCGCTGGTTCACTATGTTTCTCTGTGCGCTCGCGCACATATTGGGCGAGACATTTCATCTACCCTGTGGTCCATTCATGAACCCCTTGCCGATGACACCCGCCGCAATCGCTCAACTTTCACCTCAAGCGTTGGCGCTGTCGGGGTATTGGACTGCGCGCGGGGTCGGTGCGATCGAGCCGCAACTAGACGCACTGTCTTTGCCTGCCAAATCAGAAATGGTGATCGACGCAGCGCATGTCGCTGCGCTCGATACCGCGGGTACCTGGATCCTGCAAAAACTTCTGCGCCGCTTGCACGACGAAGGCAGTGCCGTAACGCTGCGCGGCTTGCGTCCCGAATGCGCCATACTGCTGGACGCCGTTGGGCAACAAGCAACCGATCAACCAGATACCCTCGCTGCGCTGGCAAGCGCACCGTTGTCAAAGCTGGAAGGCTTGGGCCAACGTGCTGGCGTCGCCTGCGCGCAAACCCTTGCGCTGCTCAGCTTTGTCGGTGAAAGCGCAAGTGCCCTTGCAGGTTGCATCACGCATCCGGCGCGGTTGCGCTGGCGGCCCATCCTTTTCAACATTCGCAGCGCAGGCTTCGATGCGCTGCCCATTCGGCGCGGGCCTAACGCGGGCCTAATCTTATTTGCGAAAACATATGCGGAAAGCACGAGATCTTCTGAAATGGTTGCTCGGTACATTGTTTGTGATCGCCGGCACGAATCACTTTATTCACACAGCGTTCTATGTGAGCATCATGCCGCCGTATCTGCCTTGGCACAGCCCTCTTGTTTACATTAGCGGTGCGGCTGAAGTTGTGCTGGGTATCATGCTGTTATTCCGTCGCACCGAGGTGCTAGCAGCATGGGGCATCATCGCCTTGATCATTGCAGTGACGCCGGCCAATATCCAGATGGCGATCCACCCCGAGCTGTATCCCGCATACAGTGGGGTCGCGTTATGGGTGCGTCTTCCCCTACAGGGCGTTCTGATTGCGTGGGCATTCTTCTTCACGCGACTGTCCCACGAGAAAACCGAGTCCATCTGAACAGTGTGATGCTGCTCGATATTGTTAGCCTGCGCACTTTCGCAACAATATATCTGCCTTAGTGTGCGATACCGTACGGACGTGAAATTTACGTGCGTCTATTGTTGCCACGTGTGTTGCTATACGTGAAGTGACAAAACTTCTCCTCTAAAGCACGCGACTTTTATTAACTCGATAGCCCTTGATACATCCTTAGGAGAATCACATGGAAACCACTGCAAGCGGCAGCACTCCCTCTATGTCCGGAATGTCGAACAACACCGATGGCGCTCTCAGCAAAACATCCTCGAACGTTCACGCAGCCGTGGATTCTATTGCCGGGGCAGCCGACGACGCGGTCCGAAAAGCCAAGCCAACCATCGACCGCGTGGCAGCCATGGCGCACCAAGCCGTGGACAAAGCAGTTGATGTGGCTGCACCGACTGCCGATTGGCTGGCCGCGCAAGGCGAAAGCTTGAATGCCAGGCAAAAACAACTGGTAGAGGGTACGTGCAGCTATGTTTCGGCTAATCCGATGAAGTCGGTAGGAATTGCCTTGGTAGCGGGATTTTTACTGAGTCGCGTCATCCTTCGCTAGCCTGCTCGGGATGGGCAACGCTTCGAACCCGCTGCGTCCTGGCGGCGTCACGCCTGCCGACAGCCATTTTGCGCCGGTGAAAGAGGCGCCGGTACAAATTGACGGGGTCCGCGAAAAAAGCCCGCCGCAGACGGTGGGGGTGCTCGAAGAGTTATCACGCGCACTGCTGTCCGCGCGCACCGCATTCTTGGGCTTTCTCGAGCTGATGTCGTTGGAGACACGTCGCGCGAGCTTGGCGCTCATGTGGATGATCACGTGGGGGATGGTCGCAGCGATTTGCTTGGTTTCGGCTTGGCTTGGGTTGATGGCCGCGCTTGCGTTGTGGGCTGCTTCTCTCGGTTTGCCTTTGATCGGAGTGGTCATTGCAATCACGGCCATTAATTGCGTTGCCGGCGCGGCGCTGATTCTGGTTTGTTACGGCATGAGCCGCGACCTGCTTTTTTCCGCCACCCGACGACAGTTGGCGGGCGAGTCGCCTGTCGGCCCTGCCGCGTCATGAAGCGATCTACCACTCTCGCTACGATTTATACGGTTGAGTTACGGGTCGCTCAGTCCAGGCGGAATACGCTGAGTGAACTGCGCCGTGCAAATGCTGCGCTACGTGCGATTCTTGCTCGGCCGACTACGTTAGCGCTGGTTGCCGGGACGGCAGGCATATTCGGCTTTTGGCTCGAACGTCGGCAGAAGCCAACCAAAACATCTCCAAGGGTTACAGATGTTGCTCGCCCGCTATCCTCGGTAGGAGTCTTGTTGGCTATTGCTGTGAGATATGGGATGCAATGGCTGCCGTTTATTCTTCAAAAACTTCAGGCGGCCCGGAAGCAATGTGCGGAGCATGCCTGAATCTTCCTGTGAAATGAGCCACAGCCATTGCCCGCGAGCAGCATAAGCCTCTGGCAATGGCACCGCTTGGCTGCTCGCTTCGGTGTATCGAGCAAACCTTCGCGCGCCGGGTCTTCGCCGATCTCGATCAGCAGCTCGCGCACCAAACGCTCGATTTTTTCGGTATCCAGAGCGCCATGGCAGCTATTTTTTCGGTGCCGTATCGCGGCTTTTGCCGGCTTTTGTCAGGGCGATGGCAACGGCTTGTTTGATTGCTTTTTTCCTGGTCAGCGGATGACTGGTGCCGATCGATCCATCTTTCTTCCAGTCATCCACCAGTGTCTTGATATTGCTGCTGGCGACCGCCTGGCTCGAACCTTTTCTGAGCGGCATGATATTGCTCCTGCCTGCCGCGTCAGTTGGACGTTTTTTCGACCAATTGCGGTGATGCAACCGGATTGAAGTCTGTCCAATTGCCAGCGCTCCATTCCCCCTCCGCGTGCTCGATATCCGCCGCGCCTTCCGCACGCAGCGTGGCGATCACGCGCTGTTCGTCCGCCGGATTCACAATGCGCACCGAAAGCATGACGCCCGCTGGACGGCGTTCTAACCCACGCGCGGTGTCTTCATGACTTCCCAGTTCGTCCAGCGCACCGGCCAGCGATCCCACATAGGCGCCAGCGCCTGCGGCAATGAGGGCCACTACCGGTCCGCCCAGTGAGCCGATCGCACCGGCGGCAATCCCTGCGGCTATGGCGGTGCCCGCCGCCGAACCTCCAGCACCATCGGTACCGGGATCGTGATCCTCATCTCCGCCCGAGTTGAGAACCGCGTGCTGGCCCGGCGGGCTGTTGTAAAAAATGCAGATATCAGCCGTGGCGACATATTGCCCAATCATCGCCGCAACGGCCTTCGCGTGGTCTTGGGTGTGAAACCTGCCTGCGATGATTCGATCCATTTTATTTACCCTTTCGCGCCACGGTATTACCTACGCCGGGCAAAGAATTGCATATAAGGTGTTGTTGAGGTGGGAACACCGGGCACCTGACATCATTTTGTTCCGCTCCGGCACAAAGTTCTGTTCGCTAGCCTACATATAGCGAATCAGTCGTTTTTTACGCGGCAGGCTTGCGTTGCGCGGATTCTTGTGGTGCAAGAGGAGAACGCCGACGCTGGCGCAGCGGCGAGCCGCTCCTGCCCATACACGGCAAAATTAGTGCCTGCGTTTTGCGCACCGCCGCGGCCAATGACGCCCCTTGGGCTGCGGTGCAAACATTTATCCATATGTGCGCTAGCGCGCAGACGCATCCCCGCTAGCAGCGGATCATATCTTCAGAGATCCGTCCTCACGGCTCTGTTGGCGGTCACGCGTAGCAAGACAAACGCACACTCACTTCAATCGGGGAAGTAATCATGAGCACGCTAGCGACCACAAAAAAAACTCTCCACCCACTGATCCGGGTTGTGAGCATCGGCCTGATCGTGTTCAGTGCTGTCCGCATCGGTGATTTCATGGGCCGGATATCGACTGCGAATGGTGGAGCAAACGACAAGGCGGCGCTGGAACAGCAGTCGGCCAACATGATCGCACCAGCGCCAGTGACAGCACATGCGCCCGTGATACGGCATACGTCACCGTTGCAGACGGCAAGCAACGTCCCATCCCCTTAGAAGCGGCGCTTTAGTGAATGCGGTGATGGAGTCGGTACCTGAGATTCAGGCGAAAGGCGAAGGATCTGGTTTCGGCGCAGCCACCGGTTGCTCGGCAACCAGGGCGGCGTCATTGGCGGAGCGAGGGCCTGTAATGAGGTTGAGAAGCCAGCGAAATCGAAGTCCAGCTGCGCCATCACGGTTCGCTTTGACGATGGTTCGAACCCGTAATCAGCAAAGTCAACCTGCCCACGTAGAGTGCCGGCCACAAGGGCAAGGTGATTGATGGTGTCATTCGGATCAGCTATTGAACGCAGCAAATAGTGAATAATTTGTAGTCAAACGAAGTCAGAAGGAGTGTTCAAATGAAAACGATTCATGGATTTGTAATCAGTGCAGTTTCGGCCGCTGTTCTGCTCGGCCTGGTTGGATGTGGCGGAATGTCGACGCGCGAGCGGAACACCGCGATAGGTGCCGGCGCTGGTGCCGTCGCCGGTTCGATCCTCACCGGTGGCAGCACGGAGGGCGTGGTCGGCGGCGCGGTGGTCGGCGGTGTTATCGGTAATCAGGTCGACAAGAAAAAGTAACCTCCTTGTCATGCACGACACACAAAACTTTTATTGCGCTATGTGTGTCATCGCACAGAGTGAATTGGAAGATTGATGCATTCTGTTCCCGGGTGTTCGCTTAATCCCCTTTTCGAACACCTGTAGCACCTGGCCCGGAACCCCCCGTTCCGGGCCATTTTTTTTCTGCCGCCAGCGACGGGCCCCTACCCCGCTGCGGATTTCAGCGTCGTGTGCAGTTTATGTTTCGACTGCCGACGACCACAAACAATGGGGCAACAGGAATGTTCATCATCCTGTGTGCGCTAGCGAACTGAACTGAATGCATGCACAAGGTATTTTTCGGTTGTATCTGCAAGTGCGGCCGCCACCCCCTTCGGACGAGCGGTGTTAGCTAAACAAACTAAAGGAATTCTCATGAAATATTCAATTCTATTTTCAGCGGTAACGATGGCGCTGGCACTGAGCGCATGTGACAGACCCACTGTCGTTACGCCAGCAGCGGTCGTTGCGGTGCCGGTGCCGGTGCCGGTTCCGGGCCCGGCTGGTGCTACAGGTGCTACCGGTTCGACCGGTTCCACGGGCTCACCTGGCTATACGGGGGATACCGGCGCAACCGGTTCCACGGGTGCAACCGGATCCACCGGCAGCAAAGGTGAACCTGGCAAGTCCGGTGAGGGCACCACGGTAATTGTGACGCCACCAGCAGCTTCGGCGCCCGCCAATTAATTCACCACTTCGAGGAGAACACCATGAGCCTGGGAACCATACTGTTGATCTTGTTGCTCCTTATGTTGATCGGCGCCATTCCATCTTGGCCGCATAGCAAGAGTTGGGGTTACGGGCCTAGCGGGGCGTTGGGTTTGGTCGTCATCATTCTCGTCGTACTGCTGCTCATGGGGCGAATATAACGGGATCCGGATTCTGCGGCCATGTCAGTGCACTCGTGCCGACACGCTCGGCCGGGTGACATCGGAGGTCATGGTTGTAGTGGCCTCATGAACCAGCGCAGTGAGCCTGCCGCCGCTCTTGTCCTGAAGTTGGGGTGCCGTATCTGCGTCGCCGCACAGAATTCGCACCATGTGAAGCCGAGACTTCACGTTACAGAGCCCAGTTGATCATCAACTTTTACGAGAGACCTTCATGACTCAATATCAAATCGCCGTCGTTGTCGGCAGCCTTCGCCATGATTCATTTAACCGCAAGCTGGCGAATGTCATAGTGAAATTGGCGCCTGCGGACTTTTCCTTCAAGCAGGTCTACATCGGCGACTTGCCACTTTACAACCAGGACGATGACAACGCCCAAGCGGATTCGGTCAAGCGGCTAAAGGCCGAAATCGCGGCGGCCACAGGGCTTATATTCGTCACTCCGGAATACAACCGCTCGATCCCCGGCGTACTGAAGAACGCGATTGATCACGCCTCGCGTCCGTATGGCCAGAGCGTCTGGGGTGGCAAGCCGGCAGGCGTATTGGGTGCCTCGGTCGGGGCTATCGGCACGGCCATGGCTCAGCAGCACCTTCGCAACATTCTGGCATGCCTGGATGTCCCGACACTTTGTCTTCCCGAAGCCTTCATCCACGCAAAAGAGGGGTTTTTCAACGAGACAGGGGACATCGGCGCGGACAGCAAAAAGTTCCTCCAGAACTGGATGGATCACTACGTTGCGTGGGTGCGAAAGATTACCGATCTCGGGAGTTGACTCAAAAACGCGACCGACAATCGCGTGAATTCGGCGACGCTCCCTTGTGCATGCGTGTGGCGCCAAATAATCATCCACCAGTCTGAGCACAGCGAGTCCGTAGCTGCCACGCCACGGACTCGCAAGTGATGCCTCAGCGCGCCGGCACAATCACCACGGTGCCGCCGTTCGGGCTTCCCTTTGCGCCTGTACTTCCTTTTGCGCCTGTACTGCCCGTTGCTCCGGTGCTTCCGGTTGCTCCGGTGTCTCCCGTTGCGCCCGTGCCGCCAGACGCACCCGTGTTGCCGGTGGCACCAGTGTCACCGGTGGCACCTGTACCACCAGTCGCCCCTGTACCCCCGGTCGCGCCGGTGTATCCGGTTGACCCGGTTTGTCCCCTGGCGCCGGTGTTGCCGGTGTCACCCGTTGCGCCTTGTGGTCCGGGAGGACCGGCGGGAGCGGTAATGCATCCACCCAACGCGACGACTGTCAGGGCTGCGATAAACAATTTCGAAACGTTCATGATGATTCCTTTGGGTTGGCCTAACAAAGAAGACTACGCACGTGAGATTACGCACACTGTCCTGCCGCTTCGGTGCGCTGGCTCGCATAGCCAACAATATTTTTGTTCACGCACGGCATGCTGAACATTGCATCAGGTGCATAACGCGCGTTGTGATGGCTGCAGTGCCGACTGAGGGATCGGCAGTGAAATCGCTACGGGCCTGTGTATCCCGGCAATCCTTGTGCAGCCATGCTTTTGGCTAGAATGAGACCTTGTTCACGTGCCACATCATAGGCACCCTGCCCGGAGCCGATGGTGACTCTGGATCTGAAGAAATTAGCCCATTGAAACTCGGCATAGACTTCTGCCGTTTTTGCAAAGCCACCGGCATCGCGCACAAAACTGGCAAGGCTTCGATAGGGATCGTCCTTGAGGTGTTCCACATTCTTCGGAATCTCCTCGAATGTTCGAAGGACTCCCTGCTCATCGTAGGGATGAACCCAATGGTTGCCGTTCATCGCCCGCCGAAACAGATTGCATAAAAATGTCGGGGGCCACCGATCATCAGTTTCAAGGCGTCACCCATGGCGGCAAGATCGGCGGCGATATTGATGGTGTTGGCAACCAACAGCAGCCCGACGATGCTGTAGAGCAGCCATGCGGGAAACTGTTGGCGAATGTTGGTGGCCAGGCCATGACCGTTGACGCGACCGATTCTGGCGCTCACGATCTGAATGCCGACCATCAGTGGATACGTCAATAACACGGTCCACAGCATGTTGAAGCCAAACTGCGCCCCCGCCTGCGAATAAGTCGCAATTCCGCTCGGATCATCATCGGCTGCGCCGGTGATCAAGCCCGGGCCGAGCTTACTTAACCAGGACCGTGACGCTTTGCCTGTCTTGGGTTTTTTCAAATACGGCTAATCATTCCAGCGCAGGTTGACAGTACGTTGTCCCTGGGCGGCGACATCCACCGATTCTTGCAACAAAACTCCGTTGGCGGCGGCCTTGATTTTATATCGTCCAGTTGGAAGCTTGGCATAAAACAATGGACCGTCCGATTTTACATCGAGTCGTCGCTGGCCGCGACCATCGACGATGACGATGTTCACGTCGGACAGGTAGGCGCCGCTGCGGGTGGCCAACACCAGCTTGAGATTGAAGTCTTTTCCGATCGAGAGAATGCGGTCACGTTCTTCGTCGCCGACTCCGCCGGACACGTAACTGACGCCGTCAGCTTGCTGGACCAGCGGTTCATCGGCCGCTAGCGCGGGGGCCGCCATCACTACGAGACCAATTAGAGCTACTCCGAGTACTTCGCGAATTCCGTTCATGCGGTGCTCCTTTGCAAGTTTTCGATAGCCGGCATAAAACACCGTGGACTGTCGATCAAATAGAAAAGGCCAGCCGGTGCCGATTGGCCTTCACTCCGGACGCCCACTAGCGAAGCGAACGTGGCACACACGACGGTCAGCTTCTTGATCCAGTCTGTATGGCCATCGGTGATCTCGCCATAGGACTTGAGGTCGTCGAAGCGGTCATGCACCTGGCATGGCGATCCGTGAACCGCGTGAGTGTGTCCATGCCTTTCGCATTGTCACGGCAACTTTTACCCACTGCTCTTCCTGTACCGACGTGACCTTGAGCTTGGCGGGCATATCCTTGATACGCAGTTCAGCACGGTCTTCATGAGCATCATTTTCGACAGCAAAATCCGATCTGGTCGATAACGCCAAAGTAGTCGTACGGGCCGCTGCCGCAATAATACTCAGACTTAAATAGGTATATTGCTCATCAGTAAGTTTCATGTTTCTCTCCAGGTTGGATCAATAATTCTTATCCTGCCTAGTCCATGATGTTTTATCTGGAGACTCATTGTGTCCGTTGCAGCAGCGCCGTTCCGTTCGCCAGCGCACATAGAGTAAAAAATCCTTTCTCCCATGTGCGATGCAGCGCCTCTAAGTACGCCAACGTACAGAACGGCGTTTCCGGCTGGAGCAGACTGAGAACATTGATGGCTGACGAATAAAAGGTGGATCGACATGAATCAGGATCGCTATGCGGGTATTCGAAAGCAACTCGGGGACTTCGCGAAACAACATTGGAGCAGGATCACGGGGATTGCTCCCATGCAGACCACCGACCAGGACGATCTGCTCGCGGGCAGGATCCATGAGCGGCTCTCCCTTTCCGAACAGGAGAGCCAACGGCAATTTGAGGAATTCATGACGCGCAATCGCAACTGGTCGGATCTTTCGCGGCATTAAGTACCAGCGTTTTGAACCAGGAAAATATCCCGGACGCGGAAGCTGCGGCGGTCGTCGCCAGCGCACTGCACGACTCGCGCGTGCATCTGGCGGCCGGCGTGCTGGCGACTTTTGCGCTGGTCGCCGCCTTGTATCTGGCGCGCGGCTTTTTCGTTCCGCTGCTGATAGGCATCCTCGCGAGCTACGCGTTGCACCCCTTGGTCGACCGGCTGGAGATCTGTCATTTCCCGCGTTCCATAGGCGCGGCATTGGTCCTGGCGGCTGTGGTTGGGGCCATGGCCTGGATCGCCTATTCAGTGAGTGCAGATGCCGGGGCGTTGATCGAGAAGCTGCCCGAAACTGCCCGAAGTCTGCGCAAGGACTTGAGCACCGCCCGTTCCGGTACGCCAACTGCCTTACAGAATGTGCAGGAAGCAGCCCGCGAACTACAGGTGGCGGCGGCCGAAGCGGGTACCAAACCGGGAACAACGACGAGGCCATCGGCACGCATGGTGACAGCCTCGCCACCGGAGTCCAACTGGTTGTTCGACTACACGCTTGCGCAGACCGCACTGCTCGCCACCATTGCGGCACAAGCGCCTATCGTGTTGCTGCTGACCTATTTCCTGCTCGCCTCCGGTGCACACTTCCGGCGCAAACTGGTCCAGCTGGTCGGTCCGTCGTTGTCGCGCAAGAAAGACGCGGTGCGCATCCTTGATGAGATCGACCTACAGGTCCAGCGTTATCTGCTGGCCATGCTGGCGTCGAATGCTCTGCTCGCCGTCAGTACCTGGCTCGCGTTTCTGGCGCTTGGTGTGGACCAGGCGGGCATATGGGGCATCGCCGCGGGTGTGTTGCACTTCATCCCCTACCTCGGTCCGGGGTTGATCGTGCTCGGAAGCGGCTTCGCGGCTTATTTGCAGTTCGGCTCGGTGGCCTACGCCTTGCTAGTGGCGGGGGTGTCGCTGCTAGTATCGGGATTGATCGGATTCGCGTTCATGGCCTGGCTGCAAAGCCGGTTCGCGCGAGTGAATGCCGCAGTATTGTTCATCGCCCTGCTGTTCTTCGCTTGGATGTGGGGCGTGTCGGGGCTGTTGCTGGGTGCGCCGCTGGTGGCGATCGCCAAAGTGGTCTTTGACCGGGTCGAGTCGCTGAAGCCCTTGGGCGAATTGCTCGGGAGATAGTGCCATGCCTTTAGTCACCAAGGCCGAGGTGCGAAAGCCCATGCAATTGGCTCGCTCACTGGACCGCATGGCTGCGGTGCTGTGCTCGTCCGTCAACGCCTGGATGGATCATCGCGCCAGCAGCAAAGGGGCAGCATTGGCCTTTTATACGCTGTTTTCCATGACACCCATCCTGATCCTTGCCATCGCCGGTGCCGGCTATTTCTATGGCGCCGAAGCAGCCCAGGGCGAGATCATCGCGCAAGTCGAAGGGCTGGTGGGACGCAACGGCGCGCAGGCGATCCAGGCAGTGCTGGCCGGCGCGCGCGACCCCGTCTCCGGATTCGTGGCGATCATGGTCGCGGCCGTTTTGTTGATCGTGGGCGCCACCAGTGTCTTCGTCGAACTGAAGGGCAGCCTGGATGAACTATGGGGCATAGAACCGCCCAAGGGGCTGGCCATCATCATATTTCTGAGAACCCGGCTCCATGCCTTTGGGCTGGTGTTGGTGCTGGCCTTTCTGCTGCTCGTTTCTCTCGCCCTTAGCGCCGCACTTGCCGTATTTGAACGTTATGCAGGTGGCGTCTGGGGGAGCTCCTACAGCATCCTCGCAACCCTCTCCTCAGTCATTGCATTCGGAGTTATCGCCTGTCTTTTTGCAGTGATCTATAAAGGACTACCCAGCGTAAAATTATCCTGGCGCGATGTCTGGATCGGGGCCGGTTTCACCGCAGGATTGTTCAGCGTGGGTAAATATGCAATCGGCCTTTACCTGGGCAACAGCGGCATCGCCACCAGCTTCGGCGCGGCAGGGTCGCTCATCGCATTGCTGCTCTGGGTTTACTACTCGGCGCAGATATTTTTTCTCGGCGCGGAGTTCACCCGACAGTACGCTCTGGAGTTTGGCAGCCTGCGTCGAGAAAAATGAATCATCGCGCCGCTGTTTAGTGTCTTGCCCGATTGGCACGTTCATTGTTTTTTTGAATGTGGCATCGCCTTCGCCTCCAGCACCAGTTGCCGGCAGTCGCTATCCTTTCCCGGGCCGGCATCGTTCAACGGAATGAGTGCCAGCAGTGGATTGACGATGCCCAGCGCAATCGCGCCGAGCCCGCGCGCGGCGACGCGCCCCTTGTCAACCTCAACAATGGGTCTGGCTAAGCTGCCACGCACGTAGATTGGACTGCGCAACGCCACCGGACTGGTGTTCTTGGTTTTTTGATTGAGTGTTAGATCGAGTTTCTCCTCGCCCAAGTCGATATCGCCGGTGGCGACAATAGTGGTGACCTCAGTGTCGAAGATCGCCGCATCGGCGTGCATGATTCCTTGTTTAACGTCGAAGTCGGCCACCCCGCAGCGCAACTTGACCAGCTTGTCACCGGTCACTTTCAGTTGCAATATTTCCCAGAGATGCAGGCCAGCCTTTTCCATCATCAAGCGACTGATCTCGCCGCCGGATACAACCAGGCCCAGCTTGCCGTTGGAACTCGCCAGCATGCGTCCTACCGAGCTGCCACTTCCGGAAAGGTCAAAGTCACCATTGATTTCCCCAATACTGGTTTTGCTTAGCTCAACCGTGGGAAACAGTTTGGCAATGAGGATTTTTCGCGCGCGTATCCGAGCATGCGCCTGAATCGGATTCTTGCGCCCATCCAGCAAAATTACGCCATTCAGCTGTCCGCCGGCCAGGCTGAAATTGAGCGGATCAAGCGTCAACACAGAGTCGCGCAGGGTCAAATGGGCAACTAGGTCTTCAAGCGGCAGCTGTTGCGCGCGGCGGATGGTCTTGGCGCTTAGCGTGACCTCCGCGTCGACACTGTTCCAGCGATCCGTCTTGAACGGCATGTCCGGCAGCACGCGCGCTTGCGCGGGCATCGGTGTGGCGCTTTGTGAAGACGCTGGCGCTGCCTGTTGGGCCGCTTGCACGCTACCGGGTCGCGCGCCTATCAACGGACCAAGGTCGGCGATATCGAGCAGGCGGGAAACCAGATCTCCCTTCATCGCCGGACGTTTGCCGCCGGTGTCGAGCTGAAATGTGCCTGCAATGTCACTGTCCCCGACTCGGCCCGAGAACTTCTCGTAGCGCCAGGTTTTTTCGCTATGCACGATGTGCCCATCAGTCGCGTAGGGCCGCGTTTCCGGAAACGCGATGCCAAGCAGGGGAAAAAGCTGCGCCAGACTGTCGCCGCGCAGGGCGAGGCGCATGTCCACCGCGGTAAACTTCAGCAGACTGGTAATGGTGCCGTCGGCCTTCACGCCGGTGCGGCCCACGGTGAGGTCGACTCTCAGCGGATAAGGCGTGCTTTCGTCGCGCAATCCAAGCACCGGCCCGCCATTGCCGCGTGCCTTGAGCGGCAGGCCCTTGTATTGCCCCTGCGCGGTGAAGCTGACCCCGGCTCCGGCCGGCTGCGTGTTTGAGCTCGAGAACTCGGTCGAAAGTTCGGACCGGATGCTGGTCTTCTGCACGGCATCGTCGTAGCCGAGCCGGCCATTGTCCAGCGTCAGGCGGTCGATCCGGATACGCGCCTGTTCGTCCTGCTGGTTCAGATCCAGCAGCCAGTTTTTC
>JAYUGL010000238.1:0-11261 GCA_043738385.1 Sterolibacteriaceae bacterium
TGACCGCAGAACTCCCGAACTACCGAAAATCCATTTTTCTCGGCATGTTTTTGAATCGCTGCACCGATGTCCCCCAGGCGTGCATTTGGCTTGACCTGAGCAATGCCCAACCAAAGGCACTCGTGCGTAATCGCGCAAAGCCTTTTTGCCAGAATTGAAGCTTCTCCAACGACGAACATACGGCTGGTATCGCCATGAAAACCGTCTTTGATCGTCGTGATGTCAAGATTGACGATATCGCCTTTTTTCAAGGCGCGTGCGTTCGGTATTCCATGGCAGACCTGATGGTTGACCGAGGCACATATCGACTTTGGGTAGGGTTTGTAGCCTGGCGGCGCATAGTTGAGCGGCGCGGCAATGCAACCCTGCACGCCGACCATGTAATCGTGGCACAGCCGATCCAGTTCTTCGGTGGTCACGCCGGGCTGTACGTGAGGCTCGATATAGTCAAGGACTTCTCCGGCCAATCGGCCGGCGAGGCGCATTTTCTCGATTTCTTCCGGGGTCTTGAGGGCGATGCTCATCGTGATTCGTCGATTGTCGTGGTTTGAAGCCCCTCATTTTAACCGCCCCGAGTTCAATTGCCTTGATTGTCTTGATGAAAACCCTGTGAAAACGCTATAATTAGCGGATTGCTTTTTCCGACTACAGCAGCACGCGGTTGGTCAAGGCAAAATTCGCACGCCCGGCGCCGAGTGGGTGATCCCGAAAGGGTTGCATACGGCCAGGCGGAGGTTCCCAACCCATATCGGAGATTATTCGATGAGTACGACTACCATGCGCCAAATGCTGGAGGCGGGCGTCCATTTTGGACATCAGACCCGTTTCTGGAACCCCAAGATGGCCCCGTATATTTTCGGTCATCGCAACAAGATTCATATCGTCAATCTGGAAACCACCCTGGTCAAATACCAGGAGGCAATCAGTTTCCTCAAGAAGATGTCGGCCAAGAAGGGTACTGTCCTTTTTGTCAGCACCAAGCGTCAGGCACGCGAAATTCTCGCTGAAGAGGCGCAACGTGCCGGCATGCCCTACGTGGATGAACGCTGGCTTGGCGGCATGCTCACCAATTTCAAGACCGTCAAGTTGTCGATCAAGCGTCTCAAGGACCTTGAACAGATGGCGCTGGATGGCAGTCTGGAGCGACTGAGCAAGAAAGAGGCGCTGATGGCCAGCCGGGAACTCGAGAAGCTGCAAAAGAGTATCGGCGGCATCAAAGACATGGTTGGTCTCCCCGATGCCCTGTTCGTGATTGATGTCGGCTATCACAAAATCGCCATTACCGAAGCGAACAAGCTCGGAATTCCGGTCGTCGGCGTAGTTGACACCAACCACTCACCAGAAGGCATTTCCTACGTGATTCCGGGCAACGACGACTCAAGTCGCGCAATTCGCCTCTATGCACGTGGCGCTACCGATGCCATCCTCGAAGGACGCGACCAGTCTCTGAACGAAGTGGTTCAGGCCATGGCCGGCGATGATGAGTTCGTCGAAGTTGAGGAAGAAACGAAGGACTAATAAAGGCATGTCTTCCGTCAGGAACATTTGAGGCATCAGGCAAGCCGTCGGCTCGTTCGGTTGACGGCGGATGCCCGGAAGTTCCTGGCAATCAATTCGAATCTGATTTTGGAGTAAGTTTCATGGCGGAAATCACCGCAAGCATGGTCAAGGAACTGCGCGAGAAGACTGACGCGCCCATGATGGAATGCAAGAGGGCTTTGACCGAAACAGGCGGCGACCTGGCAAAGGCCGAGGAAGTACTGCGGGTAAAACTGGGTAACAAGGCGTCCAAGGCGGCGAGCCGGATTGCCGCCGAAGGGGTCGTCGGAATTCATGTCTCGGCCGATGGCAAGTTGGGCGCTATGATCGAGGTGAATTGCGAAACCGATTTCGTCGCCAAGAATGACGATTTCCTCACGTTCACCAAGAACCTGGGCGAACTCGTTGCCAGTGGCAATCCCCCCGATGTTGCTGCACTGTCTGCCATGAGCATCGGGTCGGCGACCGTCGAAGCGACGCGTGCCGCCTTGGTCGGAAAAATTGGCGAAAACGTGTCGATCCGGCGCTTTGTCCGTGTTCCGGCCCAGGGCAAGCTGGCCACCTATATTCACGGCGGTGCCCGAATTGGGGTATTGATTGACGTCGTTGGCGGTGATGAACAGCTCGCCAAAGATCTGGCAATGCATATCGCGGCATCCAAACCCAAATCGCTGGATTCTTCCGGCGTCTCTGCCGAATTGCTGGAAACCGAGCGCCGCATTGCCATTGAAAAAGCGCGCGACGCTGGCAAGCCTGAAGCTATGCTGGAGAAAATCGCCGAAGGCACGGTGCAAAAGTTTCTCAAGGAAGTTACGCTGCTCGGGCAAGTCTTTGTCAAAGCCGAGGATGGCAAGCAAACAATCGAACAGCTGCTCAAGAACAGGAGCGCATCTGTCGCCAGTTTTACGCTCTATGTCGTTGGTGAGGGTATCGAGAAAAAGACCAGCGACTTTGCAGCCGAAGTCGCCGCACAGGCCGCCGCAGCAGCTGCCGGCAGGTAGCTCCACCATGGCCGCCGACAAACCTGCTTTCCGGCGCATCCTGCTCAAGCTGTCAGGCGAAGCCCTGATGGGCGACGACGCCTACGGCATCAACACTGCGATGCTCGGTGCCATCGTTGCTGAAATCAAGGCAGTGGTGGACCTCGGCGTCGAACTGGCAATTGTCATTGGCGGTGGCAACATCTTCCGCGGTGTTGCGGGGACCGCGACCGGCATGGATCGGGCGACTGCGGATTACATGGGCATGCTCGCAACGGTAATGAATGCCATGGCGCTTTCCGATGCAATGCGCCAAGCGGGACTGAATGCAAGAGTCCAGTCCGCACTGAATATCGAGCAGGTGATCGAGCCCTATATTCGTGGCAAGGCCATCCGCTATCTGGAAGAAGGCAAGGTGGTTATTTTTGCTGCGGGGACTGGCAATCCGTTTTTCACCACCGATACCGCGGCAGCGCTGCGAGGTTCGGAAATTGGCGCCGAAATTGTGCTTAAAGCGACCAAAGTCGATGGCATCTACTCGGCTGATCCAAAGAAAGACCGATCTGCCACGCGGTTTTCCAAAATCACCTTCGACGACGCGATCAGTCGCGATCTTAAAGTCATGGATGCCACCGCATTTGCCTTGTGCCGCGATCAGAAATTGCCAATCAACGTTTTTTCCATCTTCACTCCGGGCGCCTTGAAGCGGATCGTAATGGGTGAGGATGAAGGTACGCTGGTTCATTGTTAGTACCATCGAATCAATAGCTGGCACTAGGAGTCTGCGATGATTGCCGAACTCAGGAAATCCACCGAACAGCGGATGCAAAAAAGCCTCGAAGCGCTCAAGAGCGACCTTGGCAAAGTGCGGACCGGACGCGCCCATACAGGCATTCTTGACCATGTTCAGGTCGACTACTACGGATCGATGATGCCGATCAATCAGGTTGCCAATATAACGCTGATCGACGCCCGCACGATCGGAGTCCAGCCTTGGGAAAAGCCGATGGTCGCCAAGGTGGAAAAGGCGATTCGCGATGCTGACTTGGGACTGAACCCCGCGACACAAGGCGACGTGATCCGGGTGCCGATGCCGGCGCTGACGGAAGAACGTCGCCGCGATCTGATCAAGATGGTCAAGCACGAGGGCGAGAATGCAAAAGTCGCCATCCGCAACCAGCGCCGCGATGCCAACAACCATCTCAAGGAAGCCCTCAAGAAAAAGGAAGTTGCCGAAGACGACGAGCGCCGTACCGAGGACGATATCCAGAAACTCACCGACAGGTATGTGGCAGAAGTTGACAAGTTGCTGGCCGACAAGGAAAAGGATCTGATGGCCGTCTAAGGCCATCCTTCTCCGACCGCCATGGCGTTCATCAGCTCTACACGGGCGATCCCGGAAGCGCTTCAGGTGCCGCGCCATGTGGCCATCATCATGGATGGTAATGGTCGCTGGGCCCGACGCCACTTTCTGCCGCGGGTCGCCGGCCACAAGCGCGGCGTGGAAACGGTGCGCACCATGGTTAAGGCCTGCATAGCACGTGGCGTTGAATATCTCACCCTGTTCGCTTTCAGTTCCGAGAACTGGCGTCGTCCCCAGGAAGAAGTATCGTTTCTGATGGGTCTGTTCGTTTCGTCACTTGAAAGCGAACTGAGCAAACTGAACAGCAATGGCGTCAGACTCAAGGTGGTCGGTGACCTGTCCAAATTTTCTCCGAGGTTGGTCGAAGTCATTCGCCATGGCGAGCAATTAACCGCCCAAAACGCGCGCCTGACGCTGTCCATTGCGGCCAACTACGGTGGGCGCTGGGATATTGTGCAGGCACTCAATTGCCTTTCCTCGCAAAATCCTGAAAGGGCTGCCGCTTATAGCGAGGAGGACGTGGCTTCCTATTTGGCAATGGCCTATGCGCCGGAGCCGGACTTGTTCATACGCACCGGCGGCGAGCAGCGCATCAGCAATTTTTTGCTTTGGCAGCTCGCTTACACAGAGATTTATTTCACCGATCAACTATGGCCGGAGTTTGACGACGCCGCACTTGATGCTGCGATCAATTCGTATCGCAGCCGGGAACGGCGCTTCGGACGCACCAGCGAACAATTGCCCGCTATTCTGGCTCCAGCGGCAACAGACGATGCTTAGGACGCGGATAATCACCGCGTTGCTATTGGCTGGGGGCTTTCTCGGTGTGTTGTTCTGGCTGCCAACCCCCTATCCCGCGCTTGCATTCGCTATGGTCGCTGCCATTGCTGCATGGGAGTGGGCTGGACTGATTAAAACGGGAAAGCCTGGACGGTGCGCATTTCCGCTGGTCACCGCGCTGAGTTGCTTCGCGCTTTTTAAGTGGCCGGGGTTTCAGCTCGTGGTGTGGCTGATCGCTGCCTTGTTTTGGCTAGGCTTGATTCCATTTTGGTTAAGCTTGCGCTGGCAACTGACATCACGTCCGCTAGGGTACTTGGTCGGTCTGCTTGTTATTGTTCCGGCCTGGGCTGCAATGACCGCGCTTCACAGCGTCAGCCCGATGTTGCTACTGCTATGCATGGCGCTGGTGTGGGTCGCAGATATCGCTGCCTATGCCGCCGGCCGCCTGTGGGGCCGACACAAGCTTGCGGTCCATATCAGTCCTGGAAAAACCTGGGAAGGCGCGATTGGCGCCGCCGTTGCCGTCGTGATATTCGTTTTTACAGTGGCCTATGCCTACCCGACCCCGGACGATCCCTTACAGCCGTCGTTGACATGGATCCCCGTATTGATTCTGTTGACAGCCGTCAGCATCGTCGGTGATCTGTTCGAGTCGATGATCAAGCGGCAAGCCGGAGTCAAAGACAGTAGCAATCTTCTTCCCGGTCATGGCGGCGTGCTTGATCGGATCGATAGCCTGACATCCACTTTGCCGATCCTCGCGTTTGCCTTGGCCCTGGTTCAACCATGACCCGCCAACGCCTCACCATACTCGGGGCCACCGGCTCCATCGGGACCAGCACACTTGACGTTGTTGATCAACATCCGGACCGGTTTGAAATTTTTGCGCTGACCGGCCACCTCCAGTTGGACAGGCTTGCCAAGCAATGCCTCCGTTACCGTCCGAAATATGCGGTGGTGGATTCCCTGCAGTCGGTGCAAAAACTTGCTGAGCTGATCGGTCAGGATCATCCCACCGAAATTCTTGCCGGCCTTGATGCACTTGAAACTGTGGCCTCTTCAGCAGAAGTTGACACCGTGATGGCAGCCATCGTTGGGGCTGCGGGTCTTAAACCAACCTTGGCCGCGGTGAAAGCAGGCAAACGCGTGCTGCTCGCCAACAAGGAAGCTCTGGTGATGGCGGGGCATTTATTCATGACAGAAGTACGCAACTCTGGCACCAAGCTGCTTCCAATTGATAGCGAACATAATGCTATTTTTCAATCTCTTCCATCATTATTTGAAAGTAATTTAGAGAAATTGGGTGTGCGCCGGATACTGTTGACAGGTTCCGGCGGCCCGTTTCGTACCGTCGCGCTCGAACAGCTAGCCGGGGTCACCCCCGACCAAGCCTGCGCCCACCCCAACTGGGTCATGGGCCGCAAGATTTCGGTCGACTCCGCGACCATGATGAACAAGGGCCTGGAAGTGATCGAGGCTCATTGGCTGTTTGGCGCAACGCCGGATCAGATCGAAATTGTTGTCCATCCGCAAAGCGTGATTCATTCAATGGTCGAATATGCAGATGGCTCCGTTCTTGCTCAATTAGGTCATCCGGACATGCGTACGCCAATTGCACACGCCCTTGGCTACCCGGATCGTATTGAATCCGGTGTTGGTTCGCTTGACCTTTGCCGTATCGCTCAACTGACTTTCGAGAAGCCCGATCTTGCGCGCTTTCCTTGCATAGCTCTGGCCTATCGTGCCCTCAGGGCCGGGGGGAACGCCCCGGCGATTCTCAATGCGGCCAATGAAGTTGCCGTAGCGGCTTTTCTTGACGGGCGGTTACCGTTTTTGCGGATTGCCGATGTCATCTCCGCGGTTCTTGACGAGGTGCCTCACGTGAACGTCAATGTACTCGAAGACGTTCTCCACGCAGACAATTGTGGCCGCGATGCGGCGCAGCACAGGCTGGCCAGTTGGGCGGTAGCATGAGCGGCATCGGTACGCTGTGGACGGTTGGGGCGTTCATCGTCGCCATCGCAGTGCTGGTGGTCATTCACGAATTGGGCCATTTCCTTGCCGCCCGCTGGTGCGGAGTCAAGGTGCTGCGTTTCTCGGTCGGGTTCGGCAAACCCCTTGGCGAGTGGCGTCTTGGTCGCGACATGACAGCATGGAGCATTGCCGCCATCCCACTGGGCGGGTACGTCAAGATGTTGGATGAACGCGAAGGTCTCGTAGCTCCAGAAGAGGCGGGGCGTGCATTCAATCGTCAACCGGTCGTGCGGCGGATGCTCATTGTGGCAGCCGGTCCCGTTGCAAACCTGTTGCTGGCGCTACTTCTCTTTTGGGTCATGTTCATGCATGGCATCCAGGATCTCAAACCCGTATTGGGAACGCCACCTCCCGACAGCATTGCAGCGGCTGCCGGCTTCACCCGCGGAGAGCGCATCATTTCAGTCGATGGCAAACCGCTGGCGACCTGGAGCGAGTTGCGAATGGAAGTTCTGAACGGAGTGCTTGATCGCCACTCGCCGACCCTCGAAACGATCAATTCCGGTGGCCAAATCGCCTACCGCAGGCTTGATGTCGATAGGCTGACCGTGACGGAGATGAGCGATGACCCGTCACATGCCATGGGACTCAGAATCTACAGACCTTCGGTAAAGCCTTTCATCGGACTTGTCATTGACGGGTCACCGGCGCAGCAAGCGGGACTGCGTCCAGGCGATTTTGTCCTTTCTATCGACGGCAAACCTGTCCGATATTGGGAGGATGTGGTTGCGCTCATTCAAGCAGCCTCCGGTCACGCTCTGGTGATGGAGCTGCTGCGTGACAGCAAACATCTCACGGCTCAACTAACTCCGCAACAAGTGCTTGAGAGTGGACATCCTGTCGGACGCATCGGCATTGCCGTTCAACAGGACCCGAAGATCAGCGAAGCCATGCTGACGCTGGTGCGTTATAGCCCCGTCGACGCGCTGGTGAAAGCGTCGTCCGAATCCTGGAATACGGCGCGACTGAGTCTGGTGATGATGGGGCGAATGGTCATTGGCGAAGTTTCCTGGCGCAACATTTCCGGGCCGGTCACCATCGCGGATTACGCGGGTCAGTCGGCGCGACTTGGAATATCATCTTATCTAAGATTTCTGGCACTGATCAGCATCAGCATTGGGATACTCAACCTGCTGCCGATTCCCGTATTGGATGGAGGGCATTTGATGTATTATCTTGTCGAATCCATCAAGGGTAGCCCGGTCCCAGAGCGCGTCCAGGAAATCGGACAAACCATCGGGTTTGGCGTGCTGGGATTGCTGATGGCATTTGCGTTGTTCAACGACATTCACCGCTTGATATCCAGCTGATCGCATGAAAAAATCCCTGATCGCGGGGCTGTTGTCAGCCTTGTTTGCAACCACGGCGAGCGCGTTTGAGCCCTTCGTCGTCAAAGATATCCGGGTCGAGGGTGTTCAGCGCACCGAGGCCGGCACCGTGTTCAGCTACCTTCCGGTCAAGGTGGGCGATACGATGACGGACGAAAAAGCGGCTCAAGCCATCAAGGCGTTATTTGGCACTGGATTCTACCGAGACGTACGTCTGGAGATTGAGGGGTCCCTCCTTGTGGTTTTGGTTGATGAGCGATCAGCCATCGCCACTCTGGACTTCGTCGGGATCAAGGCTTTCGACAAGGCGTTGTTGCGAAAGTCGCTGAAGGAAGTGGGCTTGTCGGAATCCCGCATCTTTGATCGCGCACTGCTCGACAAAGCCGAGCAAGAGATCAAACGCCAGTATCTCAGTCGCGGCTATTACGGAGCCAAAGTGACCACCACCGTAACGCCGATGGAGCGCAATCGCGTCGGCCTCAGTTTCAGTGTTGAAGAAGGCGATATATCGCGGATAAAGCAGATCAATATCATTGGCAACAAGGCCTTCGATGAATCCGAGTTGCTGAGTATTTTCGCGCTCCGTACGCCGGGATTGTTGACTTGGTACACCAAGAACGACCAGTACTCCAAGCAAAAGCTTTCGGGTGATCTGGAATCCTTGCGTTCTTTTTATCTTGATCGCGGTTATCTTGAGTTCAATGCCGAGTCGACCCAAGTATCCATTTCTCCGGACAAGAAGGATATTTACATTACCGTTAACATTTTCGAGGGTGACAAATATTCGATTTCTTCGGTGAAATTGGCGGGCAATCTGCTTCTCCCCGAAGCTGTGCTGCGTCCTCTGGTGACACTGCGGCCGGGAGATGTCTATTCCCGGGAAAGACTCACCGACACGACCAAAGCCATCAGCGAGCGACTGGGAGACGAAGGCTACGCGTTTGCCAATGTGAATGCAGCGCCAGAGCTTGACAAAGTGAAGCATCAGGTTGCATTCACCATTCTTGTTGACCCTGGACGGCGCGTCTACGTGCGGCGAATCAACATCGCGGGCAATACCCGTACCCGGGATGAAGTGATTCGTCGCGAGATGCGCCAAATGGAAGCGAGCTGGTACGACGGTGAAAAAATCAACAAGTCACGCACGCGGGTCGACAGGCTGGGCTATTTCGAAGAAGTGACCATTGAAACGCCAGCCGTCGCGGGAACCACGGACCAGGTCGACATGAACCTCAGTGTCAAGGAAAAGCCCACCGGCAACGTCACGATCGGCGCCGGCTTTTCCAGTTCTGAAAAGCTCACTTTGTCGGGCGCGATCCAGCAACAAAACATCTTCGGCAGTGGCAAGAGCGTTGGCGTACAGATCAGCACCAGCAAGACTAATCAAATCTATTCGTTTTCCTATACGGATCCTTATTACACCGTCGATGGCGTGAGCCGTGGCTTCGATGTCTATCGGCGTAAAACGGATACGAGCCATTTGAACTCCATCGCTGCCTTCGATACATCGTCATGGGGTGCCGGAGTGCGCTATGGGATACCTATTGGAGATGAAAACGGAATCGGTGTCGGCTTGGCACTCGATTCGACATCACTGACGCTGACCCCTTTCAGTCCGGTTTTCTATCGAGACTTTGTCGCCGCAAACGGCAGCAAATTCACTACACTGGTTGGCAGCGTTGGCTGGAGCCAGGATACCGTTGACAGTCGAATCTGGCCAACCAAAGGGGTCATTCAAAGTGCGTCGGTGGAAGTTGGTTTGCCCGGCGGAAACTTGAAATACATCCGACCAAGTTATCAGTACCAGCGATACTTTCCGCTGACCCGAACCTTTACGCTCATGCTGAACGGCCAGGCGGATGTCGCCAATGGCTTTGGCGGAAAGCAGTTGCCATTCTGGAAAAACTATTACGCGGGTGGCATCGGTTCCGTGCGCGGCTATGAAAACGGAACCCTGGGGCCAAGGGATCCGGCCACTGACAATGCACTCGGTGGCAACCGACGACTCATTGGCAATGCCGAAGTACTTTTCCCGTTGCCGGGTCTTGGCCTTGGAAAATCCGTACGTCTTGGCACCTTCTTTGATGCAGGTAATGTATGGGGCTATGGCAACAAGATATCACTCAGCGACATGCGCTACAGCGCCGGCCTATCACTGGCGTGGACGTCGCCGTTTGGACCGCTGAAGTTCAGCTATGCTCGTCCGCTGAATGTGAAAACGAACGACAAGGTCCAGCATTTTCAGTTTCAATTGGGTAACACGTTTTAAGGCAAGGAGAGCGAGTTGAAAACTTCCGCGAGACTGCTATTCACCGCGCTGACTTCGGTATTGTTAGCTGCGTCGGCGTTCGCCGAAGCCGAGATCAAGGTTGGCGTGATGAGTACCGAGCGTGTCATGCGCGATTCGGATCCTGCCAAGAAAGCCATGAAAAAACTCGAAAAGGAATTTGAAAAGCGCGGCCAGGAGATGGAAAAGACACGTCAGCAGCTACAGAAAATGCAGGACGAGATGGAAAAAAATGGGGTCAGCACGGCTGATGCCGAGCGCAAGGCCAAGGAAAAAGATTTCGCCGACTTGAGCCGGGAGTATCAGCGCAAGCAGCGGGAACTGAATGAAGACGTCAACTCTCGCCGCAATGAAGAACTACAGTCGGTCGTAGAACGTACCAACAAGGCCATCAAGGCAATTGCCGAAAAAGAAGGCTTTGACCTGATCGTCCAGGAAGCGGTTTACGCCAGCCCTCGTGTTGATATCACCGACCGGGTGATCAAGGCATTGAGCGACTCGGCTTCATCCGGCAAGTAAGGCCGGGACGGCGGGTATTGGGGTGGCTGCCGTCACACTGACGCAAATCATCGCCCGCCTGGGCGGCGAATTGAAAGGCGACGGCACGATCAATATCTTTCGTCTTGCCCCGCTCGAAACCGCTGCTCCAGGCGACATCAGTTTTCTTTCCAATCCCCGCTATACCAAGCAATTAGTCGACACCAAGGCCTCGGCAGTCATCCTGACGCCGGAATCTGCGGCGGGCTGTGCAGTCGCCAGTATCGCCACGCCGCGGCCCTACCTATATTTTGCCTACCTGGCGCAGTGGTTAACGCCGGCAGCCAGTGTCGCTCCAGGTATCCATGGCTCGGCAACGGTCGAGACGAAAGTTCCAGCCAGCGTTTCGGTGGGTCCCGGCGTGTGGATTGGGCCGGGGGCGAAAATCGGTGAGGATGTTCAGATCGGTGCTG
>JAYUGL010000239.1:0-11245 GCA_043738385.1 Sterolibacteriaceae bacterium
GTACGGCACGCCGTTGCGCGTCGCGCGCTTCCGTCACCGCGTATAGGCTTGACGGCAGCGTGATGAGCGAAAGGCGGGAAATTTCGCGCAGCGAGTCGACGCGTTCGGTCATGCGTTCCTGTGAGTCGCAGCGTGAGGTACCGCAGCAACTACAAGAGGGAGTAGCGCTTGATCTGCCGCGTCGCCGCGACTCATGGGCGGTTATCTTACGGGCATATAGCATCGCGCAACGCAGACAGGCATTCGTACTCGATGCAGTTGCATCGTGTTGTATAGTGGAAAAACAATGACCCGACTTCATATCGCCGTCGCCCAGATTAATTGCACGGTTGGCGACCTTTCCGGAAATGTGCGCCGCATCCTTGACGCTGCGGCGCAAGCCGTGGAACGTGGCGCCGACGTGCTGTTAACGCCCGAATTGGCGCTCTGCGGCTATCCGCCCGAAGACCTGCTGCTGCGCCCGGATTTTTATCGCGCTTGTGATGGCGCGCTGGCTGAGCTGGCGAAGGTTGCTCCCCTGCCGCTGATTATCGGTCATCCCGAACAGATCGGAGACAGCCGCTATAACGCCGCTTCCTTGCTGCGCAGTGGCGTTGTCGAGGCAACCTACCGCAAGCAACGGTTGCCGAACTACGAGGTGTTCGATGAAGAGCGCTACTTCGATTCCGGCGGCGAGCCCTGTGTGGTCGATATCTGTGGGGTCCGGTGCGGACTGAACATTTGCGCCGATGTCTGGGAAAGCGGTACAGCGGAGGCGACCCGCCAGGCCGGTGCCGAACTGTTACTGACGCTCAATGCCTCGCCGTTCCACATGAACAAGCAGGCGCGGCGCTACGAGGTGTTGCAGGAACGAGTCGCCGCTACCGGCATGCCGGCGATATACGCCAATCTGGTGGGAGGGCAGGATGAACTGGTATTCGATGGCGCTTCCTTTGCGCTTGACGGCGCCGGGCGATTGACGCATCAGCTGCCAGCGTTTTCCGAAGCGCTGGAAATCATTGAGTACCGTGACGGACATCTTCTGCCGGGCCACATTGAATCCGTCGCGTCGATTGAAGCCGAGGTTTACCGGGCATTGACGCTGGGCGTTCGCGACTACCTTGGCAAGAGCGGCTTTTCCAGTGTGATCATTGGCCTCTCCGGCGGCGTCGATTCGGCGTTGACGCTGTGTATTGCCGTCGATGCCTTGGGTGCGGACAAGGTGCGGGCGGTGATGATGCCTTCGCCTTATACGGCCCAGATGAGTCTGGACGACGCGCGCGCGATGGTGAAAATTCTGGGGGTGCGCTATGACGAGATTGCCATCGCTCCGGCGATGAACACCTTCGCCGAGATGCTGGCCGCACAGTTTGCCGGCACCAAGGTGGACGCCACGGAGGAAAACCTGCAGGCGCGAATCCGCGGCATGCTGCTCATGGCCCTGTCAAACAAAACCGGCGCCATTGTGCTCACCACCGGCAACAAGAGCGAGATGGCGGTGGGCTATGCCACGCTTTACGGCGACATGGCCGGCGGCTTCGCGGTCATCAAGGACGTATTCAAGACCTTCGTCTATCGGCTCTGCCACTACCGCAATTCGATTGCGCCGATGATCCCCGAAAACATCATCACGCGGCCACCGTCGGCAGAGCTCAAACCCGACCAGACCGATCAGGACACGCTGCCCGCCTATGAGGTGCTGGATGCGATCATTCAAGCCTACATGGAGGATGATCGTTCGCCGCGCGAGATCATCGCCATGGGTCACGCCGCGATGGATGTGCGCCGCGTGGTCGACATGCTCAAACGCAACGAGTACAAGCGTCGTCAGGCGCCGGTCGGGATCCGCATCACCAAGCGTGGATTCGGCAAGGACTGGCGTTATCCGATAACATCGCGCTATCGGGATGAGTACTGAAAGACCTCAGGGGAGACACCATGAAAAAAATTGAAGCAATCATCAAGCCGTTCAAACTGGATGAAGTGCGCGAAGCGCTCTCCGAAGTGGGTGTCACCGGCCTCACCGTGACCGAAGTCAAGGGTTTTGGCCGTCAGAAGGGCCATACCGAGCTCTATCGCGGCGCAGAATATGTGGTCGATTTCCTGCCCAAGATCAAGATCGAAATCGTCGTGCCCGACACGGCTGTAGAACCGGCGATGGAAGCAATTGTGAAGTCGGCCCGTACCGGCAAGATTGGCGACGGCAAAATATTTGTCACCACGGTGGAGCGGGTTGTTCGCATACGCACCGGGGAGACGGACGAAGCGGCTGTATAAACCGCCGAAGGCGGTTTATACAGCCGCGTAGCGGCGAATTATTTGCTATTCCCCCACCCCTTCCCGCACCCGTACCCGTCCGGGTATCTCCGTCGATCCGGGTCACCGCTCCGGGTGATCGAGATGTGTCCATCGAAGGAAGGGGTGACTAATTGGCTCGCTGCGCGCGAAAGTTTTTAGCGAGGTGTCTGTAGTAACACGATGACTGCCCCACCTCCGCCGTCGGCAGGGCGGGCCTGGCAAAACGCCAGCACCTCACGCTTCTGCGAGAGCCAACCCAACACCAGTTTTTTTAGTACCGGCTCGCGTCCCGGCGAGCGCAGGCCTTTGCCATGCACGATGCGCACGCATCGATGACTGCGGGCGATACAGGTGCTGATGAAAGCCACGAACTGGTCCCGTGCTTCGTCCCGGGTAAAGCCATGCAGGTCGAGATTGTTTTGCACCACCCAGCGGCCGCGGCGCAGATCGCGCAGGACGCTGCGCGGAAGACCGTTGCAGTGCCATGCGGCTTCGTCGCCACCTTCCAGAAACAAGTCCAGCAAGGGCGCGCCGTGCAGGGATTCGTGCAGCGCCGCGGCTTCGTCAAGTTGACGTTGGCGCGGGATCGCCGGTGGCAAAGGTGGTTCGTAATGAACCCGGTCGAAGCGTAGCGGCGTTGCATCCGCCACTGCGCTTCTGAACAGCGCTGTTTCCTCAGGAGGAAGAGTTTTCTTCACCGTACAAAGGAGTCAGAGGACTTGCCGACATTGCCTCGGTTCCTCTAAAGATTAATTGGTCTTCAGGTTGTCGAGATAACTTTCGGCATCCAGCGCTGCCTGGCAGCCGCTGGCGGCGCTGGTAACCGCCTGGCGGTAGATGTGATCCTGCACGTCGCCGGCGGCGAATACGCCGGGGATGCTGGTGGCCGTGGCGTCGCCAGTGCGTCCGCCGTGGGTCACGATGTAGCCATTCTCCATTTCCAGCTGGCCATCGAAGATGCCGGTATTGGGCTTGTGGCCGATGGCGATGAAAACGCCTTGCAGCGCGATATCTTCGTTGGCGCCGGTGTTGACGTTCTTGATGCGCATGCCGGTGACGCCACTTTTGTCGCCCAGAACCTCGTCCAGCGTCGAGTGCCATTTGATGCTGATCTTGCCCGCCTTTTCCTTCTCGAACAGTTTGTCCTGAAGGATTTTTTCCGAGCGAAACTTGTCGCGGCGATGAACCACGGTGACATGGCTGGCGATGTTGGCCAGGTACAGGGCTTCTTCGACCGCGGTGTTACCACCGCCGATCACGGCCACCGGCTGATTCTTGTAAAAGAAACCGTCGCAGGTGGCGCAGGCTGATACGCCCTTGCCGGCAAATGCCTCCTCCGACGGAATGCCAAGGTATTGCGCCGATGCGCCGGTGGCAATGATCAAGGCATCGCAGGTATAGGCACCGGCGTCGCCGATCAACCGTATCGGCCGTTGTGTCAGTTCGGCGGTATGGATGTGGTCGAAAATGATTTCAGTATTGAAGCGCGCCGCATGCTTTTCGAAGCGGGCCATCAGATCGGGACCCTGCACGCCATCGTCGTCCGCCGGCCAATTATCGACATCGGTGGTGGTCATCAGTTGTCCGCCTTGGGCGAGGCCGGTGATGAGCACGGGATTCAAGTTGGCACGGGCGGCATAGACGGCGGCAGTGTAGCCGGCCGGACCGGAACCGAGAATTAGCAAACGGGCGTGGCGAGTCGTTGGGCTCATAGGGGGAAAAGACTTTTTAGAAAATTTGAAAGAACATTATACTTGGGGGTCACGGCAGGCGTTTCAACGTCTGCCCGTAACACGGGAGATAAAAATCGTGAGTGGAGTGTCGGTGGCTGTTCTGCGTTCCATCCCTGCGTTCGAAGCGCTTGATGGCCCGCGTCTTGAAACCCTGTCGCGCATGGCTTCGCTGCGCCATGCCGCGCGTGGCAGCATCGTCTTAAACGAGGGCGACCGGACAGACAACATTTATTTCGTTGTTAACGGCGTGCTCAAGGTGCTGGTATCCGACGATGAGGGACGCGAAGTGATTCTTTCCATCCTTGGTTCCGGTGAATTGTTTGGCGAAATGGGCGTGCTTGACGATCACCCTCGTTCGGCCACCGTGATCGCGACCCAATCCAGCGACCTGGTGGTGGTAACCAAGATCGATTTTCAGCGATTCCTGGCCAGCAGTTTTGACGTATCCCTGTTCATCATGCGCGGCCTCGTCAAACGCCTGCGCCTCGCTGATCGCAAGATTGAGAGCCTCGCCCTGCTTGACGTTTATGGCCGCGTTGCCAGGCTGTTGCTGGATCTCGCGGAAACCCGCGACGGCCGGCAGGTGGTGGCCAAGGTCACCAAGCAGGACATCGCCAAGATGATCGGGGCCTCGCGTGAGATGGTCAGCCGGGTCATGAAAGAACTCGAACAGCAAGGTCTGATCATCGACGAAGATCGGCAGATCATCCTGCGCGAAGACCTGGGAACCGATGCGCGCGAAACCTAAAGCGCGTTAAGCGTTTGCTTCCTCCCCCTTTTTCATGAAATTCAGGACGCGCCGGGGGGAATAATCGGGCTTGTTTCCCGCCGCGTGTCCTCAAATGCATCAATCTTCCGCCATTCAAATCCGTCCGTCTCAGCCGCTTCCCGAGAAAATCGTTGCCCTGGTCAACGAGGCCCGCTGGCTGCTGCTGGCAGCGGTCGGCGCTTATCTCGCGCTGGCACTGTGGGGTTACGACCATACCGACCCGGGCTGGTCGCACGCGGTCCAGGCCGCGGTGGTGACCAATCCTGCCGGACGTTTTGGCGCATGGCTGGCGGATCTGACGCTCTATCTGTTTGGTTTCTCGGCCTGGTGGTGGGTGCTGTTCCTGTTTTACGTTGTCGCCTGGGGTTACCGGCGGCTGGAGGGCGTGCTCTCCGGTGATCGGCGTCCCTTCCTGATCGCCCTGACCGGGTTCATGGTGGTGCTGTTTGCAAGCGTCGGCATCGAGGCCATGCGCTTCTGGGGCATCACAGCGGTGTTGCCGCTGGCGCCGGGCGGTTTGCTCGGCCGTGAGGTGGGACGCCTGACCGTGCAGTTCCTCGGTTTCAACGGCGGCACCCTGATCCTTCTGACGCTGCTTGCCGCCGGACTTTCCATCTTTACCGGTCTGTCGTGGATCAGGCTCACCGAGCGCGTCGGCACCCTGCTCGAAGCGCTCTGGGTGGTCGCGCAAAAATTCTGGCAGACCTGGCATGACCGCCGCTACGGGCGCGTGCTGGCAAAGGAGCGCGAGGCAGTGGTGGATACCCAGCTGCGCAAGTTCGAGGAAAATCCACCATCGCCGATTCGCATCGAACCCGCCGAACTGGAAATCCCGATGGCGCCCAAAGCAGTGGCACGCATTGAAAAGGAACGCCAGGCCCCACTGTTCTTCGATGCGCCGGGCGAGCGTCTGCCACCGTTGCACCTGCTTGACGAAGCGACGTTCAACCCGGATGACCTTCCGGCTGCCGAAACCCTGGAATTCACCTCACGCCTGATCGAACGCAAGCTGGCCGATTTCGGCGTCGAGGCCAAGGTGCTGTCGGCCAACCCGGGGCCGGTGGTGACGCGCTACGAAATCGAGCCGGCAGTCGGCGTCAAAGGCAGCCAGATTGTGGGTCTCGCCAAAGACCTGGCGCGCGCCCTGTCGCTGGTCAGCATTCGCGTGGTGGAAACGGTACCTGGAAAATCCTGCATGGCGCTGGAACTGCCCAACCCCAGGCGCCAGACCGTACGCCTGTCCGAAATCATCGGCTCCAAGGCCTACCACGGGCTGCATTCGCCGCTGGCGATGGCGCTCGGCAAGGACATCTCCGGTTTGCCGGTGGTGGCCGATCTGGCCAAGATGCCGCATCTGCTGGTGGCCGGCACCACCGGCTCCGGCAAGTCGGTGGGTATCAACGCCATGATCCTGTCGCTGGTCTACAAGTCCGAGGCGCGCGATGTACGCATGATCATGATCGACCCGAAAATGCTGGAACTCTCGGTCTATGAGGGCATTCCCCATCTGCTGGCGCCGGTAGTGACCGACATGACCAAGGCTGCCAATGCGCTGCACTGGTGTGTCGGCGAAATGGAGCGACGCTACAAGCTGCTGTCGATGCTGGGCGTGCGCAACCTGGCTGGTTACAACACCAAGATTCGCGATGCCGAGAAGGCGGGTGAGCACGTACTGAATCCACTGTCGCTGACGCCGGAATCGCCCGAACCCCTAGCCGCGATGCCCTATGTGGTGGTGGTGATCGACGAACTGGCCGACCTGATGATGGTGGTCGGCAAGAAAGTCGAAGAACTCATCGCCCGCCTTGCACAGAAAGCGCGCGCCGCTGGCATCCACCTGATTCTGGCCACGCAGCGGCCAAGCGTGGATGTGATTACCGGCCTGATCAAGGCTAATATCCCGACCCGCATCGGCTTCCAGGTATCGAGCAAGATCGACTCCCGTACCATCCTCGACCAAATGGGCGCCGAGGCGCTGCTGGGGCAGGGCGACATGCTCTACCTCGCGCCGGGCACCGGCTTGCCGACGCGGGTGCATGGCGCCTTCGTTAGCGACGAAGAAGTGCATCGCGTGGTGGATCATCTGCGCAAGGTGGCCAAGCCCGAGTACATCGACGACATCCTCACTGGCCCGGTGATGGATGCCGAAGGCGGCATGGGCGGCGATGGCGCGGGTGGCGACGCCGAGGCTGATCCGATGTACGACCAGGCCGTCGAAATCGTGCTCAAGACGCGGCGGCCGTCGATTTCACTGGTGCAGCGCCACTTGCGCATCGGCTACAACCGGGCCGCGCGCATCATCGAAGCCATGGAACAGGCCGGGCTGGTGTCATCGATGAACGGCGCCGGCAATCGCGAAGTGCTGGCTCCGGATCGTTCCGAGTAAAAAGCTTTTCACCACAGAGACACAGAGGCGCAGAGAACGTCAAAAGCGTTCAAATGGCCAAGAACCTGAATTTTTTCTTTGGGTTTTCTCTGTGCCTCTGTGTCTCTGTGGTGAAGGTTCTACGGGTTGAGGTTCATTCGAGCGCGAAGGCATGGAGTCGGCGATAATTGGTCATGCGTATCTTCCTCTGTGTCCTCTGTGTCCTCTGCGGTGAAGGTTTTTCGCCTTTGCTTTTCGCCTCTGGTCTTGGACAACTCAAGACTTTTCTCTCCGAGACCCATTCCGCGCGCGGCAGTTTTACCCAGACGGTGATCGCACGCTCCGGCCGCAAACCGCAGCAATCTTCGGGAACATTTTCGTTCACCCGTCCGGGAAAGTTTCGCTGGATTTATGAAAAACCCTACGAGCAATTGCTGGTCGGCGATGGCGAAAAATTCTGGAGCTTCGACCGCGACCTGAATCAGGTGGCGGTCAAAAAAATCGGCCAGGCTTTCGGTTCCAGTCCGGCGGCATTGCTGGCAGGCGAAGCACTCGACAAAAACTTCGCGTTGAAGGAAGCCCAGCCGGGCGATGGCCTCGAGTTTGTCGAAGCGCATCCCAAGGCCCAGGACGCCACTTTTCAGGATCTGCGCATCGGCTTCAAGGATGGTTTGCCGCAATTGATGGAGATCCATGACAACTTCGGTCAGACGACCTTGTTGCGCTTCATCAAATTCGAGTCCAACCCGACTCTTCCTCCAGGAGAGTTTAGCTTCACGCCGCCCAAGGGCGCGGATGTTGTTGGCGAGTAAGCGGCGGTGAGTGATCTGTTCTCCGTCAAGCCGTCCCATGCGCCGCTGGCAGAACTGCTGCGGCCGAAGACACCGGCCGAGGTCATCGGTCAGCAGCACCTGCTTGGGCCGGGCAAGCCGCTGCATCTCGCATTCGAATCGAAGACGCCGCATTCGATGATTCTGTGGGGGCCGCCGGGCGTCGGCAAGACCACGCTGGCGCGGCTGATGGCGGACAGCTTCGATGCCGAGTTCGTCGCCCTGTCGGCGGTGTTTTCGGGCGTCAAGGACATTCGCGAAGCGGTGCAGCGCGCACAACTCACCGAGATGCAAAGCGGTCGTCGCACCATCCTGTTCGTCGATGAAGTGCACCGCTTCAACAAGGCGCAGCAGGATGCATTCCTGCCTTATGTGGAAAGCGGCACCGTCACGTTCATCGGTGCCACCACCGAAAATCCGTCCTTCGAAGTGAACTCCGCGCTATTGTCGCGCGCGGCGGTGTATGTACTGAAGAGCCTTTCCGCAGACGAACTGAAACAACTCTTCGATCGCGCCCGGCAGCAGGTCTTTCCCGACCTGAGTTTCGACGACGATGCGCGCGACCGACTGATCGGCCATGCCGATGGCGATGCGCGCCGTTTGCTCAACGTCCTCGAACAACTCAAGACGGCGGCGACAACGGCCGCCGTCAAACACATCGACAGCGCCTTTCTCGAAGCGACGCTGGCGAGCGACCTGCGCCGTTTCGACAAGGGCGGCGATGCGTTCTACGACCAGATCTCGGCACTGCATAAATCGGTGCGCGGTTCAGATCCGGATGCCTCGCTTTACTGGCTGCTGCGCATGCTCGACGGCGGCGCCGATCCGCTCTACATGGGCCGCCGCATTGTGCGCATGGCGAGCGAGGACATCGGCCTGGCCGATCCACGCGCGCTTGATGTCGCGTTGAGCGCCTGCGCCACCTATGAGCGGCTAGGGAGTCCGGAGGGCGAACTGGCGCTGGCCAATGCTGTGCTCTACATGGCGGTGGCGCCCAAATCGAATGCTGCCTACGTCGCCTATAATGCGGCGCGCGCTTTTGTGAGCAAGGACCAGAGCCGGCCGGTGCCGGAGCATCTGCGCAATGCGCCGACCAAGTTGATGAAGGAACTGGGCTTTGGCAGTGAATACCGCTACGCCCATGACGAACCGGAAGCCTATGCCGCCGGTGAAAACTATTTTCCCGAGGGCATGCCGAAAGTCGCGTGGTACAAGCCGACATCGCGCGGGCTGGAAGGCAGGATTTCGGAAAAGCTGGACCACCTGCGCGAGCTTGATCGCCAGGCAAAGAAAACCAAATAGGACAACCCATGCTGGATATTCAGTTTCTCCGTGGCAATCTTTCCGCTGTTGCCGAACGTCTGGCGACGCGCGGCGTCAAGCTCGACACCGCCGCCTTTGAAGCGCTGGAGGCCGAGCGCAAGCAGGTGCAGACCCACACCCAGGACTTGCAAGCCAAGCGCAACAGCCTGTCCAAGCAGATCGGCAAACTTCACAGTGCTGGTCATGGATTGGAAGACGACGATGGCGATCTAGCACGGATCATGGCTAAGGTTTCGGGGATTGGCGCAGAACTTAAGGCCAGCGAAGAAAAGCTCGCGCAATTGCAGGAACGTTACAACGCCTTTGTCGCGTTGATTCCCAACCTGCCGCACGAGAGCGTGCCGCCGGGAAGAGCCGAAACCGGCAATGTCGAAGTGCTGCGCTGGGGCACGCCACGCAGTTTCGATTTCGAAGTGAAGGATCACGTCGATATCGGTGCCACGCTGGGGCTAGATTTCGAAACAGCAACGAAAATTACGGGCAGCCGCTTTACGCTTATGAAGGGCGGAATTGCGCGTCTGCATAGGGCGCTTGCTCAGTTTATGCTGGACGTGCACACCGTTGAACATGGTTACACCGAAGTTTATGTTCCCTACCTTGTTAATAAGGAGAGCATGTTTGGTACAGGGCAGCTTCCTAAATTCGAATCGGATTTGTTCAAGGTTCCGCGCACGAAATTCGAGATACATGAAGGCGCAGCTGAGCGAGCGCTAGCTGGCGAAATCTACCAACGTGGTTCATTTTCGGCGACGGAAGAAAACTGGTATCTGATCCCCACTGCCGAAGTGCCGGTAACCAACATCGTGCGCGACGAAATTCTCGATCTCGCCACGTTGCCTTTGAAGTTCGTTTGCCACACGCCATGCTTCCGTTCCGAGGCCGGTTCCTATGGCAAGGACACGCGCGGCATGATCCGCCAGCACCAGTTCGACAAAGTGGAACTGGTACAGATCGTTCACCCGGAAAAATCCTGGGACGCGCTGGAGGAACTGACCGGTCACGCCGAAACTATTCTGAAAAAGCTGGAATTGCCTTACCGCAAGATGGCGCTATGCACCGGTGACATGGGCTTTTCCGCAGCCAAGACCTACGATCTGGAAGTGTGGCTACCGGCGCAAAATACTTACCGCGAAATTTCCTCCTGCTCCAACTTCGAGGCCTTCCAGGCGCGGCGCATGCAGGCGCGTTTTCGCAATGACAAGAACAAAACCGAGCTGCTGCACACCGTCAACGGTTCCGGCCTCGCGGTGGGGCGGACGCTGGTGGCGATACTGGAAAACTATCAGAACGCCGACGGCAGCTTGACGGTGCCTTTGGCGTTGCGCCCCTGGATGGGCGGCTTGGAGAAACTCAGCGGCACCTGAAGGCCCGGCTGCCAGGCTGGTTCGAAGTGGCTAAGAATGTCGTAATAGGTGCGGATGTTTTCCACCAGGACCACCGCCTCACCGCCGCGCCCCATGCCGCTTTTAAGACGGTCGTAATACTCGGGCCGCGCCAGCAGCGGCAGCACCTGCTTCATCTCGTACCAGGAATTTGGGTCGCGTTTTTTCCGGACGGCAATGGCGCGCGCCGCATTCAGGTGTCCCATGCCGAGATTGTAGGCGGCCAGCGCCAGCCAGGTGCGATCCGGTTCCTTCACTTCGTCGGGCAACTGATCCTTCAGGTCGGAAAAATATTTTGAGCCCGCCTGGATGCTTTGTTTTGGGTCGAGGCGATCATTCACGTGCAGCAAGTCGGCGGTGTCCTCGGTCAGCATCATGATGCCGCGCACATTGGTGAACGAGGTCGCCAGCGGATCCCACTTTGATTCCTGATAGGCCAGCGCCGCCAATAAGCGCCAGTCGATGCCAGTAGATGCCTGCGCGGTCTGGAACTCGCGCCGGTAACGCGGCAGCAGCGAACGCATGTGGCGGAAGAGTTCGGCGATGCCATCGGCCTTGATGCGCTC
>JAYUGL010000240.1:0-4043 GCA_043738385.1 Sterolibacteriaceae bacterium
GTGCAGCTTGGCCATTTCATCGTCGGTCAGATCCAGGGTCGCCAGCGCGTGGCTGCGCAAGGACTTGACCAGCTTCAGCGATTCGGCGCGATTGGCGACCTGCACACCAACGAAGACATGCGCCTCCGTTGAGTCGGCGTAGCGATAATTGAACTCGGTGATGGCGCGTTTGCCGATCAGGCTACAGAAGCGCTTGAAGCTGCCCGGTTGCTCCGGAATCGTCACCGCCAGCACGGCTTCGCGTTGCTCGCCGATTTCGGCACGCTCGGCGACGAAACGCAGGCGGTCGAAGTTGGTGTTGGCTCCGGAGGCGACCGCTACCAGTGTCTTGTTCTTGAGCTTGTGTTGCGCGGCATAGGCCTTCGCGCCGGCGATCGCCAATGCCCCCGAGGGTTCAAGAATGGCGCGCGTGTCTTCAAACACATCCTTGATCGCGGCGCAGATGGCGTCGGTGTCCACCAGGATTACGTCGTCGACCAGCGCCTTGCAAAGACGAAAAGTTTCCTCACCGACGAATTTCACCGCTGTGCCGTCGGCGAACAGCCCCACCTGTGCCAGCCGCACGCGTTTGCCGGCCTTGAGCGAACGCGCCATGGCATCGGCATCGAAGGTTTCCACGCCGATGATTTTGGTTTCCGGTCGCAGTTGTTTGATATACGCCGCCACCCCCGAGATCAGCCCGCCGCCACCGATGGCGCAGAACACCGCATCGATATGTCCTGCATGCTGCTTGAGGATTTCCATGCCAATGGTGCCCTGCCCGGCGATGACATCGGGATCGTCGTAGGGATGCACAAACGTGAGCTTGTGTTTTTTCTCCAACGTCAGTGCGTGTGCGTAGGCTTCGTCGAAGGAATCGCCGGCCAGCACCACTTCACCGCCGCGCGCCTTTACTGCTTGTATCTTGATTTCCGGGGTGGTCTCCGGCATCACGATCACCGCCCGACAACCCAGCCGCGCAGCGGCCAGCGCCACGCCCTGGGCGTGGTTGCCGGCGGAGGCGCAGATCACGCCGTGCTTGCGCTGCGCCGGCGTCAATTGCACCATCTTGTTGTAGGCGCCGCGCAGCTTGAAGGAGAACACCGGCTGCATGTCCTCGCGCTTCAGCAAAATGCGGTTGCCGGCGCGCTTCGAAAGATTGGCGGCGAGTTCCAGTGGCGTTTCAATCGCCACGTCATAGACACGGGCGTTGCGAATTTTCTCGATGTAGTCGATCTTCATGGCTGCGGGTTGGTGCAGGTGACCGGAAAGAGGCGAAGGGTATCAGTCCCGATATAGTCACGGCAAGGCGCGGGAAGCCTTGCTTCAGCGCGCCTAGTTGAATTCGAAACCGATGTTGAAGGAATCGAATGTTTGCCCGCCACCACCACCGCGCGGCGTGGCGAATTCTTCGCTGCGGCGGACACGGGTCAGCGAAAAGCGCAATTGCCCATAGCGCAACGAAAATCCCCGGGTCAGATCGTGCACGCCGGTGCGACGATCCACGCTGGGGCTGTCGTGAAAAACCGTGCCGTCGAGAAAGATGTTGCGCGCCACCAGCCGGTAATCGGCGCCGGCAAAAACGTACCACTCAAAATTCTGATCGTGTTCCTGCTCATGGCGCGTTCCCTGCAACATCGCGCCACCCGGCTCGATGCCATCGGGGCCGAAACCGGTCATGTGCTGGCCGACGCGCACGATACCGCCAGCGCGCGCCAGCGTCATCACCGTGCCGACGGTCACACCGTAGTGCGGGACAAAATCGAAGTTGTCGTTACCGTAGCGATGTTTGTGCAGGTAGCCGACCAGAAAGGCGGCCTCGGTGGGATTCTGGTTATCCCATCCGCGCGGCCTGTTGACGCCGATCAGCCGGTGCCACTGGGTCTGGATCTGGCGGCCGAGGGCGACAGGGCCGACCACGCCAACATCCGCCTCCACCGTGTCAAGCGTAGTGTCCGTTGCGTGCTGCGCGATGCCGCCGAGATAGAGCCACGCCGCCCAGGGTCGGTCGAATGGCTGAGGGGTCGATATGGTGATCGTTCTCGGCGTGTACAGGTTCTGCCCGCCGAACAAACCGAACTCGGTGTTGGCCGCAGGGTCGGAAAGCAGGTTGAGCATCCACCCGGAAGAGTCTTTCAGCACGTCCTCAAACAGCCCCAGCTTCACGCCAACGCCGACCTTGAATCCGTTGGTGTAATTGCGGTCGGTTCCCGCCCATTTGTCGTTCTCGACGAACAACTGGAGTTCACTCAGCTTGGCATCTGCCACGACCTCTTTCGCCAGCTCGGCAGTGTCTGACGCCGCCATGGCATCGGTCGACGCAAATTGGACAAAAATCAACGCGACGAAAATCAGCAAGCGGACGGCAGAAAGTTTCATGGACAAGAGCGTATCAGGAAGGGGGCGTTTGTCGTGCATCCAGTACACTCGGACAATGGATTTTTTCACCGGCCCGGAATCGAGCCTGATCGGCCTTTTCGTTTCCAGTTTTCTCTCCGCCACGTTATTGCCCGGCGGTTCCGAAGCGGTGTTGTTCGCGGTGCTAAAGCTGCATCCGGATCAGGTTTTCGTCGCCGTCGCACTGGCAACCGTGGGCAATACGCTGGGCGGCATGACGACTTACTGGATGGCGCGTGTCCTGCCGCAAAAAGCCTTGCGGAAAATTTCGCCGCGCCATCTGGGCTGGGTCAAACGCTGGGGCAGCGCGTCGTTGGCGATGGCTTGGGCGCCCATTGTCGGCGATGCATTGTGCGTGGCCGCGGGCTGGCTGCATCTGCATTGGCTGCCCTGCGCGCTATGGATGGCGCTAGGCAAGGGCGCGCGCTACGGCGTGGTTGCAGCGGGTACGCTGGCCTGGTGAGTGGCGATACGCCACCAGTAAGCGGTTACTAGCATGCCGGCGATGGCGAGTCCGCCGACCGCCGCAATCCAGAATCCGGCCGCGCCGCGCGGCGGTCCCCACTGATCGCCGAGGCCCAACACCACACCACCGGCCAACCCGACACCCCACAGAAAGACGGCGTAGATCAGCATCGGCACCAGGGCTTTTTTGTAGCCTCGCACCAGGTTGACCACCACCGCTTGCAAGCCGTCGGCAAGGTGGTAAATCGCGACGATGGCCAACAAGTGCGCCGCCAGTTGTTGCACCTCGCTGTCGCGGCTGTAGAGCGCAGCGATGGCGTGGTTGCCAATGGCAAGCAACAGGCTGAAGCAGACTGCGCAGCCCAACCCCATGGCCAGTCCGGTGAGTCCGACATGGCGCGCCATGGCGGGTTCGCCACGCCCCAGCGCTTGCCCGGCGAGCACACCGGCGGCTTGTCCGACCGCCAACGGCAGCATATAAAGCAGCGCGGCGAGATTGGCGGCGATTTGGTGCGCGCCCGAGGCCGTCGGCCCCAGCCGCGCGATGAACAGCGCCATGAAAGTGAAGGCGGTCACATCCACCAGAAACGTTGCCCCGATGGGCACACCAAGACGCAACATGGCGATCAATTGCGCCGGACTCGGCGCGCTCCAGCGGCTGAAAATCGCGTAGGCGGCATATGCGGGTTCGCTCCGGCACCAGCCCCAGCCGATCAGGCAGATGACCCAGGCGATCAGCGATGAAGCGATGCCGCAACCGGCGGCGCCCATTACCGGCATTCCCAGCGCGCCAACCATAAACACCAGGTTGAGCGGAATCTTCAACGCCAGCCCGATCAGGTTCAGCACCATGATCGGCCGTGGTTTGCCGATGCCGGACGAGAATCCGTAGAGCACGCGGAATGCCAGTTGCGCCGGGATGCCCCAGGCCAGCGCATCGAGATAGGCGCGGACTTTGGTTTCGACCGCCGGTTGCAAATGCGATAGCGCCAACAGCGGCTGCGGATTTTTCAGCAGCGCCAGCGCCACGACCGCCAGCCCCAGCGTAAGCCATGCTGCTTGCCGCACTTCCTCGCCAATTTCGGCATGCTGCCCGGCGCCCTGAAGGTGGGCGATCATCGGCGGCAACGCCAGCAGCACGCCAATGATGGCGACAAAGACCGAGATGTAGATCGCCGCACCCACGCCGATGGCGGCCAGAT
>JAYUGL010000241.1:0-4039 GCA_043738385.1 Sterolibacteriaceae bacterium
CGAGGACAACGCCTACAACGCGCAGCGCACGGTGGCTGTGGCCCGCAAGCTCGTAACACGCGATGACGTGCTGGCGATCGTAGGCCCGCTCGGTACCGCGCAGACGGCCGCAGCATTTGATTACTTGTTTGGTGAAGCCAAGGTTCCGCTGATCAATCCCTACGGTGGAGCTGCTGACTGGTTTTCTCCACCAAAAGAAAATCTTTTCGGTGCGCAAGTTCTGTATGAAAACCAGGCGCGAGCGGTGGGCCGTTGGGCGGCAAAAGATGGTCACAAAAACATCGTGGTGTTGCATTCGGCAGTGGCGGCGTTTGAGAATGTAGCCAGCAACGTTGCGCCGGGTGCCAAGTCTGTGCGCGCCGATGTCGCTGTGGAACTATTTGCAAGCAAGATCGGAAGCACCGACTATGGCCCAGCCGCACTGGAGTTGATCAAGAAGAAGCCTGACGCGCTTGTACTTATCGTCGCCCAAGGAGAGGCAATTGCCGCCGTCAAGGAACTCCGTCAACAAGGCTACAAGGGAGCCCTCTACGCCTATGCCCCAGCAGTCTCGAATTCCCTTTTTGAATTGGGTGGACCTGCCATGGAAGGCATTAAATCGATTTCGTTGACTGTTCCATTGTCGACCAACACCCCGGCCATGAAAGAGTACCGCGATGCCTTGGCCAAGTACTTTCCAAGCGAAAAACCGGACTACGTTTCGCTGTTCGGCTTCGGAATGACGAAAATCGCGATTGAGGCCATACGGCGGATTGAAGGCCCGGTTAACCGGCAGACGCTGGTGGCTGCGATGAATTCGTTGCGCAACTATGACAGCGGCATTCTTCCACCGGTTTCGTACTCGCCAGAACGGCACCTGGGCGCCAGCACGATTCAACGCGTCGTGGCGCAGAGTGGCCAGTGGGTGTCGGTTGGCACCCCGGTTGACAGCGAAAAAGACTGGTAGGTCAAGCTCAAAGGGAATCATTGTGCACGGGCTGCAAGAGCTCGACGTGTCAACTTTTCCCGCATCTGTACTGGGCAGTGTTTTCGGCCATCTGCCTTAATCAATCCCCAAATAGCGGGAAACTGTTCAGCCTTGCGTTCACCCTTAACAAGCGAGATCAAACTTCACCATGAAACAATTTGACAAGACAAAACGGGCGATGATTTTGGGTGGTGCCTTCGCCTGCGGCACCTTGACGGTGGTTGGCAACGCGCTTGCCCAGCAAGTGGCGGGCGTTACTGACAAAGAGATCAAGTTGGGAACCTGGATGCCCTTGACAGGCTCCCTTGCGACCTATGGCGTGCCGCACCGCGCTGGCATCGAGGCCTATCTGAGCCTGGTGAATGACCGCGGCGGCATCAAGGGTCGCAAATTTTCACTGGTCGTCGAGGACAACGCCTACAACGCTCAACGCACAGTGGCCGCTGCCCGCAAGCTGGTTTCCCGCGATGAAGTGCTGGCGATCGCGGTCCCATTCGGCACCGCCCAATCGGCTGCGGCCTTCGACTACCTGTTTGTTGAAGCCAAGGTCCCCGTGATCAACCCTTATGGCGGTGCGGCCGACTGGTATACCCCTACGAAAGAGAATCTGTTCGGGGCGCTGGTCCTGTACGAAAATCAGGCGCGAGCGATCGGGCGCTGGGCGGCAAAGGACGGCCACAAGAACATCGTGGTGGTGCATTCGGCCGTGGCCGCCTTCGAGAACGTGGCTGTCAACGTTGCCCCCGGTGTCAAGTCAGCGCGGTCCGATGCCACAGTGGAGCTTTTTGCAACCAAGCTGCAAACCACCGACTACGGCCCGGCAGCGCTGGAGCTGGTGAAAAAGAAACCCGACGCGGTGATATTTATTCTCGGCCAACCGGAGGTCATCGCCGCATCCAAGGAGTTGCGCCAGCAAGGGTACAAGGGTCCTTTGTATGCCTATGCGCCCGCGGTCGCGAATTCGACGCTGGAACTGGGCGGGCCGGCAATGGACGGCATCAAGTCGGCTTCTTTCACCGTGCCGGTGACATCCGATGCCCCGGCGGTGAAGGAATACCGCGACGCCCTCGCCAAGTACTTCCCGAGTGAAAAACCGGATTACTTTTCATTGATCAGCTTTGCGCTGACCAAGATCATGGTCGAAGCTGTCCGACGCATAGAGGGGCCGGTCAACCGGCAGACCTTGGTGAACGCGATGCATTCGATTCGCAATTTCGACACCGGAATCATTCCACCGGTGTCGTACTCGCCAGAGCGGCACCTCGGTGCCACCACGTTGCAACGCGTGGTGGCGCAGGGTGGACAGTGGGTGTCGGTGGGCGGCCCGATCGACAGCGAAAAAGACTGGTAAGAAACCTTCAAAGGAAATCAACATGCAAAATCAACAAAACTTCGACATTCCAACGCCTTCTTTTCTGACCGGCCCGTCCAAACGCCTTCTCATCGGCGGTAAATGGCTGACGTCGGCATCAGGCAAAGAATTCGACACGGTCAACCCGGCAACCGGCAAGGTGATCGCCCGGCTTGCCGAAGGCGATGCCGAAGATATCGATCTGGCCGTCAAGGCCGCTAGACGCGCATTTGAGGGCGAGTGGAGCACCTGGAAACCCTATGACCGTCAGCGCCTGCTGATGCGGGTGCATGACCTCGTTGAGAAGCATTTTGATGAGCTCGCGCTGCTTGAAACGCTCGACATGGGCGCGCCGATCTCGCGCACACAAGGCTTGAAGCGCTGGCTTTCGCAGGCAATCATGTTTTATGCCACGCAGACCGTGAACGCCTCCGGCGATACCCTGCAGAATTCTCTGCTCGGCAACCACACTACGTTTACGGTCAAGGCGCCTGTTGGCGTTATCGGCGGCATCATTCCCTGGAACGGCCCACTGATCAGCCAGTGGTGGCTCCTGGGGCCGACACTGGCCACCGGTTGCACATTGGTACTCAAGCCGGCCGAAGATGCGTCGCTTACGGTGCTTCGCATCGCCGAATTGTTGCTTGAAGCGGGCTTGCCGGACGGCGTGGTCAATGTTGTGACTGGCTTCGGCGCCAGGGCGGGTGCGTCGCTCGCGGCGCATCCGAACGTCGACCGCGTTGCCTTCACGGGTTCGACCGAGACGGGTCGCAAGGTCGTGGCGGCCTCCGCCGGCAACATGAAGCGGCTGCAACTGGAGCTTGGCGGCAAGTCGCCGGATATCGTCTTCGCCGACGCGAATCTTGAAGCCGCGGTGCCAGGCGCCGCCATGGCTGCGTTCTCCAATAGCGGGCAAATCTGCTTTGCCGGAACGCGCCTGTTTGTCCAGCGCAGCATTCACGAAGAATTTGTTGAGCGGCTGACCGCCTTCAGTCGAACATTGCGAGTCGGTAACGGTCTTGACCCGCAAGTTCAGCTTGGGCCGCTGATCTCAGGTAAACAGCTCGATCGCGTCATGCATTACGTCGGCCTGGGCAGTACCGAGGGAGCGGTGCTCGCAGCGGGTGGCAAGCGGCTTGGCGGCGAACTGGCTGGCGGCTACTTTGTTGAACCGACGGTGTTTTCGGGGGTCAACAACGAGATGTCAATCGCACGCGAGGAGATCTTCGGCCCCGTGATCTCGGTTATTCCGTTCGACGATGCCGATCAGGCGCTCAGACTTGCCAACGACACCGAATATGGCCTGGGCGGCGCGGTATGGACGCAGAACGTCTCGACAGCGCTGAAGATGGCGCATGGCATCAAGTCAGGAACCCTCTGGGTGAATTGTTATGGCCAGATCGATCCAAGCGTTGGTTTTGGCGGAATCAAGATGAGCGGCTACGGCTCCAAGGGTGGCCCGCAGCATGTGGAGGGCTTTCTGTACCAGAAGGTCGTCTACATCAATCTCGGCTAATTCGAGCGGTAGCGCCAACTTCCAATCCGGCATACAGACATTTTTAACGACCAGCAAATTCTTTAATCCGCCGCAGCGAGCAAGCCGAGGCTTCGCACGGCCATATAACCTTAGTCACTAACAAGTTGAAACTTTGCATATTGTGAGAAGAGTTGTGCTGTGCCAGAATCACGCTTGCGTCTATGACGCGACAGGCGAAATGCCT
>JAYUGL010000242.1:0-11187 GCA_043738385.1 Sterolibacteriaceae bacterium
GTTGCCCCCATTGTCCAAAATTCCCCACTGCTGCCTCCCGTAGGAGTCTGGGCCGTGTCTCAGTCCCAGTGTGGCTGATCATCCTCTCAGACCAGCTACAGATCGTCGCCTTGGTGAGCCTTTACCTCACCAACAAGCTAATCTGATATCGGCCGCGCCAAAAGCGCAAGGTCTTGCGAGCCCCTGCTTTCATGTCTCCATCGTATGCGGTATTAGCCTAACTTTCGCTAGGTTGTCCCCCACTTAAGGATACGTTCCGATATGTTACTCACCCGTTCGCCGCTCGCCGCCAGGTTGCCCCGCGCTGCCGCTCGACTTGCATGTGTAAAGCATGCCGCCAGCGTTCAATCTGAGCCAGGATCAAACTCTTCAGTTCAATCCATCTTTTTGCCAGTTCCTCACAGAACCAGCGTCTCACTCAAAGTAATTTCCAAAGAAATTTACTTACGCGTGAGCACTTCCATACTCTCAAAGCTTCTTCACAGGACAGGCGCCCCTTCCATCCCAAAGGACAAAAAGAACCGGGCGATAACCCACTACCCGTTCCCGCGCAGCGCCTCAAAAAACACGAAGCACCCACACGCATCGGCTGTTTAAATTGTTAAAGAGCGACGCCGTTTTTCTGGCGGCCGTTTCCGGCGAAGGGCGCATTATACGGATCGAAATCCACGGGTCAACACTTTTCGGGGTTTTTTACAGCCAAATCAGCTTGTTTAGCCAAGCTTAAGAAGACATTGGCACGGGAAACTGTCACGACAACAGCACCCGCGCGAACTTGCGCTTGCCGACCTGAATGACGAACGGGCCGCCGGTGGACAACTTGAGGGCCTTGTCGCTCACTTTCTCGCCATTGAGCTTCACTCCACCCTGCTCGATCATGCGCATTGCCTCTGACGTGCTCGCGGTCAACCCGGTCTGCTTGAGAATCTGGGCAATGGGCAGGGCTACGCCCCCGGTTGAAAACGTCACCTCGGGGATGTCTTCCGGAATCTCCCCTTGCTTGAATCGTGACTCAAAATCCGCGAGTGCCCGCTCGGCCGCTGAGCGATCATGAAACCGCGCGACCATCTCCTGCGCGAACGTTACTTTGATGTCGCGCGGATTGCGTCCCGCCGCTACCTCATCTTTCCATTTCCTGAGTGTGGCCAGCGACTCGAACGACAATAGCTCCAGGTAGCGCCACATCAGTTCGTCGGAAATCGACATCAGCTTGCCGAATATCTGCTCGGGGCTCTCCGCGATACCGACGTAGTTTCCCAGCGACTTTGACATCTTGTTAACGCCGTCGAGCCCCTCAAGCAACGGCATCGTCAGGATGCACTGCGTTGGCTGCCCATAGTCCTTCTGCAACTCGCGCCCGACCAGAAGATTGAATTTCTGATCCGTGCCCCCGAGTTCGAGATCTGCCTTCAACGCAACAGAGTCATATCCCTGCACCAGTGGATAAAGAAATTCATGTATCGCAATCTGCTGGCCGCTCTTATAGCGCCTGCCGAAATCGTCACGCTCGAGCATGCGTGCCACGTTGTACTTCGCGGCCAGCTTGATCATCTCGGCAGAAGTCAGCTTGTCCATCCATGTTGAGTTGAACGCCACCTCGGTCTTTTCCGGATCGAGAATCTTGAAAACCTGCGCCTGATAGGTCTTGGCATTCTCTGCAATCTGCTCGGGCGTCAGAGGCGGACGGGTCGCGTTTTTCCCTGTCGGATCACCGATCATTGCGGTGAAATCCCCGATCAGAAAAATGATGTGGTGTCCGAGATCCTGAAGTTGCCGAAGCTTGTTAATCAGGACCGTATGCCCGAGATGAAGATCAGGCGCAGTCGGATCGAATCCGGCCTTCACACGCAACGGCCGGCGCAATCCGAGCTTCTCCACAAATTCCGATTCGATGAGCAACTCGCTGCACCCGCGTTTGGTAATTTCCAGTTGTTCTTTGATATCCATTGTTTATTGTCGTAATAGTCAGAGCCCGTCCACGTGCCGGCAGGCCCTCTGGCTGGAACGCTAGTTGCGAGTTCCGGGTTACCTTCAGTACGGGATTCTGCTAATCTCCGCGCCAAGTCGACGAGAATAAGAGTGCATGTCGTTGAACAAATATAAAATTCTAGCGCAAAAGCCAGCGTCCGAGCCGCGATCGATGTGGCACCACTGGCCCCTGGCAGTCGCAATATTGCCGTTTTTCGGCGTTGTTGCCGCATTCGGTATTGCACCCGATACCGTTCCGGAACCCGTTGAACTGCAGCACGTTGTCGAAGATATCGCCCTTCCTGCAAGCCCCGTCGCCTCTGCGCAAGAGACCCAATATTGGCGTGAAGAGCGCATCCAGCGCGGTGACACTGTCGCCTCGATTTTGTCGAGATTAAATATTAACGACGCCGATGCGCTGACTTATCTGCTGCAAGCCAAGGATGTCCGTTCGCTTTACCAGTTGATCCCCGGCCGCACCATTCGCGTAGTGACGACCGAGGAAGGTAGGCTGGAATCTCTCTCCTATGTCAATACTGACGGTCGCCGGCTTCACGTTGTTCACGGCGAATCTGGTTTTTCTTCAACCGAGGCATTGCCACAAACCGAACAGTGGGTCATGCAAAGCTCGGGGGAAATCGAAACGTCGCTGTTCGCAGCGACCGATTCGTCCGGCGTTCCGGAAATAGTTGCATTACAGCTCGCCGAAATCTTTTCCAGTGATATCGATTTTCATCGCGATCTGCGTCGTGGCGATCGCTTCTCCGTAGTCTATGAAGCGCTGGCGGCCGACGGCGAATTCGTAGGTTTCGGACGCGTGCTCTCGGCCGAATTCATCAATCAGGGCCATACGTTCCGCGCGGTGTTTTTTCGCGACGATGAGGGACGTAACGGCTACTACACTCCCGATGGCCGCAACATGCGCAAGACTTTCCTGCGTTCGCCGATCGAGTTTTCGCGCGTAACTTCCGGGTTCTCGACTTCGCGATTCCACCCGGTCCTCAAGACTTGGCGCGCCCATAAAGGGATCGACTACGGCGCGCCCACCGGTACACGGGTGCGCGTGACTGCCGACGGTCATGTCACTCTTGTCGGTCGCAAGGGAGGCTATGGTAACGTCGTGGTCGTGCGCCATACCAATGGGTATGAGACTTTGTACGCGCATCTATCGGGATTCAGCCAGGGGATGCGGCGGGGAAAGCGCGTAGTCCAGGGAGAAATCGTTGGCTTCGTTGGCACTACCGGATTGGCCACCGGGCCGCACCTACACTACGAATTCCATGTCAATGGTGTGCATCAGAACCCGATGCGGCTCGCCATGCCTCCTGGTCCGCGTATCACTGCGCAGTTGCGGCCGGCTTTCGACGAATTCGCCCAACCCCTCTTTGCGCGGCTGGACATGCTGCGCAATACCGATCTCGCTCGTCTGGATTGAGATCCTTCGACGGCATCCGCCGTATCGGCTGACGACTGCCTGCTAGACTTCCTGTCCATGGCGAGCGCAGAACATTACATCGGTCTTATGTCCGGAACCAGCCTTGACGGCGTGGATGCCGTATTGATCGATTTTTCCGGCCATCGGCGTCGGATCATTGGCGAGGCCTTTTTGCCTTTTGAAGATTCGCTTCGCGCCAGACTGCTGGCTATCCATCATCCCCAATCCGACGAAATTCATATGGCGGCGGTGCTTGGCAACGAGCTCGCACGAATTTACGCGCAGGCCGTTCACAAGTTGCTGAACAAGACACGATTGCGTTTCACCGATGTGCTGGCCATCGGTTGCCACGGCCAGACGATCCGGCATCGTCCAGATGCCAGATATACGATCCAGCTTGGCAATGGCGCTCTGTTGGCGGAGCTGACGCGCAATATCGTGGTTTGCGATTTTCGCAGCCGCGACATTGCTGCAGGAGGTGAAGGCGCACCATTGGTCCCCGCCTTCCACCAAGCGGTGTTTGCTCATTCGTCGATCCATCGAGTCATCGTCAACATCGGCGGCATTGCCAATGTGACCGATCTAAGTTCACGAGCAGTTCAAGGGTTTGATACCGGGCCGGGCAACATATTGATGGACGCCTGGATCCAACTGCATCTTGGCAAGCCATTCGACCAGGATGGTGCGTGGGCAAAAGGCGGGCGCTGCCTGGACGAACTTCTGCACGCCCTTCTCGCACACGAGTATTTTCCCCGGAATCCTCCCAAGAGCACGGGCCGCGAGCTTTTCAATCTCGCCTGGCTGGAAAAACGTCTTTCCGGAAACGAAAAACCCCGTGACGTTCAGGCGACCCTGCTCGAGCTGACAACTGTTAGCATTGCTCGCGCCGTCGATTCGCATTGCGACGGTGTGAAAGAGCTCTATGTATGCGGAGGAGGCGCTGCCAATTCGGCATTGATGTCGCGAATTGCTGCCGCACTCCCCGGCGTGCTCATCGCCACGACCGCGAAACTCGATATCGATCCCGACTGGGTGGAGGCTTGCGCGTTTGCCTGGCTCGCCCGTCAGGCCCTGCTATTGCAACCCGGAAATCTTTCTTCCGTAACCGGCGCGACGGGTCCGCGAATTCTGGGCGCAATTTACCCAGCGTAAGAAACAAAAGGGCGGCATTTAGTGCCGCCCTGCGCGATTTTCCTGAATGTCTCTTATGCGGAAAACGAAGATCCGCATCCGCAAGTAGAACTCGCATTCGGATTCTTGATCACGAATTGCGCTCCTTCAATGCTTTCCTGATAGTCGATTTCCGCACCGACCAGATATTGGTAGCTCATCGCATCGATCAGAAGCGTTACACCGTTTTTCTCCATGGCGGCGTCATCTTCATTCGTTTCCTCGTCGAAGGTAAAGCCGTACTGGAAACCCGAACAGCCCCCGCCCGTGACGAACACGCGCAACTTGAGGCCGGGATTCCCCTCCTCGTCGATCAGTTCCTTCACCTTCTTTGCCGCGTTGTCCGTAAACAGCAGCGGCGACGGCATTTCAGTTACGGCGTTCATTGACTGCTCCCAATGTGAACCCAGCTCGATTCATTATCTGGCGCTGGCGTCAGCCGGTCAATCTCCGCCAGACCCTTTCAGCGACACGACTTTCTGGGCTTTTTCGTCATCTTTGTGCACCAACCGACCTTGCACCACTGCGCCCAGCTGGATTTCCAGCGTCCGATAGTGCACATCCCCTGTGACATTGGACTTGGGTTGCAGTTCGACATACTCGGAACCATGGACTGGTCCGATGACTGTGCCATTGATGACGGCATGTGAAACCCTTATCTCCCCCTCAATTTGGGCCTTTTCGCTCAAAACCAAGGTGCTGGGCTGATCATCGGCCGTCAATACGTTTCCGCGCACCCGCCCATCCACGCGCAAGCCACCGCTGAATGAAATGTTGCCTTCGACGATCGTGCCCGCGCCGACCAAGCTGTCGATGCGGTTTTGCGGTTTTGTGGTTTTTGCTCCGAACATGGCAGTACTCCGCTCAAGACAGACTCACGCTCTGTGTCGACACCGGCGCAGGATTGCCGGTTTCCAGCACGCGAACCTGTACTTTCTTTATGACAGCGCCGGGAGGCACCAGAAATGTCCCCTCGACGCGCTGATAGAACTTGAATGCCAAATTATACGCTTGGCTCCCTTCGGCGCCCTTGGGAAGGCTGATGACCTCCGATTTTCCGTCTTGTTCGAAATCGACAATAAACTGCAGGCGCCCGCGAAAATCCTTCACCCGTTGCTTGGATTGCGCGATCAATAGACGATAGCGATATTCCCCGGGTAGCGCGTCCGGCTGTACGCGGAATCGGTTGATACTGATACCCCCAGCCTCGCCGCCGGATGCCATCAGCGTCTGGAAGAAGGCCAGATCCTCCTTGAGCAGAGCATTCTCGTCAGCAAGATTGTGGATCTGTCCGGACAGGTTTCCGTGCGTCGCTAATTCGATCTGCAATTGGCGCTCGGCGGCCGCGATCTCCCGCCTCAACGCCGCGTTTTCAACCTGAAGCTTGGAATTCACATCTTCCAGGTGGCTTTTCTGTCGCTGCGCTTCGCTGTTGTCGAATCCAGCGTATTGCCGGCCAAAATCATAGGTCAGCCAACCCACACCAACTACGGCACCGGCAAAAACCGCGACTGAAAGCCAGCGCCAGTACCACGGCACATGAGTGTGAATCGCGACTCGGGGAGCGGCGATTCCGAAGCGGCGCTTGATGACCCGGATCAGCGTCACGGCAAAAGCGGTACGTGTTCGAGGCCCATGGTCTCCGGCAGCCCGAACATCAGATTCATGTTCTGAACCGCCTGCCCAGCGGCTCCCTTCACCAGATTGTCGATGACTGAAAGTATCACCACCGTATCGCCGCCTCCCGGACGATGCACTGCGATTCTGCAATCGTTGGCGCCCCTGACAGAGCGCGTGTCGGGATGACTCCCCGGGGGAAGAACATCGACAAATGGTTCGGCTGCATAGCGCTTTTCGTAGAGCGCCTGCAGATCGACATCCCGGGTCAATCGCGCGTAAAGCGTCGCGTGAATGCCACGTATGGCCGGCGTAAGATGTGGCACGAAGGTTAAACCCACCTTCTTTCCCGCTGCGCGGCTCAGACCCTGGGAAATCTCGGGCAGATGCCGATGTCCCGGCACGCTGTAGGCCTTGAAATTATCCGAGGTCTCCGCAAACAAAATGTGCACTTCGGCCTTCCGTCCCGCGCCGCTGACGCCCGATTTTGCATCGGCAATCAAGTGGGAATCGTCTACGGCTCCGGCCTCGATCAACGGCAAAAATCCCAGTTGAACTGCGGTCGGATAGCAGCCTGGATTGGCAATTAGCCGTGCCTTGGCGATTTGTTCCCTGTTCACCTCGGGTAGGCCGTAAACAGCCTCGGCAACGAGGTCCGGACACGCGTGAGTCATGCCATACCACTTTTCCCATTCGGCGATGTCCTTGATGCGAAAATCCGCCGCGAGATCGATTACGCGAACGCCGGCTTTGAGCAACGCAGGCGTTTCTGCCATCGCAAGGCCGTTGGGTGTAGCGAAAAACACGATGTCGCATTTCTCGAGTCCGGCTGCAGCCGGATCGGAAAAGCTGATCGTCACGCGACGGCGCAGGCTGGGGAACAAGTCGGCAACCGGCGTCCCCGCCTCCTTGCGTGACGTGATAACCGCCAGCTCGACTTCTGGGTGCGTTGCAAGAATCCGAAGAAGCTCTACGCCGGTATAGCCGGTACCTCCGACAACGCCAACTTTTTTCATTTTCACCAATGACTTAAATGAATTTTCATGATATAGCCTGATAACATCATGATGCAAATAAAAAAGCCGCCCGATGGCGGCTTTTTCTTGGTTCGTGACACTAGCGCTTGGAAAACTGCTTACGGCGCCTCGCCTTATGAAGACCAACTTTCTTGCGCTCTACCTCTCTTGCATCCCGGGTAATCAGCCCCGCCTTGCTGAGTACCGGCTTGAGCGATGCATCGTAATCGATCAATGCTCGCGAGATGCCATGTCGGACCGCACCGGCTTGACCCGACTCCCCACCACCATCAACGTTAATCAGAATGTCAAAGGTATCAAGGTGATTGGTCAATACCAGAGGTTGACGTACGACCATGCGACCGGTCTCGCGCGAAAAAAAATCATCGACCGGCTTGTCATTGACGATTATCTTCCCTTTACCGGGCTTGATGAAAACACGCGCAACCGCGCTCTTGCGGCGGCCGGTGCCATAGTTGTACTGGATTGCCATGTAATTCCCTAAACGTTGAGAGTTTGCGGTTGTTGCGCCGAATGCGGGTGGTCAGACCCCGCATACACCTTCAGCTTTTTCAACATCGCGTAACCGAGTGGCCCCTTGGGCAACATGCCTTTTACCGCCTTTTCCAGCACGCGTCCGGGGAAACGAGCATGCAATTTGGAATAAGTCGCGCTGTAGATGCCACCCGGGTAGGTGGAGTGACGGTAGTACACCTTCTGCTCAGCCTTGTCGCCCGTTACACGGAGCTTTTCGGCATTAACGACGACGATGTAGTCACCGGTATCGACGTGCGGGGTAAAGGTCACCTTGTGCTTTCCCCGCAGTCGTTTGGCGATTTCGGAGGCGAGGCGCCCCAATACTTTATTGGTGGCGTCGACCACAAACCAGTCGCGCTTTACCACATGGGATTTGGCTGAAAACGTCTTCATGGCGGGTGTTTCGCGTCGGGTCGTTAACGAAAGCCGCGTAGTGTAGTTGAACGCTGCATCGCTTGTCAATCCAGGTTTTCCAACTCAAGTAGCGGATTTCTAAGCATTTATGGGCAAGTTATCCAGCCAGTCCGTCAATGGGTTGACTACGGCATCGCCGCGGGGCCCTCAATGCCGTAAGGGACATGGGCGCTTTAATGACAAGGCCATTTAGGGAATAATGCGCTTCCTTACGCAGCCACTCTCCCGTCCGTTTCATCTCATGCGCAAGCTCTGGCTCATATTTTCACAAGCCGTTACCATCAGCCTCGCCGCGCTTTTTGTCGTCGTGACGCTGAGGCCCGATCTCGTTTCCTGGTCTGGGCATAGCGGTGGAATCGTCACCGTTCGCGAAGCAGTGGAGGGACCCGGGGACCGACCAAATTTCCTTTCGCTGAGTCCTGCGGCAAAGAAGGCGATGCCCTCCGTCGTCAACATCTTTACCAGCAAAGACGTCAAGGTCCCGCGGCATCCTTTCATGGACGATCCGTTGTTCAGGCGCTTTTTCGGCGACCAACTCGACGGCGATACGCAGCACAGCTCCAGTCTCGGATCCGGCGTGATCGTCGGACCGGAAGGCTACATATTGACGAACCATCACGTCGTCGAGGCGGCGGACGAAATTGAACTTGCGCTTGCCGATGGTCGCAAGGCCCCGGCCAAGGTCGTTGGAACCGATCCTGAAACCGATCTGGCAGTCCTTAAAGTGGACATCTCCGGACTGCCCGCGGCGACATTCGGCAATCCGGACAAACTTTCCATCGGCGATGTGGTCCTCGCCATCGGCAATCCGTTCGGCGTCGGGCAGACGGTTACGATGGGCATCGTCAGCGCGCTCGGACGCAGCCATCTCGGTATCAGCACTTTCGAAAATTTCATTCAAACGGACGCGGCCATCAATCCCGGTAATTCCGGCGGCGCCCTCGTCGACGCCACCGGCAACCTCGTTGGCATCAATAGCGCGATCTATTCACGCAGCGGTGGCTCACTAGGCATCGGCTTCGCCATTCCCGCCAATCTGGCCCGACAGGTGATGGAACAAATCGTGCGCACAGGATCGGTAACGCGCGGATGGATCGGAGTGGAAGTGCAGGACATCTCTGCGGAACTGGCCGAATCGTTCAAGCTTTCAAACCCCCGCGGTACATTAATCGCGGGCGTATTGCGCGGTGGACCGGCAGACCGGGCAGGAATCAAGCCGGGGGACATCCTCGTATCGGTCGAATCGAGCCAGGTTCTCGATTCGACCAGCATGCTCAATCTGGTTGCCGCGCTTGAGCCTGGGAAACAAACCACGCTGAAAATCCTTCGCAACCGGAATGAGATGTTAGTGAAGGTGAGTGTTGGCAAGCGCCCGCGGCCCAACCGTCGCAACGAACTCGAGTAGGGATAGTCCCCGAAGGCCGGTTCAGCTTGACGATCCCGATTGCGTTTCCTCGGCAACGGGTTTGGAAATCCATTGCGATACGAATATCCCCAGTTCGTAAAGAATCCATAGCGGAACGGCGAGCATCACCTGGGAAACCACATCCGGCGGAGTGAAAATCGCGCCGACTACGAATGCGCCGACGATCATGTACGGGCGTATTTCCTTGAGCGTCTTGACGCTTACCAAGCCCATCCGCACCAGGATCACCACTGCGATCGGCACTTCGAAGGTCACGCCAAACGCCAGGAACAAGCTCAACACGAAATCCAGGTACTTGCCAATATCCGTCATGACCGCCACGCCTTCCGGTGCGACCGACACCATGAAGTGAAATACCACCGGGAATACCAGGTAATACGCGAATGCCATGCCGCAAACGAACAGCAGCGTACTCGTGATAATGAGGGGGACGACGAGCTTCCTTTCATGCACATACAGTCCCGGGGCTATAAACGCCCAGATTTGATAGAGCAGGTAAGGCAACGCGATTACAAAAGCGGCCATCATCGTTACTTTTACCGGAACGAAGAACGGCGCGGTCACTTCGGTTGCAATCAACTTTCCGCCGGCCGGCATCGAAGCGATCATCGGCTGCGCAAGCAACGCATACAAGTCGCGAGCCCACGGAAACAGGCAGATGAATACGAGCAGCAACGCGAGCACGCAACGCAGCAGGCGATCGCGCAACTCGATCAGATGCGACATGAATGAATCCGGCTCGGCCATCGTTTGTTGGATCGGTCGCGGGAAAAGGGCGGTAGGAATCCGGCTGACAGTCAGGCCGGTTTGTCGTTCGTAGACTGCGTTTCAGGCTGGGAAGGTGACGCATCCGGTGTATCGGCAGCCGGTCCTGTTTCTTCGGCGCCCGTGACGGGATTTTCCGAAGCCGGCTTCGCAGGAGGCACTAACTGGATCCCGGCTACGGGAGCAACTGCCGACTCGACCTGTTTTTGCACTTCGGCGCCTGCCTGCTTGACCTCGCTGTCGATGTAATTGACTTGCGAGGTGACGGACTGCTCGATCGAACGAGCCGCATCTTGCATCGTCGCCTTCAGGTTTCGCAATTCTTCCAATTCGATTTCACGGTTGATATCCGACTTGACCTCGGATACATAGCGCTGTAACCGCCCGAACAGGTTGCCTAATGTTTTCGCCACGCGCGGCAGCCGCTCCGGGCCGATCACGATGAGCGCGACAACACCAATGACGAAGATCTCGGCGGCACTGAAATCAAACATGACTGTAGCCGGAAAGAAAGCGCTCGATCAGCTCTTGGCCTTTTCCTTCACTTCGCCTTCAATTGTCTGCCCGGTCTCCGCGCTGTCCAGCCTTGCGGCTGGCTTGTCAGCATCCGCGCTCTTCATGCCCTCCTTGAAACCCTTTACCGCACCGCCCAGATCCGAGCCGATGTTGCGCAGTTTCTTGGTGCCGAAAATCAACAGCACCACCACCAGAACGATTAGCCAATGCCAAATACTGAATGAACCCATCTTGTGTACTCCTGAATCAAAATATCTAAGTTGTGCGCTGGATCATTCCCGGCAGCGGATCCTTGCCGCCGAGCACATGCATATGCACGTGAA
>JAYUGL010000243.1:0-4010 GCA_043738385.1 Sterolibacteriaceae bacterium
GGGCGATGTGGAGTGGCAGCGCCATGACTGGCGTTCGCTCGGCAACAAGCTCGCGGTATTGCGTTGTGGCGGCGAAACGCGTGCCGCCAGCGTGCGCAATGGACTGCAAGCGATGGCGGATAGTGTTGGCGTGGATGACTGGGTGCTGGTGCATGACGCGGCGCGACCCTGTCTGACGGTGGCGCAGGTCGATGCCTTGATACGTGAGGTCGGCGCCGACGCGGTGGGCGGCATCCTCGCCAGGCCGGTGGCGGATACCTTGAAACGCGCCGATTCGACATCGCGTATTGTCGCGACTGTTTTGCGCGAGCAATTGTGGCAGGCGCAGACGCCGCAGATGTTTCGTTATCGTCAGTTGTTGGAGGCGTTGCAGGCGTGTGCCGATGTCACCGATGAGGCTGGCGCCATTGAGGCGCTTGGCCTGCAACCGAAGCTGGTGCATGCTGAAGGCACCAATCTGAAGGTGACGTGGCCAGAGGATTTGCACCTCGCGGAGTTGATACTCGGAAACAGGGAGACATGATGGATATCCGCGTCGGGCAGGGCTTCGATGTGCATGCACTGGTGGAAGGCCGGCCGCTGATTCTCGGCGGCGTGCGCATCGCCAACGCGCGCGGACTGCTCGGGCATTCCGATGCCGACGTGTTGTTGCATGCGGTGACGGATGCCTTGCTCGGTGCAGCGGGTCTGGGCGATATCGGCCGGCATTTCCCCGATACCGATCCGGCTTTTGTCGGTGCCGACAGTCGCATGTTGCTGCGCGCGGCGATGGAAAAAATTCGCGCCGCCGGTTGGCGCGTGAGCAATGTAGATTGCACCGTGATTGCCGAAGCACCGAAGATTGCGCCGCATGCGGCAGCCATGTGCGCCAACATTGCCGCAGACCTCGGCATCACTGCGGCACAGGTTAACGTCAAGGGCAAGACGACGGAAAAGCTTGGCCTCACCGGGCGCGGCGAGGGCATTGCGGCGCAGGCCGTCGCGCTACTGCGTCGTGTGGCTGAAAGTTGAATCGGGCCACCGGTCGTCAGATCAGTGTTTCCTTGGTCGCTTCACAAAAGCAAAAGGGCGCACCGCGGTGCGCCCTTTTGCTTCTTGCGCGAGGTCGCGCTTACTCGCGCCGTGTTTCCACTATTTGCAGCGGTTCATCGGCGATTACGACCACCGGCTTGGGCTTGCGCCCGAATTGCTGCGGCTCGGACACCGTGAATTGCCCATCGAGCCGGGCTGTCTTTTCCGCCGCGGTTTCGATCATGACCAAGCCCGCCTGTTCCAGCGAACCGGACAGGTCAACCTTGATCGGTTGCGGCGTTGGCCGCGGAATGGGCGTGGGCTCCACAACTGCTGCGGGTACGGGCAAAGCCTGCACTGCCACGGGTTCCGGCATGGGCTGGGGCAACGGCTGGTGGTGTATGGCCACCGGCTGAACGACGGGCTGAACCACGGGCGGCGCTAGTGAAGCTTCGACGACCGGTGCGTGAGTCTCGGCCATGACGCTCGGTTCAGCGCTGGGCGCGGCTGCCAACGGCATCTGCATGGCGCTTGCGACAGGCGCTGCCGATTCCTCAACAGCGACAGTTTCGTTCAGCGACTCGCGGTCAGTCGCTTCGGCTCCATCCGGGCGACGTTCGCCGCGACCGCGACCGCCGCGACGACTGCGCCGACGCGGTTCGCCTTGTCCACCTGCATCGGTCTGCCCGTTGGGAATTTCGGCAGACTGCGAATTTTCAGCGGATGCCGGTTCGGTGTTCGCCGGCTTGGCCGCTTGTTCAGGGCGCGGCGGACGTGGCGGTCGTTCACCGCGCTCCGGCTTGTTGCGGCGTGGTTCACGATTGCCATCGGCCTGCGCTTCCTCGCGTTTTGGCGGACGTGGTTCACCACGATCCGGACGTTCGCCGCGTTCCTTGCGTTCGCCACCTTCGCGCGGCGGCCGCTCATCGCGGCGATTGCCACTCTTGTTGCGGCCATCGCGCCCGCCACGCTCGCTGCGTTCGCGACGCGCCGGCTTCTGCACCGGTTCCGCAACCGGAGGTGTGGTCGGCGCGCCACTGAAGAAGGCCATGACTTTTGTAAAGAACCCGGTTTCCGCCTTCGGTGCTGTCTTTGCTTCCTTTGCCGGGTGTTCGATGTTGGGCGCGGGCTGGTCGGGCGTAATGCCTTTGACTACAGCCTCCTGACGTGCCGGCTTCACATCGGTATTGGCCGACGGTGTCTGGTAGCTGTCTTCCAGCGGTTTCTCAGCCATCTGATAGCTGGGGATCGCGGTGCCTTCGGCATTAAGTTGGTCATGGCGCAGGCGGGTGATTTCCTGCTGCGGGGTTTCCAGATGACGGTTGGGAATGATCACCAGGTTAACGTGATGGCGCAGCTCGATGTGGGCGATGTCGACACGCTTTTCGTTGAGCAGAAAAGTGGCCACGTCAACCGGTACCTGAATGTGGAGCGCGCCGGTGTTTTCCTTGATCGCTTCTTCTTCGATGATGCGCAGGATGTGCAATGCCGAAGATTCGGTGCTGCGAATGTGGCCGGTGCCGGTGCAGCGCGGGCAGGTGACGTAACTGGTTTCCGCTAATGCCGGGCGCAGGCGCTGACGCGACAGTTCGAGCAGGCCGAAGCGGCTGATCTTGCCGGTTTGCACGCGTGCCCGATCGTGATGCAGCGCGTCGCGCAGACGATTTTCAACTTCGCGCTGGTTCTTGGTGCTCTCCATGTCAATGAAGTCGATGACGATCAGGCCACCCAAGTCACGCAGGCGCAGCTGGCGGGCGATTTCGTCGGCGGCTTCGCTGTTGGTGCGGAGTGCGGTTTCCTCGATGTCCGAACCCTTGGTAGCGCGGCCTGAGTTGACGTCGACGGAAACCAGGGCTTCGGTGTGGTCGATGACGATGGCACCGCCGGAAGGCAGCGTGACCTGGCGCGAATAGGCCGATTCGATCTGGTGTTCGATCTGGAAGCGCGAGAACAGCGGCACGTCGTCCTGGTAGCGCTTGACGCGATTGACGTTGCCCGGCATCACGTGGGCCATGAACTGCTGGGCCTGCTCGTAGATGTCGTCAGTGTCGATCAGGATTTCGCCGATTTCCGCATGGAAGTAGTCGCGGATCGCGCGAATGACCAGGCTGGATTCCTGATAGATCAGGAACGCGCCGGACTGGCCTTGCGCGGCGCCTTCCACGGCGCGCCACAACTGCATCAGGTAGTTCAGATCCCACTGCAACTCTTCGGCGTTGCGGCCGATGCCTGCGGTACGGGCAATCAGGCTCATTCCCGGTGGTACGTCGAGCGCGTCCATGACATCGCGCAACTCTTGACGGTCTTCGCCTTCGACACGGCGTGAGACGCCGCCGCCACGCGGGTTGTTGGGCATCAGCACCAGATAGCGGCCAGCCAGCGAGATGAAGGTGGTCAGTGCCGCGCCCTTGTTGCCGCGCTCGTCCTTTTCGACCTGGACGATCAGTTCCTGGCCGACATGGAGGGCATCCTGAATGCGGGCACGGGCCGGATCAACATCGGCTTTGAAGAAGGAACGGGAAACTTCCTTGAATGGCAGGAAGCCGTGGCGTTCAGCGCCGTAATCGATGAAGGCGGCTTCGAGGCTGGGCTCGAGGCGGGTAATGACTGCTTTGTAGATATTGCTCTTGCGTTGCTCTTTCGAGGCCGATTCGATGTCGAGGTCGATCAGTTTCTGACCATCAACGATCGCGACGCGGAGTTCCTCGGCTTGCGTCGCATTGAAAAGCATGCGTTTCATGTCTGCTCCCACGCGCGGGCGGGGCACGACAAACCGCACGCCACCTGCTTCAGTTCATGGGTGGCGCAGACCAGATTTGCAGATAAAAGGGCGAGTTATTCATGCCTTGGCAAATAAATGTCGGGGTTTGTCTTTGTTCGGCGCAGACGTAAATTTATTCAGCCTGCGCAAAAGCAATCTTGTGTGCCTTGAGTGCGCGTAATTCATATTACTATCGCTGCTTCGGGCGAGCGAGATACCCTGTGGGTTGCTGGGGCGG
>JAYUGL010000244.1:0-3977 GCA_043738385.1 Sterolibacteriaceae bacterium
GGTGCCTACGTGCTGGACGCCGCCGGCAAGCCGGTACTGCGCCAGGTCCGAGTGGGCCGGAGCGCCGACGATTCGACAGAAGTGCTTAGCGGGATTGCCGCCGGTGAGCGCGTCGCCACCGACCCGCAAGCCGCCGCGCGGATACGCTGACCGCCATGAAAACGCCGCCAGGCGTATCCGGTCGCATCGCAGCCGCTTTCCTGAGGGCGCAGATCACACCGCTGCTCGCCCTGACCGCGCTGTTGCTGGGCGCGTTTGCCGTGTTCGTCACGCCGCGTGAAGAAGAGCCGCAAATCAATGTGACCATGGCCAATGTGTTGGTGCCGTTTCCCGGCGCATCGGTCCGTGACGTGGAACAGATGGTGGCTACGCCGGCCGAACAGGTACTTTCGCAGATCTCCGGTACCGAACATGTGATGTCGGTGTCGCGCCCGGGTATGGCAATCATCACCGTGCAATTCAAGGTCGGCGTGCCGCGCACCGAGGCACTGGTGCGACTGCATGACGCGGTCAGCGCTAACGCTGACTGGCTACCGAAGGGACTCGGCGTGCTCGATCCGTTGGTCAAGCCGAAGGGCATCGACGATGTGCCTATCGTCGGGCTGACGCTGTTCAGCAAGGCCGCCGGCGCATTTGACCTCGAGCGGGTGGCGCACAGCATCGAAACAGATTTGAAACGCGTCCCAGGCACCCGCGAAGTGCGCACCATCGGCGGTCCCGGCCGCGCCATCATGATCGAGATTGATCCGGCCCGCATGGCGGGAAGCGGGGTCACGGTCACCGACCTGCGCGCCGCGCTGCAATCAGCCAACGCCGGCATGCCGGTGGGCGACCTGTTGTCGGGCAATCGCGCCGTGGCGATTGAATCCGGACCGTTCTTCGAGAACGGAGAAGACCTGGCCGATCTGGTGGTCGGCGTGCGTGCAGGCAAGCCGGTCTTCCTGCGTGATGTCGCGGACGTGCGTGATGGTGCGCCGCCGCCGAGCCACTATGCCTGGCATGGCACGGTGGGCAAGGACAGCGCCGAATATCCCGCCGTCACCATCGCCGTCACCAAAAAGCCCGGCGAGAATGCCATCGACGTGTCTGACGCCGTGATGCGCCGTGTTGAGATGCTGAAGAACACGGTCATCCCGGCCAATGTCGACGTCGCCGAAACCCGCAACTACGGTGCCACCGCCGACGACAAGGCCAGGAAGCTGATCACCAAACTGCTATTTGCCACTGCCTCGGTGGTCGCGCTGGTGTTCATCGCCCTGGGTCGCCGCGAGGCCGCGATCGTCGGCACGGCGGTAATCCTGACGCTTGCAGCCACGCTGTTCGCGTCGTGGGCGTGGGGCTTCACGCTCAATCGCGTGTCGCTGTTTGCGCTGATCTTCTCCATCGGTATCCTGGTCGATGACGCCATTGTCGTGGTCGAGAACATTCATCGCCACCAGCAATTGCATCCGGGCAAATCGCTGACCGAACTCATTCCCGGCGCCGTCGATGAAGTCGGCAGCCCCACCATCCTGGCCACCTTCACGGTGATCGCCGCGTTGCTGCCGATGGCGTTCGTCTCGGGTTTGATGGGCCCATACATGAGCCCGATCCCGATCAACGCCAGCATGGGCATGCTGCTGTCGCTCGTCATTGCGTTCGTGGTGACGCCCTGGCTGGCAAGGTTATGGATGAAGGCGACACCAACCCCGATACATGCACATGCGCAAACGGATGCCGATGCGCCACACACGGTATCGCCATTGACCCGCAAGCTCGCGCCATTATTCCGTCGCGTGTTCACCCCGCTGCTCGATGACAAGCGCGGTCCGCGCGCGCGTCGCCTGCTGGGTTTCGGCGTACTGGCGCTGATCGCCATCTCGTTACTACTGCCCGCTATCGGCCTGGTGCGCCTGAAGATGCTGCCGCTAGACAATAAATCCGAATTCTCGGTGGTGGTGGATATGCCCGCCGGCACGCCGCTGGAAAAAACGGCGGCGGTGTTGCGCGAACTGGGTGCGCATCTCGCGACCGTACCGGAAGTGGTGAACTACCAGGCGTATGCCGGCACGGCGGCGCCAATCAATTTCAACGGGCTGGTGCGCCAATACTACCTGCGCGCCGGCGGTGAAGTCGGTGAACTCCAGGTCAATCTGGTCGATAAACACGAACGCAGCGACCAGAGCCACGCCATCGCCACGCGGGTGCGTCCGGCGTTGCAGGAAATCGGCAAGCGCTTCGGTGCCAATGTGAAGGTTGTCGAGGTCCCGCCTGGTCCGCCGGTGCTGGCACCGATCGTGGCCGAAGTGTACGGCCCGGAAGCGGAGGGCCGCCGCGCCGTCGCGAAACAGATTCGTGCCATCTTTGAAAAAACCGCTGGCGTGGTTGATGTCGACGACAGCAGCATCGCCCTCGCCCCGCGCACCTTGTTGCTGGTGGATCGCCGCAAGGCCGCGCTGCTGGGGGTGACGCAACAGCAGATCGTCGAAACGCTGCGTGCCGGTCTGGCGGGTGAAGCCGCGACCTGGTTACACGACGGCAGCAAATATCCGGTCGCCGCAACCATCCAACTGCCGCCCGAGCAACACGGCGAATTGGCTACGCTGCTACAGCTTTCAGTACGTACCGCCGCAGGCAAGTTGGTGCCGATTCGCGAGCTGGTCACCGTCAGCGATACGCAGCGCGAGCAGCCGGTCTATCACAAGGATCTGCATCCGGTGAACTACGTCGTGGGCGACATGGCCGGCAAGGTGGATAGCCCGTTATATGGCATGTTTGCGATGCGCTCGGCGATTGCCGCGATCGGCACGCCCGGCGGCGGAAAAGTGGCTGAGTATTTCATCCGCCCGCCGGAGGACGCCTATCGCGACTACGCCATCAAGTGGGACGGCGAGTGGCAGATCACTTATGAAACTTTTCGCGACATGGGAGCGGCCTACGCGGTGGGCATGATCCTGATCTACCTGCTGGTGGTCGCGCAGTTTGGCTCATATCTCACGCCGCTCATCATCATGGCCCCCATTCCACTGACCATCGTCGGCGTCATGCCCGGGCATGCCTTGCTCGGCGCGCCGTACACGGCCACGAGCATGATCGGCATGATCGCACTGGCCGGTATCATCGTCAGGAATTCCATCCTGCTGGTGGACTTCATCAATCTGCAGGTGCGTGATGGCGTGCCTTTCAAAGAGGCGGTGGTGCAGTCCGCCATCACCCGTGCACAGCCGATCCTGCTGACCGGCGTCGCCGCCATGCTCGGTGCCTTCTTCATCCTCGACGATCCCATTTTCAACGGGCTTGCGATCTCCTTGATATTCGGCATCTTCGTCTCCACCTTACTGACGTTGGTGGTGATTCCGTTGTTGTATTTCATTGCCAGCCGGAAACGGTTGGGCGCACTCGCAATCATCAAACCTGAAGGAGAAACATCATGACCACCTGGCGGATCGTTCGCGTCGTTGCCGGCCTCTTCATTCTGTTGTCGCTGGCGCTGGGCATTCCCGGCAGCCCGATTTTTGTAAGCCAATGGTGGCTCGCATTTACCGCCTTCGTCGGTGCCAACCTGTTGCAAAGCGGGCTTACCAAGTGGTGCCTGATGGAAAACATTTTGCGCAAGTTTGGCGTCGAGCCAGGCTGCTGAGGAGTAAGTCATGTTTCTCGCCTGCCCCGCCTGCGGCACTACCAACCGCGTCCCTGTGGAGCGTCTGCACAGCGGCCCGGTTTGCGGTCAATGCAAGACGCCGCTGATGGCGGCGGAGCCGGTGGGGCTGGACGATTCCACCTTGCCCGGATTTATTGCCCACACCGAACTGCCGGTGCTGGTCGATTTCTGGGCAGCCTGGTGCGGCCCTTGCAAAACCATGGCACCGCAATTCGCCAGCGCAGCTGCGCAATTGACCGAGGTGCGTTTCGTGAAAGTGGATTCCGATGCCTCGCCGGTCGCGAGTGCGCAATATTCGATCCGTAGCATACCCACAATGATCCTGTTCAATCGTGGC
>JAYUGL010000245.1:0-3961 GCA_043738385.1 Sterolibacteriaceae bacterium
TATGCGTTGCTGACCAAACCACGTGACATCCTGCGCGCACAACTGATCAAACAACAAAATGCGCACATCGCAGCGGGCTTAAGGTAGTGCCATTGAACCCTGGCCCCTTTAATTACTCGCTGCCTAGCGCCAATTGAGTGAGGGCAAGGGCTTGGCCGCTCACAGCGGCGGTGCTCAGATCCGCCAGTCGTTGCCAGCGCACGGCATGCATGGTGTCTTTGCAATCTCCAATGACTCGCGACACAATCGTGTTCGTTCGCATGGCGTGGGCCTCCTTGAAGGTTTGTCACTAACAAGGATAAAGACCATCGCTATGCGGACACCTTCACATCAGCGATTCAATATGTAGCCTTTTTGCGCTAACGCTATCTGCCAATTCACTGATCTGAAACCGTTATTCGTGGGGAAACCTCAGACCCTGACCCCTTTAATATTTGCGCCACTGTTGTTCGCCAATTCTTTTCCTAGATCGGAATGATGCAATCATTCTCCGACCCCTCGAAATCGGCCCGTATGATTTTGTGCGTTTTTGAGTCCACTTCGAAAATCTTAGTGCATGGTCCATGCCTGCCATACTTGTACTGTATCGTATATCTGTATTCGGAATTTCCGTTTGGAAGAACGCTAACTCGCAAATCTTCTTCTGAGTACGCCTGTACGGAATTGATATCTCTCCCGATATAAAGCCTCAAGTTGCTCTTAAAATTTTCGTGGGCCGTCGGGTAAACGCAGCCACAAAAAAGGGAAATGGCAATGATCAAAGGGGCCAGGTTCAGATATATTTTGCGCACGCTGTTCTCCATTGAACGACAACCAGCTTCAGGGCGTCCGTTTAGAACGGGCTGTTGTACGCCTAGCGGCAGTAGCCACTGTAAGCAGGCTGCGCAGTGCGTCGTTGACTGCCTCGGTGTTTGGAAATGCCTTGGACAGGCCCTTGTCGATGACCGCCACGTTTGTCGCTTTCGCATAGCGCGCGACGTACTTTCCTCGCGTCAGCGTGCCGAGGTATTCGCGTCGGTATTCGCTACGCATTTCATCTTGAGTTTTCTCAGGCTTTTTCATAAATTTTCCTTTCACAGCGGGTTGCAGGCCGCAGAAATTTACTCAATTTCCCGCCCATCGGGCGGGACTGATAAGTCGCCTCCCTCGCTTGGCGAGGGAGGATGGGAGGGAGTGCGGTCTAATTACCCAAGGGACTAAGGGCGCAGCCCTAAGTCCAACTCCCGTCATAAGCCAGATACCCGTCAATCAGCGTATACCGCACCCGCCCTTGCAGTTCAATGCCGAGGAAGGGCGTGTTCTTGCCCTGGCTCTTGAGCGATTCGCGGGTCAATTTTTGCGTGGCCTTGGGGTCGAAGATGCAGACGTCGGCGGGACTGCCGACGGAGAGTTTGCCGGCGGGGATGTTGAGAATGCGGGCGGGGTCGGAGGTGATGCGGGCCAGCGCTTTGGCCAGCGGCAGTTTCATTTCCGCGGCCCATTTCAGCGTCAGCGGCAACAGTAGTTCCAGACCGGTGGCGCCGGGTTCGGCTTCGTCGAAGGGGAGTTGCTTGGCGTCGTCGTCGACCGGGGTGTGGTCGGAACACACGGCGCTGATGGCACCACTGGTGAGACCCTGGCGCAGCGCGTCGCGGTCGCGCTGGGCGCGCAGCGGCGGATCGAAACGGGCGTGCGGGTCGAAGTAACCGATGTCGTGTTCGCACAGGTGCAGGTGATGCACCGCGACGTCGCAGGTGGCGTTGATGCCGGCCGCGCGCGCGGCGGTGATCATCTCCAGTCCGGCGGCGCTGGAGATATGGCGGATATGCAGGCGTACGCCGGTTTCCCTGGCGAGGTGCAGGATGGTGGCCAGCGCGATGGTCTCCGCCGCCACCGGGATGCCGGCGAGACCAAGCCGCGCCGCGACTTCGCCGTCGTGGGCGACGCCGCCGCGGGCGAGGTAGGGATCCTGCGCCGAGAGCCACACGGCGAAATCGAAAGTGGCGGCGTACTGCATGGCGCGTAGCAGCACCTGGGTGTCGCGGATGCTGGTGTTGGCCTGGCCGAAGGCGATGCAGCCGGCTTCGGCCAGCTCCGCCATTTCGGTAATGCGCTCGCCGGCGAGGTTCAGCGTCAGCGCACCGACCGGATAGACGTGGGCAAATTCGGGCAGGCGGGCGCGGTGCTTGAGCATTTCGACCAGACCGGGTTCGTCGAGCGGCGGGTCGGTGTCAGGCGGGCAGGCCAGGCTGGTGACGCCACCGGCCGCTGCCGCCGCCATTTCCGATTCCAGCGTCGCCTTGTATTCGTAGCCGGGTTCGCGCAGCCGTGCCGAGAGGTCGACCAGTCCGGGGCAGACGATGCAGTTGGCGGCGTCGAGCGTGCCGGCTGATTCGAAGCCGGCGGGCGCCTGGCCCACCGCGACGACACGGCCGCCGGCAATGAACAGGTCGGCCTGGCGGTCGATGTTGTTGGCGGGGTCGATCAGACGGCCGTTCTTGATGTGCAGTTTCATGTTCATCCTAGAAAAAACATCTCACCACAGAGACACAGAGGTGAACCGTAAAAACCCTTCCAGGCAAGACCTGCTACACAGCAAATCGGCACAGTAATTTGTCCGTTCAGACTTTCTCTGTGCCTCTGTGTCTCTGTGGTGAAAGTTTGGGGAGTTCAAGTTCATTTCCCCGCCAGCATGCTCATCACCGCCATGCGCACGGCGATGCCGAAGGTCACCTGCGGCAGGATCACCGCCTGGCCGCCATCGGCCACCGCCGAATCGATTTCCACGCCGCGATTCATCGGCCCAGGATGCAGCACGATGGCGTCGGGCTTGGCCAGCGCCAGCTTGTCGGCGGTGAGGCCGTAGGACTTGAAGAACTCCTGCGGGCTGGGCAGCAGCGCGCCCTGCATGCGTTCATTTTGCAGGCGCAACGTCATCACCACATCAACGCCGCGCAGGCCTTCGTGGATATCGTGAAACACGCGCACGCCCATGCGCTCGACACCGTTGGGCAGCAAGGTTTTTGGCGCGATGACGCGAATCTCCGGTACACCGAGGATGGACAGGGCGTGGATCTGCGAACGCGCCACGCGCGAATGCATGATGTCGCCGATGATGGCCACGGTGAGCTGGCTGAAATCCTTTTTGTAGTGGCGGATGGTGTACATGTCGAGCAGCCCCTGCGTTGGGTGGCTGTGCCGCCCGTCGCCGGCATTGACGACGCTGATGTGGTTGCGACCGGTGGCCGCGAGGTGCTGCGCGATCAGGTGTGGTGCGCCGCTCGACGCATGGCGCACGATGAACATGTCGGCCTGCATGGCGGCGAGATTATCCACCGTGTCGAGCAGGGTCTCGCCCTTGGACGATGACGAGGTGGTGATGTTGAGATTGATCACGTCGGCCGAGAGTCGCTTGGCGGCGATCTCGAAGGTGGTGCGAGTGCGCGTCGAGTTTTCGAAGAAGAGGTTGAACACGCTCTTGCCGCGCAGTTGCGCCAGCTTTTTCGCCGCGCCTTCGGCCACCACGGTGAAGGGTTTGGCGCGATCGAGGATGCCGACGACGATGTCGCGCGGCAGCCCATCGATGGTGAGCAGATGTTGCAGCTCGCCATTCTTGTTGAGCTGCGGATTGTGGTGGTTCATGGCTTGGGGGCGGTGACCGGCGTGTCGAAAAAATTTTGCAGCAGAATAGCAGCCGCTTCGGCGTCGAGGTGGTCCTTGCGCGTGCGCCAGGCCATGCCGCGTGCGGCGAGGCGGGCTTCGGCGTCGGCGGAACTCAGGCGTTCGTCCACCAGTTCCACCGGCAGGCGAAAGCGGCCTTCGAGTTGATGGGCGAAGCGGCGACAGCGCGCGCTCATGTCGTGTTCGGCGCCGTCCATGCGCAGCGGCAGGCCGACCACCAGCAGCGTCGGCTGCCATGCGGCGATCAGCTTGGCGATGGCGGCGAAGCGTTCGTCGTTGGCCGTGGCCGCGATGGCAGTGA
>JAYUGL010000246.1:0-11007 GCA_043738385.1 Sterolibacteriaceae bacterium
GCCGTGGGGGTCACAACAACAAAGGAGAAGCACCATGACAAAACCAACTCATCGCGCGTACCTGGTCGAGAACGCCCCGGAGGGCAGCGACCGCAAAGCACGCTGGATCGAAGTTGGCGCCGTTTGGCCACACAAGAACGGTGTCGGCTTCGACCTGGTCATCCCGACCGGCATGGCTGTGTCCGGCCGCATCGTCTGCATGCCGCCGAGCGACGACAAGACCGCAAGCTAAGACCGGCGACGCCGGTGCGGGTCGATCAGCCCGTGCCGGCAGCTCGTCGCTCCGACGACTACCGGTCCTGCGGATGTCCAGGAATCGAGTGTCGTACAAGCTTTAACTCAGGCCGGCCCCAAGAGTTTCTTCGCGATTTCATCCGTCTTCGAGACAGAGATCTCTTTCACTGGCCCGAATTCTGTTCCACCACCCTCAAGCGTACCCGCGACGTGGAAATGAACGTGGCTGATTGTTTGCCCTGCCGGCACCCCATTATTTTGCCAAACAGCAATCCCCGGCTTTGAGTAAGCGCGATCGATCAGGATTGCGACATCTCGCACCGCAATGGCAACAGATGCGACTTCAAGATCAGTGAGTTCGAGAATGGTTGTCACGTGCCGCACCGGCAATACAAGCAAATGGGGACGGCCTCTTTGTTCGCGCGTGACGAACGTAGCTGTATCTGACGTGCGGGACAAGATGGTGTATGGGCGATCGCCTCTAAGGTAAGCGCAGAACGCACACCCATCATTTTTTGGAAGGTCAATACTCGATTTGTTACCCATGACGACCCATTAGACAGTACTTACCCATGTTTTCGCAGGCAAACGCTATGTTGATCTTGCTCCAATAGCCTATGAACTCACCCTTCGTTCGCCTGCCGAGATCAATCTTCACATTGTCACATCCATACCGCCACGTTGGCGCTCTTCAAGACATCCACCTGCATTTTGCTTGCCAACAATGTACACGGTCGGTAGGCGGAAGCAGTCCAGAACGAATAATGCCCAGTTACGCGCCCACAGCCACACCGGAGCCAACGTCGCTGACCGAGCGGAGCTCAGTATAGGTTGTCAAATATTTCAGGAACTCGCCAAGCTCGATCAAATCGATCTTATATTCGACAAAATCCTTGACCGAAATGACCACAGTGAATTGATCGCAAAACCGGTCAGATGTGCAAGCGGCGACCAAACTGCGCAAGATCTCCTTCACGACCTCCTCACGAGTTTCGACCAGCTTGCCGAAGCCTGTGCCGAGAATTGGCACCCTCAGCCGAGGCAGCCCACCTCCCTTTTCAGAGATGTACAACCACAGCGAGGAAAGTGCCGTACGAACATCCTCTATCGTTGTGCTAGCGACGAGATTGCCGTTCATGCGCGCCATAGCCACGAAGTAAGCATCTCGGCCGTGGGCGTTGATCTTTGCGACGGAGCCCATCTCGTACTGCATGCGCTTGCCCATACCCTTCTCGATCACGCTCAGCTCTTTGCAAGCGACGCTTCTTAGGCTTGCATCCAAATCGGTGTCCAAGTGCTGAACAGATGTTCCGTAATAGCGCTTTGTAAATTTTCCCTGCAGGCTATCTTGGCTGATGCCTGGACTTCCGATTGCGGTGTCGAAGGTCGTGTTTGTGCCAATTATGAGCGTGTAATTAGTGGCAAGTAAATCGCCTACCTCAATAGAGATGTTTAAATCACGCTTCTTGAGGAGAGCAGTTACTTTCGTCGTCGGTTTGAGGATGATCATAGCTGCAATGACCGCGACGCCAGAAATGGTCAGGATAACGCCCCAGTGGTGGGTATCCAAGAACACTGTTAGCCAGTTGGTTTGCCCGGGGTCCTTGAATAAGTCAACGAGTTTCTTGCCAGCCTCTGCTGCCGCTGCGCCCATGCCGCAAACAGCAAAGAACGATTTCATAAACCTACCAAAGGAGAATTGCTTAGTCCAGTAGTGGGTCGAGAAAAAGATCCTGACAGACACCGGGATCAGTCCTACAACAAACTCCATCACGAATCGATCCCGAGGCGGGCGTAGACCGCAGGCTCGTAATAAAATGCATCAATCTTCCTTTCGCGGGTGAATCGGGCGTGCTCAGCTGGCCAAGTCTCAAGCGCATACTGCAGGATGGCAGCCCTGAAGCTAATGTGAATTGCTAACTCATCCTTGATGATTGGGGGGCAGCGGTCAGGGTCCTGCTGGCGCAGGTTGTTCAAGTTTACTGCGATGATCGGAAGCCCCATAGCCAAAGCCTGTTCGATCTCCCAACGAACGAACTTATATAGGTATCGCGTATTTTGCCCAATAAGCACGACCAATACCTTTGTGCTTTGCAAGCGGACGCGCAACTGTGCCTTGATTGACGCCTCCTGACTGGTGTCCCGGGCCGTGTTGATGTCGTGAGCGTTGTAAAAAGTGAACGTCGTGTGATCACTCTGGTGCCACGCCGTCATCAGGCGGTAGTAGTGGATGTCGTTGTCGCCGTCGAAGCAGACGTAGACCTTGTTTCGATAGGGCATCTTTGGGCTCCCTGTTGATCTTTGCGGGCGATTCGATTGTGTACGGGGTCACTATATGGGCGCGAGCGTAGGGGGCACAGGTGAACTTGCTCACATCGGCCACGACAGCCCATGGTCGTGTTCGGCCGCATCGTCTGTATGCCGCCGAGCAACGACAAGACCGCGAGCTAAGGTCGAGGATGCCCGCGCCGGCGATCCCGGCGTGGGGTCCCTCCCTGCATCTTTCGCGGCGACGGATCAGCCAGGTAGTTCGACAAGCGGGAGGTAACACCGTCCGCCATTAGGCAACGGCTTTGGCTACACTGGATGGATGAACAGCACCACACCGGTTGTCCCTGAAATTCGGATCGAACGGGAACTCTTGCGCTTCGAACATCCAGAACAGTGGCAGTCCCGCCCGGGATGGCGCGAGCGGATCAGCTTGTCGGAGCACAACTTGGCGCGAATTATCGGGGGTTACAACCTGGCGCGCGAGCATTGGCAACACTGTGGCCTGTGCAACACCGTCCACGGTCGCGGCTACGTTGTTGGCACAACGGAAGACCTTGAGACGCAGATAGGCAAAGACTGCGGGCAGAAGCACTTGGGTGCCGTTTTCGAGGACCTTGAGCGCCGATTTGTCATCGCGCTCGAAGCACAGGATCGAATGAAAGGACTTCGTGCGCTACTTGTGCGGCGTGGCGAATTGCTCTCGACCGCGAAACAGGCGCTGCAAGAATGCGAGCGGGCCTCTGCGGCCATCCTCGGAATTAAGCACAAGATTGGGCGTGAGCCGACCCTCGATGATCTATATCGCAAGGCGCTCCATTCAGAGGGCTTAATCTACCTTGAGCGCCGAGTGTCGGATGTTGAATTCGAGCTCACAAAGCGTCGCTACGGGCGTGAGGCAGTCGGGCGTATAGACGGGTACTTTGCTACCCAAACTTTATCGCCGAAGACTCAAATTCAAGACAAAGTGTTGCCCCTCGTCACCAGTTTGTCAGAGGAAATGCTGGCCGGGTTGACGCAAAAAGGCTTGACGGCAAAGTCGAGAGAAGCCGATGAGGCATCAAGCATTCTTATCGATGCGAAGTCGTATGTGGAACTCGCGCGACGGTTCACCGCCAAGAAGAACTGGATGGCCTTGGCTTCAGCCTTCGGCCCCGGGCGATTAAAGACCAACGATCGCGGGCGCAGAATACTTCAGCAACTCATCGACCAAGGCACCGAGTAACCCGGCCCGCCGTGAAATACAAGGTCTTGTGCACCTAGATTTATTAGAACACCAGATGCGCCTGTAAGTTTTTCATGCGTCGGTACGACTTCGGTCTCCCTCTGGGTTTATGTCGCATCCAAAGTGATGCGGCTAAAGTCAATCGCAAGGTATTTTTCCCACTGAGGCTTACAGTGTTCAAGCGTGATGCCGGACTTTTTATCCGTGCGCTTGCCATTGAACCAAATCGAACGTAGACCGATATTCTTTCCGGTCTTGTTTTTCACGGCCTCATTGTCGAATTCTTTTGATGTCATGATCCACATCATATCCATCCGCTCAGACCAGAAGATGAACCAGTAGTTTTCGCGTATCTCCTCATGTGGAATTGCGGCAAAGAGTGCTGCATCGCCAGGAACAACATCTTTGGATCGAGCTTTGATCTGAATAAGAGCTGTCGAACCATCATGTCGTTTGATGATGGCATCGACGGCATGGTCATCGACGAGCGGAACATACACGTCGAGGCCTTCCTTGAGCATGCGCCCAATGATCCAGTACTCAATCCTCTTGCCAAATGCTGCGGAGTTGCGGAAGGTTTTACCGGACTTCTTCGGGGTCGTGTCTTTGCCGGGCATTGGTGAAGTCTCCAAAGCTATGCGTCGAGCACGTCCCAGCGAGTGATTGAAGGGCATGCATATCTGCGCAAAGTTTTCTAGATTTACGGTTGGGCAAAATAGTTTTGCTGCTACATATGCCTTAGACTAAATACTTACCCACATCAATGCCAAAGGAATTTTGAAGAAAGTTAACCGTTGCAGGTTGCCCGTCGAGCGAGGCGCGAACGTGCGTGGTTGTATATAGTCCTGATTTTGCCATCCATTTGGCATTTTGTCGCTCGTCTGCTTTGATCCATTTGACTGTGCAAACATATTCACACAGATCGTCAGATTCTGAATTTTTCCCCATGTTTTTGCATTTTAGTGCATGGCTGAGTAATGGCTTGCCGTCTATTATGACTTCGCGAATTGGTTTGGCTTCAGATGTTATTTGACCAATTCCGACGAAGCCGCGTCGTTTTAGGTAGGCGGCGATAACATCGCCTTTTTGGAAGCCAAGCATTGCATCGCGCCATCGAGTGCCTTGGCCGGCGGATATAAATCCGAATTTGTGATAGTCATCCCAATCGCGATGCTGCCCTTCGCCGATGTTGTAATAATAGAAGCCGCATTGGTAATCGAAGCCTGTCAGTAGCGTGTGAAGTGTGTTGTGGGGTCGAAAATTGTCTGAATAGTGACCTGAAGAAACATTGGTAAGTTGCCGCCCCAACTTCCATAGTAGAGTTTTCTCAACAAGAAGGGCGTCGTGCTCTGAAAGGTCGCGTGCAATTACTCGAATAATTGGCTTTAGATTGGCTTTGTGTATGGCGGCAATTCGGCGAGTTTTTTCATTATCAGAACTATCCGATAAGTGAGCGTCTTTGCGGGAGCCTTTACCTTTGCCGAAGTAAAACTCTTCGAGATTACGTGGGTCAATGTATACGTAGACGTAATAGTTATTCATTTTGCGCCTTAGCTGTTTTCATTGATTGGTATGTGTGGCACGCACCAATAGGTGCCTTAGTGATGAGGCTAGATCACGATTCGCTCGACCTCATCAAGGCTGACTTGATCGTTCCGTCGATCATAGAGGCCTGTGGTTCTGGCGCTTTCGTGGTTTGCCATTTGTTGAGCCACTTCGAGCTTGCCGCCATTCTTCAGGTACTCGGTAATGCCCGTGGCACGAAAACTGTGGCAGCCGATCTTGGTGCCGACGCCGGCAGCCAGCGCGCGCCGGCCGATCATGCGGTAGACATCGGCCTGGCTCATTGGTCGGTCTGAGAGTTTGCCGGTACGCGTGATGGCCGAGCGGAACAAGAAGCCCTTGGCGTCCACCAGGGCGGCGCCTTCGATGTAGGCGTGCAGGTAGGTGTCCAGGTTGTGGTGGCAGGGCATTTCATGCTGCTTGCCGCCTTTTTCGTGCAGGCGCACCCAGGTGCGACGGCTCTGCACATAGACATCCTCGACCCGCATCTTGATCGCCGCACCGACACGGGCAAAGGTGTAGACCATGAGGCCGATCAGCGCACGATCGCGCAGGCCGATCTGGGTGCTGATGTCGATGGCATCGAGCATGGCGCGCGCTTCTTCGGCACCAAGCACGGGGGTCTTGCCTTTCTTGACCGAGTGCTTTGGCCCGCGCACCGAGCTGGCTGGGTTCATGGCGATGACCTGGCCAACCACTAGCCAGTCGAAAAGCATGCGGATGCCGGCCAGGTGCAACTTGACCGATGGTGCAGACAAACGGAGCTGCAGGGTCTCGATGTAGGCCGCGACGTGCACCGGCTCGATATCGCGCAGCTCGGTCAGGCCCGCTTGGTCGCACCAAGCGGCGAACTCAGTCGCGGCGCGTGCGTAGGCCTTGCGCGTGTTCGGGTTGCGGATGTTGGCGGTGAAGAACTCGACGTAGCGCTTGCCGGCCGCCGGAGACGGCGCGAAGAGCGCCGGCAGCGTCGCTGAGGTGCCGCCAACCGTAGTCAATGCCTGTGTCATGCCTTGCCCCTTTTTGCTCGCTCAATTATGACTGATAACGTCCTTTATCAGTCATAACTAATACGGGAAAGCACTGTCGATGGACAGGTCCCGGGGCTGCAGCACTGCAGCCTTACGCGGAGTGATCCGGGTCGCGAACATCTGGTCCATGTCCAGCAGCGCCTTTGCTAGCTTCTTTCGCGCAGGCGAATAGATGCGGAGCGCGGCCACGGCCAACATGCGGTCGGTAAGTTGCTCAGGCACTCGCAAAAACCGGCCTTACAAATTCGAATCGAGATCAGCGCCAAGGAGCCCAACGATGGATCTAAAACCTCGCAAAGATGACCACGATGACTTCGGCCACTTCAAGAACGAGACCCTGAAGTTCGTGCTCTGCCTGGTGCGTGAGTTGCGGCTTGCCTTTGAGGCCGCAGCAGCCAGCAAGTGGGTTACGTGGTGGACCTGTTCTGCGGTTCTGGTGGGATCGGCCTCGTGGGTGACCAAGGGCTTCTTCCACTGATTACGGCAGGGCGACTAGCTCGGTCTGAGCAACCCCGCGATCTCCTGCGCGATCTCGACCACGGTGTGCGTGGCTGTATTCCGCGCAAGCTTGTCGGCCAGCGAAGGGCTGAACGCTACGACCTCCTGCTTGGTCAGCTTGTGCCATACCGGCAGCAGCACCTGCTCGCCTGTCACCGCCTTGGTGACGATGCCGTCCAGCTCGTAGTTCGTCCAGCCTTTGGCAATGAAGGACTGGGACAGCACAACCAAGCCGACGCGGCTGTTCGCCAAGCCCTGGTCGATCTTCCTGCGAAGGCTGTCGCCGATCCGCAGCTCGAACTCGTCGTACCAGACCGTCAGCCCCTCGGCGACCAGCGCGTTGGCCAGCGGACGGACGATGTCATCTTTGTCCTCTGACGCGTGCGAGATAAACACGTCATACCGACGCCCCGCCTGGTCGACACCTGGTGGCACGTCTGGGCGTACCAGGGACGGCGCGCTCGACAGGGGTGATTCGCTGATGGCCGGCAGCGCGCCGGGCAAAACACGGGCCGATGAATTCACCCTGCCCCCCATCCCCTGCAGATCAACGGCGACATGCCAGTGGCCGGTGCGTGGCACCTGCAACCTAACCGGGGACCTGGTGGCCCGGCCACCGATGAACTGATGACGGCCACCGCTGCGGTAGCTGCTGAAGTTCGAACTGTCCATCAGCCGGACGTTCGCAGAGTTCCCAGAGAGAGTGATTTCTACGACCTCACCGCCGCGACGGTGGCCAAGATCGTGATGAACAAATTGCCCGGACATGCTTGATCCTTTGCAGGCGTGTAGGTCCCAACTAAGTACCGAACCGGGGCGGCGGAAGCCGCCCCCCAGGCCTGCTCTGCGCAGGCCTTCCCGATCAGCGCTTGCTCGGTGGTGTCACCTTGACGGGTGACCAGCCGTGGCCCGGCTTGCTGGTCGGCGGTAGCGGCTTGTTGTCCGCCACCGTCGAGTAGTTCGGCTTCAAGCCGCCGTTGGGGCCTACCTCCTGGTAGATCCCGCCCTGGTTTCCGGTGCTCTGACCGGGCTTCTTCGGAGATGCCATGCCGCTGCTCCCTTTAGCCTGCGTCGATCTCGAATCGCTGGAGCAGCTCAGCGATCCTGGAGCTGGCACCGCCGTAGTTGGGCTGGTAAATCTTCATGCCCATGGCGTCGCGAAGGTACTTGCGCGCCTCCTGCAACAGCTTGGTGATCTCTTCCGCGTCCTCAGCATTTAGGGTTGTTGGGATTGAATTCATGGTGATCAAGCTCCTTGCAGCGAACACTGGTTCAACGAGAGCAGGTTGTTGCTCCACCGGCCATCGGCATACGTCCTCACGTAGGGGGCCTTCCCCGCCTCGCGCACCACGCCGATGTAGGCACGCTTGCCGCTGATCGGGTCCGCGACGTAGAAGGTGTTCTTCTTCGCGTCGATGCTTGCGATCACCTGCTCGCGGGTCCACATCCAGCCGCCGTTGGCGCTGCGAGGGTTCCCGAGGTGCGTGATGTGCTCGTGCGGGCTCTGGGGGTGGGGTTTGGTAATGCAGGTCACTGGAACATCAGCCATGGCAGTTCCTTTTTTTGCTTGCCGTCGCCGCGAGCGTCATCTAGGATCAGACGAATTCGTCATGCTCTTGGCTGAAAAGATGGCCCTCCCGGGCCATGACGAATCAGTCACCACAAACTATACGTTGTCGTCATGTCAGGGTCAACCCTACCTTCTGCAATTTTTCCGGATCGCCTTCGTACGGCGCGCGAGTACCGCGGCCTGACGCAGGGCGAGCTTGCTGAGCGGGCTGGCCTGCAGCCATCCGCGATATCCCATTTCGAGACGGCCACCCGCAAGCCGTCCTTCGATAACCTCCTCCTGCTGGCCAACACGCTCGATGTCACGACGGACTACTTGCTGGGCCGCGTGGCCGAGTTCAAGAAGATGGCTGGGGCTGATCAGCTGCACCGGCACTACGAATCCCTGCAGGACACAGACCGCAAGTTCGCCGACGAACTGATCACACTGCTTGCCAACAAGGCGAGGGACAAAGGAAAGAAGTGATGCAAGCCGACCCGTTCGCCTTTGCCTCGCTCCTAGCCGAGCAGATTCTCAAGGGCGAGGGGGTCGGGAGGCTGCCCATCGATCCGAAGGCGTTTGCGCGCGCCAAGGACATCGAGGTCGTTGCCAAGCCCACCAGCAGCGCTGGCGTGTCAGGCATGCTCGTCCGCAGCGGAAACGAGTTCGCGATCGCCTACGCGACTCATCTGGAGAACGAGGGATTCGAGAACTTCAGCGTCGGACACGAACTGGGGCACTTCTTCCTGCCGGGCCACATGGATGCCGTGATCCCCGGTGGCTCCGGCATGCACGAGTCCCGCGCTGGCTTCAACTCGAAGGAAAGGTACGAAGCCGAGGCCGACAGGTTCGCCGCAGGCTTCCTGATGCCGAGATTCCTGTTCTTCCCAGCAACAGAGACAGCAGGCGTTGGGCTTGCCGCCATCGAGGGGCTTGCCACGCTCTGCAAGACCTCTTTGCACGCGACAGCCATTCGCTACGCGCAGTGCACCCGGGAACCGGTCGCGGTGATCATCAGCGTCGGCAGTCGCATCGACCATTGCTTCCTATCCGAGGCCCTCAAGCAGGCCAGCGGCATAGACCGGCTGCGCAAGCACGAAGCAGTACCGCGAGGTACTGCCACGCACGCGTTCAACCAGGACGGAAGCAATGTTCAGAAGGCTGCCCGTGTCGAAGAATCATCCAACCTGCAGGATTGGTTTGGAGGGAAGCGCAGCCTTCCGATCGGCGAAGACGTGCTGGGCCTCGGCCGCTACGGTAAGACGCTGACGGTGCTTCACAGCATCAAGTTGCCAGATGCCGAAGACGAGGAGGACGAAGCAGCGCTCATCGAATCTTGGACTCCACGTTTCAAGCGTTAGCCAGGTCGGCCCCGCAACAACACTCAGCTTGGCGCTCTTGGCCGGGTGCCTTTGCACGCGGGGTACTTGGTGCATCCCCAGAACTCGCTGCTGGCGTTGGCTCCGCGCTTGGCAGTGCGGAGCACCATAGCGCTCGCGCACACCGGGCATGATGGCGCCATCGCTGCAGCCGACGCTGTCGGCGTCGCCGCCGGGCCTCGGCCCGGCATCTCGGGGCCGCGAGCGACAGCGGCGGACGCTTTGGCTTGCTTGATCATCCCGAAAAGCTTCGGACCATCGACCAGGCGGATATTTCTGCCGTCGGCGAAGGCTTTGGCCTCGTCGGTGAAGCGTCCCGAGGTGACGACGAAGCCGCCGGCCGCGCCGTGCGCCGCCATGACGCCGTACAGCTCACGCACGATGGTCACGCCGACCTTGAACGCCTTCCACTGCTTGCACTGGACGAGGTACTTCTCGCGATCCTTGCGCAGAACGAGATCGACGCCACCGTCGGCACCGCCACCGCCTGTCTCGGCGACTTCATAGCCCTGTAGCCGAAAGCCCTCGCCCACCAGCACTTCGAATTCGCGCCACGTCATGTCGGCCAACGCATCGGACGAGCTGGCCCCGGTGACGTTCGATGCCAACTGCTTGCGCTCGTGCCGTCGGTACGCGGACACCACGGCAGCGATGACGCATGCCGCAGGCACGATGAACTGCCCGGCATAGGCAAAGGCCTTCCACATGGCCTGTGTCGCCACATGCGCAATATCACCTGGCTGAACGGCGGTCACCGCGACGGGCTTCGCAAGCCCGCTGAGAACGAGATAGCTCACGATGGCCAACGCGATGCAGGCCCACCAGGGCAGCATCGCGACCAGGTCGATCAGGTCTTCGAACGGACTTGTCTTCTTCCTTCGTGCCATCCGCTCAGGTCCCCGGCGCCTTCGGCGGTGCCGACTGCATCTCAAGCGCCGCTTTGTACTCAGCCGCGAAGTCGGGGCCGGCGGCCAAAGTCGATGGGCTCAGGTTCTTCATAGCCACATTCTGTGCATCACTTCCCATCGCTGTCGAAGAGAGCATCCAGCTGAGGATTGCTGGTGATCAGCATGACCTTCTTCCGCACGTTCGTCTGGTTGAAGTCCAGACCGACAAAAGCGCCCTTCCCTGCGGCACCGGTGGCCGCCCGAAGCATCTCGATCCGCCCGAAAAGCGCACCGTGCTGCTCGGCAAACTTGGCGAAGCCAACAGCCTTCTCGAAGTTATCGCCGAGCGACGGGTTGTGCGGCTCCAGGATGTCGA